>NZ_JBEYWK010000017.1:0-174216 GCF_040644415.1 Streptomyces sp. NPDC046985
ATCCCTCTCGGGATCACTCCGCTCAGGCATGCCGGGAAGCTAGCAGAAGAGGCTCTGACCTGCACAAACAGCGAAGTTAGTTCGGTCAACACACCCACATGTTCACGGGGTGGTCCTGGGTCGTGCCGGGCAGTCGCAGGATCTCGGGCCGCGGGCTCACCTCGTTCGAGGGCCCGGCGCCGTCCGAGTTGGTGTGCAGCGCGGAGAAGACCAGGCGTCCGCCCGGTTTGAGCCCGTTGGCCAGGGCGGGCAGCAGCCGGTTGGGGTCCAGGTACGGCACGGAGCCGACGGAGTAGATCAGGTCGTACGGATCGGCGGCGTGCAGGTGGGCCACCGCGTCGGCGCATACCAGGTGCAGGCCGGAGTGGGCCGGGTAGCGGGTGAGGGCACGCTGGTGCTGGGCGGGGGAGGCGTCGACGGCGGTGACCGCGGCGCCCAGGGCGGCAAGGTGCGCGGCGTGCCGGCCGAGGCCGCTGCCCAGGTCGAGGACACGCAGTCCCGCCACCTCGCCGAGGGCGTCGACGCCGGGGCCGGTCTCCGGGATTCCCCAGTCCCACCTCTCCAGCTCCGGCAGATGAAGTCCTCGGGTGATCTGGTGAGTGCCGTAGGTGTTCCAGATGTCGACAGTGTTCTTCTCGGTGGTCACCGAGTCCTCCAGCGGAAAAGGGGTGAGTGGGGGTCAGGGGCGAAGGGCGTAGCAGCGGAGCACGTCGAGATCGGCGGCCTGGACAGCGGACCAGCCGGAAGTGAGGGCTTCGCTCTCGGCGGGGCTGATCCCGAGACCGTGGCGGGGGTCGGTTGCCTCGCGGCGTCCGGCGGTCTCGGCGACCACCCGGAACGTCCCGCCCGGGGGCGAGGAGGCGGCGGACGCGGTGGAGGTAGGCGCCGTGTCGTCCATCCATCGGCAGACCAGGCGGCAGGTGATGACCGCGTACGCGGGCTCCGGCAGGCCCGAGAGGTCGCTGGTGGTGATGTCGCCGCAACGCCACGCCGGAACGGGAGCGGGGCCTTCGTGGGTGGTCGTCGTCATCTGCGTGCCGGCCTGGAGCCGGGACTCGTCCCGGTACTGGAGGTCCTCCGCCTGCGCCGTGCTCCCGCTGTCCGGTGGAGTTCCCTCCGCTTCGTCCGTGCTCGGCTGTGCTGCGGCGCTGCCCGAGGTCAAGTCGATCCCTCCTGTCAGTCGGTCATGGCGGGTTCGCGAGACTCAACGACGCAGCCCTCGATATCGAACACACGTTTTTCAGACGGTCCTGAAGTCCCGGGATAGAGCGTCCGAGGAACCGTGGAAACTGCACTGTGACCGGGATCTGTACTTTGCGGTTGGGGTCTCTACCTTGCGGATCTTGAACATGTAACGCTGAGTTGCTGTCGTGCTCTCTGCCGTGTACAAGCAGTCCTGCCCTTCTACAGGCACGTACGGCTGGGTGCCGCTCATGAGTAGGCAAGTTCCTGAGGGTTCCGGTCTTGAGCCGGACCGGGGTGTCAGCTGATCGAGCGTTGTCGGCGTACGAGCGGGAGACCATCGGACGGGCTGAGTGCCTTGGTTGACCTTCACCTTGGGGGAGCCCACAGCATCAGAGGAGCCAAGCGACGTGCCTGGCATGAGGAGGAACGAGCATGGGGTTGCTGACCATCGGGACGTTTGCTAAAGCGTCCCGGCTGTCACCGAAGGCGCTGCGTCTTTACGACGAGCTCGGCCTGCTGACTCCCGCTCGCGTCGACCCGGTTACCGGCTACCGCCTTTACGCACCGGAGCAACTGGATCAAGCCCGGCTGGTCGCCTGGCTCCGACGGCTGGGGATGCCTCTCGCACGCATCCAGCAGGTCTGCGCGCTGGAGGCAGGTCCGGCAGCCGAAGAGATTCGCGTGTTCTGGGCCCAGGTCGAAGCCGACACCGCCGCACGGCGGGACCTGGCCACCTTCCTCATCGACCACCTCTCCTGGAAGGACCCTGACATGGCCCCGACCGCCAAGCCCTTGGGTATCCGCTACGCCGCTCTTTCCGACACCGGCCTAGTCCGCGAGAGCAACCAGGACACCGCCTACGCAGGGTCCCGTCTGCTCGCAGTCGCCGACGGCTTCGGCGGTCAAGGAGCCCCCGCCAGCGCGGCTGCCATTGACGCGCTCAAGCATCTCGAAACCGACAGCATCCCGGCGGGCAGTCTCCTCAATGTCCTCGACGACGCGATTGAACAGGCCAAACAGGCGGTGCACGGCGTCTCCGGGGCCGACTCTTCTTCTGATGAGGCGGGGACCACGCTCACCGCGATGCTCTGGACCGGCTCGCAGCTGGCCCTCGTGCACATTGGCGACTCCCGCGTCTACCTGTTGCGCGACGGGGAGCTGTTCCAGATCACGCACGACCACACCATGGTGCAGTCGATGGTCGACGAAGGACGCCTCACCCCGGAAGAAGCTGCCTCCCACCCCCAGCGGTCACTGCTGATACGCGCTCTCGGCCATGGAGCCGACGGCACCCCCGATATGCGCCTGCACGACGCTCAACAGGGAGACCGTTACCTGCTCTGCTCCGACGGTCTGTCGACCGTCGTGCCGACCGAAGAGATCCACCGGGTGATCTCCGAGACCAGGGAACCCGAGCAGGCGGTCCGCGAACTCATCGCCCTCGCCAATGGCTCCGGCGGCCCCGATAACGTCAGCTGCGTGGTCGCCGACGTCACGGAGTTCCAGCAGTAGGAGCGAGCGGCATGCACTTCGAGTTGCACCAGATCCGCTCTCATGAACTCATCCGCGAGGCGGACGAATACCGACTCGCTCAGCAAGTCAGGAGAGCCAAGTCGGCTCCCCGATCCATGCCGGTCAGCTCTTTGCGCCCGGCTCCACGGCGCCTGCTGGCTTGGCTCCGTGGGTGAACCAACATGCTGCCTCCGGTTGAGCGGGACACCGACCGCCACCTGCCCCACTTAACCGGAGGCACCCCAGGTCAGACCTCGCCCTGCTCACAGTTGCCTGGAGAAGAACAGTTGCGATCAAGTTCGGAGATCGCGTCCTTTGTGAGGAGCCGGTCTGCTGCTGTGGGTACGTGAGACACGCGGGGGAGGCGGTGATCGCGTCGGACGTGTGCGGGCTGGAGGATCTGGTCGCGCAGTTCGACGAGGACGGGGAGACTCGGGGCCTGCTGCGGCTCGGTTCGGAGTGGCCGCGCCGGTGGAGTACGACGTGGAGGGTCGACGGCGGCGAGGTCTCCTGGCCCGTCCGGGACATGGCTCACGTTCCGGTGCTGTCGACGCAGCCAACTCGCGGTTTCACCTGGCGGCGGGCCCAGCGGCATCACCCGGGACTGCAGTACATGGTGACGACTGGGCGGGCTCATGGGTTCGAGTCGATCGAGGAGTCCCATCTGCTGGTTGCGCTCGACTTCCTCAAGGTGTCGGAGGTGCTGTCGCAGCCGTTCCGCCTGGACTTCGAGCATGCCGGCGGAAAGTCCTGGCATGTCCCGGATTTCCTGGCGGTGGTTGATGGCCGATTGTGGCTGTTGGACGTGCGTCCGGCTCGTCTGGTCAAGGCGACCGATGCGTTGAAGTTCGCGGCGGCTCGGGAGGCGGCGGCTGCCTGCGGATGGCGCTATTCGGTGGTGGCAGGCTGGCACCAGCACGTCTTCAGCGTGCTGGATCATCTGTCATCGCGCCGTCGGCCCGCGCGGGATCTGCTCGGGATGAGGGACCAGGTGCTGTCCGCGCTCGGGGCTCAGAGGATGCCGTTCGGGCAGCTGGCGGAGTCGACGAGTCTGCCGGCGGTGGCCCGCGCGCACATCGTGCGGCTGCTCTGGCAGCGGGAACTCGGGGTCGATCTGGGCCAGCCGCTGCTCGACCGTTCGCCGATCTGGGCCGCAGCCGGTTCACTGGAGGGCGGCTGATGGCGCCGCGGCGGGGGCTGCTGCAGGTCTCGGCGGGCCGGCGGGTCGCGCTGAACGGGGTCGAGTGGACGATCGAGTCGGTCGAGGCCCATGTCGGCAGGCTGGTGTTGTCGAATGGTGCCGGCCGGACGGAGACGCGTTCGTTTCGCTGGCTGGTCAACCACCCTGACCTGCGACTGGTGGGTCAAAAGGACGCTGGACCGGCTTCAGGGGCACTCCTTCAGCCGAGGTCCTTGGCCGACTTGACGCCGAACCAGCTGGAGCGGGCCAGGATCCGTGCCGAGCATGTGCTGGAGACGGCGACCGGATTCCGTGACGGGCATCCGTCCCGGGCGAGGCCGGGTGAACCGCGGCCCGCTTACGACCCGGCTCGGACGACGCTGACCGAACGCCGGTACGCCAAGGCCGCCGAGGTGAAGGCGATCCCGGCACAGGAGGCGGCCCTGCTCGGGCTGAAGGGGCTGGGGTTTCGCACCCTGGAGACGCTGACGAGACTCTCGGGGGAGAGCTTGCTCCTGGCCTGCGCGGACGGGCGGTGGACGCGACGGCGGGGCGGGCGCCAGAGCATCACGGAGGAGATCCGCGAGGCAATCTTCGCGGTGAGGGAGGAGTGCAGGGACCGGGCCCGGATCACCATGGCCGCCAGGCACCGTCTGATGCACCAATATGTTCGCGAGCGTTTCCCCGACTTCCCGGTGAAGAAGATCCCGTCCCGCTACACGCTGGCGGCGGTCTGGGAGGAGTGGTTCGGTCCAGGCGGGGCCAGGCCGCGTTACCAGCGGACTGCGGACGACGCCGCGGAGGCCGGCGTCGCGGGCCGGGTGGTGGTCCACCGGCCCGGGCAGGTCCTCGCGCTGGACTCGACGCCCATGCCGGTCATGCTGCGCGAGACCGTCTTCGGCGAGGCAATCAAGGCGACACTGACCCTGGCGCTGGACCTATACACACACGGGCTGCCGGCCTTCCGGCTCACGCTGAAGTCAGACACCTCCGTCGACGTCGCGATGCTGCTGCGGGACGTGATGCTGCCGCTGCCCATGCGGGAGGGCTGGGGCGAGGAGATGGAGTGGCCCTACGCGGGTGTCCCCGCGGACGTCATCGCCGAGTTCACCGGCCACCGGGTCGCGGCCTTGCCGTTCTTCGCCCCGGAGACGATCACCACCGACCACGGCGGCCCCTACAAGAACCACGACCTGGTCGAGGCCGAGCGGGAGCTCGGCTGCAACATCCTGCCTGCCCGGGTCCTGCGGCAGACGGACAAGTTCGCGGTCGAGCGGCAGTTCTCCACAATCAAGACGATGCTGTTCGAGCACCTGCTGGGGTTCACCGGAACGGACGTCGCCGACCGCGGGGCCGACCCCGAGCGCGACGCGTCCCTCACCCTCGCACAGGCCGAACGCCTCATCGCGACCTGGATCGTCAGCGTCTGGCAGAACCGCAAACTGTGTGAATACGCTCCGAGTTGGGCTCCGGGTGAAGATCACAGCCCGAACACGCTGTTCGCCGCGGCCATGCAGCAAGGCGGCTTCGACCTGGACTTCCCCGAGCCGTCGCTCTACTACCGGCTCCTGCGCAAGCACCACGTCAAGATCCACCCCCGTCGCGGAGTGAAGATCCTCGGACTTTGGTATCACGCGGACGTACTGGACGAGCCGAGGTTCCTCCACCCGTCGGACCGGGGCGGCAAGCATCCCGGGAAGTGGGTCGTGCGCAGTGACCGCCGAGACCGGCGGCAGGTGTTCTTCCAGGACCCCGCCGACCACGAAACCTGGCACCCCTTGCGCTGGCGGGGACTTCCGCCCGAGGGAGAGATCCCCGCGTTCTCGGACAAGACCGCCGATGCCCTCCTCGAGCACCTGAGAGCGAACAAGATCGTCGCCCGATCGGATGAGGACCTCCTGCCCGCCCTGCTGGGCATTCTGGGGTCGGTCACCCCCGTCGATCAGTGGCCCACACAGGTGGCCAAGAAGACCGGGAAGAAGCAACGCGCCGCCCGAGTACGCGAGGAGACGCACGCGCAGGCCGCCGCCGCGGACCGGCCGGAGCCGTCTGCCCGCCCGGCCCTGATGCCGGCTGCCTGGGCCGATCAGGCTCGCGCGATCGAAGCCGCCTCCGACCTGGACCGTCGCCGGCGGCGCGAAGAGGCCGTCAGGGACGAACCGGTCGCGCCACCGCTGCTGGACGACGCGCTACGTCGCCGGCCTCTCTTCCTGCTTCCGCTCGACGACACTGACGGCCTCCTCGAGGAGAACGCGTGAGCCATGTCCCCGATCCCGACGATCCGCTGGCCGGCCTGCCGTCCCGGGCCCAAATCGCCGAACTCATCCTCGCAGGACGTCCTCACCGGGACACCTACTCGGGCTGGCAGCACTACAGGGCTCACCGCGGGCGGCTCGTCCCGCCGCCGGCGCTGACCCCGGACCAGTGGCGGATCGTCCCGGCCGCCCGACGCACGGACTACGACCTCTATCGCAGGATGACCAACGTCAACCTGCCGCTGCAGCGGACTCCGATGCAGGAGAAGGTCACCCGGCTGATCCGGCGGCGGCTGAACGGCAACACGCTCAAGCAGGACGCCCCGACCCTGGCCGGAATCATGGTCAGCGGCTGGGGCAACTACGGCAAGACCGCCACCGTCTGCTCGGCCACCGCCGCCTTCGAGGACCAGTGGCTTCAGCTGCACGACTTCCTGATCCCCGGCGCCATCGAGGGGACCGTCGACCTGCACGCGCCGGTCGTCTATGTCTCGACGCCGGTCACCGCGACACCCAAGAGCACATGCGTGTCGATCCTGAACTTCTTCCGGGCCGACTTCCGTAGGCGGGCGACCCTCCCCGAACTCGTCCGCCTGGTCGCCGACTCCCTGCGAGACCACGGCGTCAAGGTCCTCGTCCTCGACGACATCAGCCGGCTCCGGATGCACCGCTCGGACGACCAGGATGTCCTGGACCTGATGCGGGCCTTCATGAGCCTGGATGTCACCTTGATCCTCACCGGCGTCAACATCCCCGCCACCGGACTGCTGCGGGAGGCGAAGTGGGACAAGACGACGGCCCAGTGGGTCATGCCTCAGCTTGAGTCGACCCGGATCCACGGCCTGGAAGTCACCCAGACCGAGCACCGATTCGAACTGGTCGAACTCGACCGATTCCGCCACACCACCGCCGAACAGATCCGAGCCTTCCTCAACCACCTGCGAGGGGTCGAGAACCACCTTCGGCTGCTGAACGCGAAGAAGGGCATGCTGACCGACGGCACCATGCCCGAGTACCTGATGCGCCGCACCGGCGGCGTCGTCGGTCTGCTCGGCCGTCTCATCGAGGACGGCACCCAGGAGGCCATGGACAGCGGCAGAGAGGTCCTCGACGAGGACCTGCTCGACGAGATCGTGCTCAGACGCGAGGACATGGCCAACGCCCCTGACGAACCCATGCCGCCAGACCAGCCGTCCGCCGCCCGTCGGCCGTCCGGCGCGAGACGCCGACCTCGCAACACCGTATTCGACGATCACGGACCACGTGCTGCCGAAGACAGGACCGGCTGACCTATGCCCACAGCGAGGGACCCGCTGCCCAGGAGCCTTCGGCCGCTGCCCGACGAAAGCCTCCCCGGCTTTCTTCTCCGAATGGCTCACCGTCTTGACCTGACCCCCGACCAAGTGGCCCTGCGGGTCGGACTGACCACGCCAAAATACGCACACGCGAAAGTCTCAGCATCTCATCTGCTGATGATGGACGAAGCCCGCCTGAAGGATTTCTCCAGGGTTGCTCGGATTACCCCCGAAGAGGCCGACTCGCTTACGCTCCGCTCATACAGTGACCGATATCCCGCCCTCACACAGATGCTGCCCAGTCCGGGGAAGGCGCTGCGACCCCGGAAAGAACCCTGGGTGCTGAGGAATCATTCACGCTACTGCCCTCGTTGCCTCGCAGGGGACGGAACACCGATCCAAAACCTTCACGGCGGCCCTTGGAAGCGACAATGGCGACTGGGCTTCGTTTTCGCCTGCCTCCAGCACCAGGCATTCCTGCTCAGCGACTGCCCACGCTGCTGCCTCCCCGCTCTCGGCGGCCGGCTTGGCAGTTCCGTCACCCTGCTGCCCACCCCCAACACGCCAAGGCTCCACCCCGCACAATGCCGCAACCCTGTCGGCAACCCCGAAAAACGAGAAATCTGCGGCCACCGGCTCGACACTTCCGAACCAGAGACTGCGGCCCTTCCCCATGACATGGCAAACTTGCAGGCCGTCCTTCTCGACCTACTCGTCGGTGATACGCCGAGTGACCTCGCCTCCCAGCGGTTCGCCAATCTGCAGGTCGCGGTGTCCATGATCCAGGCAGGCTGGCCCGTCGCCGCCGACCTCGTCCCCACACAGGCCCACGCACCTCTGGAAGCGCATCTCGCGGCACAGCCGCGAAGCACCCGCCGGACCCGCCCCACGGCCGAGGCCACCAGCCGTCAACCCGGAACCCCCTGGAACACACCTCCCGATTCCGCCCTCGCCACCGCGGGTGTCCTCCTCGCTGCCTACCACCTGCTCGCGCAAGAGCCCTCCGGACCGCGAAGCACCCTGCCTCAACTGCTGCGGCACCTGCCCACCCGCGACGACCTCCGCTGGGGCAGGACCTGGCACACGCTCGCTCGCGAAGCTTCACCCTCGCTGCGGCGCCAGATCGACCAGGTCTATCGACACAGGCTCTCACCCGAATGGATCCGGCAAGGAGCCCCGACGCTACGACCCTCCAAAGCCAATACCACCCAGAAGATCTTCTCCTCAGTCAACAACCTCACCGGTCTGGAGATTGCTGCCGAACACATTCCCCAGTTCCTTCCCGTCTCCTGGCTGTCCGCCGCAATCTTCGAGGACCCTGAGTCGATCATCGCGGCCAGACGCCGCCGGCTTCGACGCGTTCTCCCGGTTCATCTGGTTCAAGCAATCAGCAACCTGAACTTTCTGGAAGCGGCAGCATTCCTCGGCATCCCCACCTCCTGGAGCACCCAGGATCGTCTGCGGATCCAGCCACTGGCTCCGTTCCAAGACCTCAAAGATCGTGACCTACCGGCCACGCTGAGACGTCTGGCTCAGCACATCGTCGGCGGGAAGAGGATCGATTACCAGGCGCGACGGACAGAGTTCTCCGGCTGGATTCTCGACGACAAGACATGGGACGATCTCTGCCAGCATAAGAATTCACTCACAGGCAGGAAGCCGACGAGGCGCACACGAGAGGCAGCATCCGCCTTTGTTTGGAGTCGAGTCACCAAAAGTGAGTTCTCACTCGCACCGGTCTTCCAGCCGCCGATCTGGCACACGGATCGCGCCCTGCGTTCTGAGATTCCGCACCTGGAACTCCTGCGGCGCTGGGACCAGAAACAAGCACCCATTCCTTATCCTGGGCTGTTGGCGGCACTCGAAAGCCATGCCATGCGACTGATCAAACCGACAGTCACGCAAAGCGACCAGGCGGGGGCATGATCTCGCAAACTAACGTCCCCAAGATCCGCAAACTGCGATCCCTGCCGCCACCGCGACCTGCTGCAATAGCATCAAGATCCGCAAAGTGTCAGTCCCGGTCACATGCACCGACCCAGCTCCCGCAACGGCAACGCCGGCACGGGCGGTTGGCCGAATCGCCGAGGTACCCAGACGCCGTACCCCAGAAGGCGCGTCGGCGGGTGCGGGGGTCGACGCCGCCCTCGCCCCGGACATCCATGTCGCACTCGGCCGCAAGGGCCAAGCCGCCGCGGGAAGCTGTCTCATCTGCTGCGGGCAGAGGTGCAGTTCATCCAGGAGATGTCCCTTCAGGAGGTCATCCCCCCGGATGCTGCGACCACGTTGCGGACCACACGCCATCCCGACCCTGTCCTTCTGTTCCGCGCGACTAGCCTGGCAGCGGGAGGACCGCTCCGCCGCCTGACCTCCAGCACCCACCAGGAACGAGACCATGAAGACGTGCGACAACACCTCGGTCGGCATCGTCATCACCGATCAGGGCCGCTACCTGATGTTCGACCGCGCCACCTTCCCGCCCGGCACGGCACCTGCCGCAGGCCACGTCGACGACCACGGCACCGCCGAGGACGCGGCCCGCGCCGAGGTCGAGGAAGAGCTCGGCCTCACCGTCACCGGCCTCACCCAAGTCACCGGCTGCTGGCGGGACAACAGATGCCGCCGCTTCCCCAGCGCACGCGGCACCGGCCACGACTGGACCGTCTACCAGGCCACCGTCGCCGGCGACCTCACCCCGAGCGCCCGCGAGACGAAGAACGTCCGCTGGATCGCTCCCGATGCTCTGCGGGAGTTGGCAGACCGGACGGTCGCCTACGTCCAGGGACGCATCACGGACGCCGAGTTCGAGGCCGCGCCCGGCATCGAGCCGGTGTGGATGCAGTGGCTCGCCGACATCGCCGCGATCCACATCAGCCCCGACGACCTGCTCCTGGTGGACCAGCTCACCAGATGATCGCCGCCCCGTTCTCCAGACCTACCGCGGCCGCCGCCCGGCTCCACCCCGAGCTCGGCGCGCCGGCCTCCGCGCCCTCGGGCCGGCCCTTGAGTGCCCTGCTGCTACAGCAGGCCCGGACAGGCGAGTTCGCTGTCCGGGGTTGCGGCGTGCGTGAGTTACGCCGGCCATGGGGGTCATGAACTCAGCGAAGAGCGTCACGCAGGGCCTCCTCCATCACAGGGAGCCGGTCCAGCAGCATCAGAGCTGCCTCGTGCCGCACCCGCCCGTAGGCCTCCATAGCGGCGTCGACGATGTGCGGTCGTTCCACTGGTACCGACAGCGGAAAGGCCGAGCAGAGCATGGCTGAACAGCCGACACGAAGCGAGTGCACCAGGTCGTTCACGGACGCCCGCGGGTTGGCGTCCCGGTAGGCCAGGGTGAGATCGATGTATCCGGTGAGCCAGCTCTCCGCGCTGTTGTCCAGCACGCTCTTGGGGTCGCAGCCAAGACGCGCGATCTCCCAGGCGAGGTACCCGGGTGCGGGCGGTCGGAAGTCCACGATCGCGGCCACCTCGTTGGCCGCGAGCAGGACATTGGGGCCGGCCATGTCGCCGTGCAGGACCTGGACGGTCAGATGCGGAAGCGAAGCGAGGGCGCGCTCGGCGTCCCCCAGGATGGCTTGCCGCTCACGCGCCGCCTGCAGCGCCCACGTCTCGAACTCCCCGAGCCTGGGCATGTGCTGGTACGCATGGATCAGGTGCTCGAAGCGGTCCCGTGAGGCGGCCACGTCGCACACCGCGGCGCCGGGTTTCAGGGTGGGGGCGGCGGCGGGGTGAGCGGCGAGCCGGCTGTGGAGGCGGCCCATCGCTGTGCCGACGGCTGCCCACCGTGCACCCGCCAGGCCGCCTTCGGCGGTCTCGGTGTGCGGCACGTACGACCACAGGGACATCGGCAGGCGGCCGTGGGTCTCGATGAGTTCGTGCTCGCGCGTGCGGGTTGCCCGCGCGGTCGCGACGCCTCCGTCGGCGCAGTACTCGGACAGTTCGACCGAGGTCCGCTCCAGATTCAGGTGTTCCCGAGTGCGGTAGACCTTGGCGAAGTGCCGCCGGCCCGTCTGGTCCACGACGGCGTAGTTGTCCGTCGCGGTGCCTTCCGGGATACGCGTTATTTCTACCGGGTGCAGCCCGTACGCGAGCACCAGCGTGTCGGCGACCGCCGTGATCAGCTCCTCCTCCGCGGTGTGGCCGGGTGGGGAAGAGGCGGCAGGCTTGGGAGCGGACTGGTGAGATGCGGTGGACATGGTCTCCTCGTCGAAGCGCACAGCGAGAGCGGTCAGATGATGAGCGGGCGCCAGGTGGTCAGGTCGATCAGGACACGGGCACGGACCGTGGCCGCCGGTGCTCCGCGAGCCGCGGCGGGCCGCGCCGGGTGCAGCGGGGCGCGCAAGATCGCCGACGGACAACGCTCCGTCAACGCGGTCATCTGATCGCGCCTCCCTCGTTCGAGTTGTCCCCGCTCTCGACCCCGACCCGGCACCGCCACCAGCCTGCTGGCAGGGGACCGGCCGACCAAGCCGACACCGCGGCCCCCTGCCGCGTGACGCGGCTGATCGAGGCGCTGAACGCGGTAACCGACGCCGGCTTCTCGTGGCGAAAGCGACCTGTTCGGCGTCGCACAGGTGGGGCGTAGGGCCGACCGGCGGGCGCAGCGGCACCAGGCAGAGATGCTCGTCGCATAGAGTGCGGGCGCGCGGGTGGCCACGTCGTCCACGAAAAGATGATCTTGGACGCCTTCGGTCGCGTCTCCGCAGGCATCCCTCGGGCAGCACCACCAGGAGGAACAGCGGCATCCCCGCAAGCGATCACCCCCGCGGACCAGCTCGCCGAGGCGAAGAAGCAGCTGAACTTCCCGCGCATCGTCGCGATCTGCGGTTCCACCCGTTTCATGGCCGAGATGGCCGAGGCCGATCTGCGGGAGACCAAGGCCGGGAGGATCGTCGTCAAGCCGGGCTGCGACCTGAAGTCGCCGCACGAGCTCTGGTCCGATCCTGTCGAGGCCGAGGCGCTGAAGATGCGGCTCGACGAGCTGCACCGGTCGAAGATCCTTCTCGCCGATGAGGTGCTCGTGGTCGGCGACTACATCGGAGACAGCACCCGAGCCGAGATCGTCTACGCCCGGTCGCTTGGCCGGCCCGTGCGGTTCACGCACCCCGAAGTCAACCCCGACGCCTGAGGGCTCGCCCCGGCGCCCTCCGCCAGGACGCCGTTGGAGTTGATCGTCTGGCGGCTGGCGTGGTGGTGAGAGCGGGCTCAAGGAGCTGCGGAGCGCATCGCGGCCGTGATGGCGGCGGCGAGAAGCTGCTGGTGGTTCGTCAGGTAGAAGTGGTCGCCGTCGTACCTCTTGAGTCCGCTGAAGTGCGTCGTGAACGCTCGCCAGGCAAGGAGGCGGTCCTCGCTGATCAGCTTGTCGTGCACGCCCGCGAATACCGACAGCGGGACGGGCAGCGGTTCGGGGCTGCGGGGAGGAGTCCAGGTGTCCACGAGTTGGAAGTCGCTGCGGAACACCGGGGCGAACTTGTGCCAGACGTCGTCGTTGTCGAGGAGCTGCGGTGGGCTGCCGCCGCAGCTCCGCAACCACGCGCGCAGTTCGTCGTCGGCCATCAGGTGAGGGCGGCTGTCGGCGCCGGCTTCGCCTTGCGGGGCGCCGTAGGCGGACACCCCCAGCCAGGTGGGGAGCGGTTCCCCCTGGCACCGGAGTCGGCGGGTGAGCTGGTAGGCGATCAGGGCGCCCATGCTGTGGCCGAAGAACCCGAACGGCCGGTCGAGCAGTGGTGCGATAGCGGTGTGGAAGTAGTCGACCAGCCGGTCGCAGTCGCCGATCAGCGGAAGGGCCTGCAGATGGCCTCGGCCGGGGGCCTCCAGGAGGCACAGTTCCCAGTCCTCTGGGAGGTGCTCCGCCCAGCCCCGGTAGAGCAGGTGCGAGCCGCCGGCGTGGTGGAGCAGGAACAGACGCGCCGCCGGGTCGCTCAGCGGCCTGGGCCGGATGAGCGGGGAAGCCGGCGTCTGGCTGGTGAGCCTCAAGGCGAGGAAGGCGTGCATCTCCGTGAGCGTGGTGGCGCCGCTGGCGGCCACGGCGTTCACCGGGACGCCGTACGCGCTCTCCACGCGGGTCGAGATCTCCAGCATCAGCAGCGAGTCGATGTCGAGCTCGTGGGCGAAGTGCGCCCCGTCGGTGACCTCCTCGGGCTCGGTCTCCAGTACGCCGGCTATCAGGGCGCGGAGATCCTCGATGGTCACGCTCGTCGTGGCCATGGGTGTTGTCCTCGTTCCTGCGTGGATGGGCGAGCGGCCGGCGACGGTGTCAGCAGCAGGGCTGCCGTTGCGTCGTACCCTGGGCCTCCGGCCGTGGCCAGGGCGTTCCCGGCGGCGCCGCTCTCCAGATGGGCAGCCGCGGCAGCGCACTGCAGGACGCCGAGCGCCCCGGACAGTGGGCCCATCTGGGATTCCAGGTCGATCCGGCGCGTGGCTGCGAGCAGATGGCCCTCCCCAGCGCTCGCGGCACCCGCCTCGTCCGCGAGCCACAGTCCGACGGAGGCCTCTTCGGGCACCCCGGCGCGGGCCAGCGCCGCGGCAAGGTCCCGGGCCCGTGCGTAGCCGGTGATCGTGGCACGGGTCCGTGCGCCGCGGGAGGCGGCTGCTTCCGCGGGTTCCAGTACGACCGCGACCGCCGCGTCGGTCGACTGCTCGCCGAGGACCTTCGTCACCACGTCGTTGGCGGGTTCGACGCCGACGACGACGGCCGCTTCAGCGCGCCCCGCCATGATGAGGTTCCGGGCCCAGGCCAGGGCGTCCAGACCGCTCGTGACGCCGTTGCAGACGGTGAGGTTGGGGCCGCGCAGCCGGTAGCGGATGGCCACCCAGCCGGCGACGACGTTGCTCGACGTCTGAGGCAGGCCCAGGGGGCTGAGGCCCATGACACCTGCTGTGGCGATGGTGTCGATGGCTTCGCAGACGCTGTCCGCGTTGCCCAGGTTGGTGCTGACCACTACGGCGGTCGCCTCGGCCGCGCCCGTGAACGCGTCATCGGCGTCGGTCAGACCCGCGTCGTGGAGGGCGAACTCGGCAGCGCGCAGGGCCAGCCGGGACGCGCGGTCCTTGTGGCGCAGCTCGCGTCCGATCAGTCCGGTGGCCGGGTCGAAGCCGCCCTTCCCCGGCAGCGGTCCGAGGAGGTCGCCGTAGGATGCGACGCCGGGCAGCGCCAGTCCGATGCCCGTGACGACGACCTCCCGGGCGCCCGGGTTCCTCGTGTGCGCGGTGCTCGTCGCGTTCATCGGGCTGCCTCCACGATCGCGACGGCGTTGATCCCTCCGAAGCCGAAGGCGTCGATCTGAGCGAGATTCAGGACGCCGGGGGCGGGGGAGTCCTGCACCAGGCCCAGTCCTGCGGCCTCGGGGATCGGATCGGCCAGTCCAAGGACCGGGGGTACCGTCCCGTTCTTCATGGCGAGCACCGCCATGACGACGCTGAGCAGCCCCGAACCGCCCATGGTGTGGCCGGTCATCGCCTTGATGGCGGTCATCCGCGGACCGTCTCCGGCGCCCTGGAAGATGTGCTGCAGGACGCTCGACTCCGCCTGGTCGTTGAGGGGGGTGCCGCTGCCGTGCAGCATCACCAGATCGATGTCGCGGACCCGCACCCCTGCTCTGCTGTAGGCGTCCCGCACGGCGCGGGTAATGCCGTCGGGGTCGGGCGCGGTGGCGTGGTGGGCGTCGCAGTTCATGGACACACCGCGCACCCGGGCGTGCACGGGCCCGTTCCCGGTGCCGGCGCGCTGGACGACGACGGCTGCCGCGCCCTCCCCCATCAACATGCCCTTATGGGTGGCGTCGAAGGGACGCAGCGCGTCGGGGAGGTCGTTCTGCACCCGGTCCAGCGTGCCGAAGCCGCTCTCGGTGGCGGCGTCGGTGCCCGCGACGACGACGGTGTCGGCCAGGCCGAGGTCGATCATGTCGGTGGCCATGCCGAGCGCGTACAGCGAGGCGGAGCAGGCGTTGGCGAAGGTGTACGTGGTGGACGTCCCGAAGGCCGCCTTCAGAGCGGTGCCGAAGTGCAGCTCTTCGAGGGCGACTTCCGCGTCGTCGCGCCACCACAGTTCTAGGCTGCGCTGCTCGCGCATGGTCGTGCCGACCAGCACGGGCACCTGCGACAGATCCTCGCCCAGGCCCGCGTCGGCGGCTGCTTGGCGGACGACGGTGGTCAGCCAGCGGGTGGCGCGCCGCGGGATGTCGCCACCCTCGGGCCGGTCGTCGATCTCGTAGGCGTAGGCCGCCCGGTACTTGTCCGGGTCGAACGCCTTCAGGGGCTGGCGGCTCTCGCGGCCCGCGCACAACGCGGCGAAGATCTCCGGAGGGCTGGCGCCGATGTTGGCGATGGCGGCCATGCCCGTGATGTCCCAGGTCACGGTTGTCCAGCCGCCTTCCTCAGCTTGAAGGCAGCCAGCTTGCCGGTCGACGTGGTCGGCAGCTCGTCGAGGAACTCCAGACGGGCGGGGCGTTTGTAGGCGGCGAGGCCGCCACGGATCGCGGCGAGCACCGTGCGCCGCACGACGGCCTCGTCGGATCCCGGCTGGGCCACCAGGTACGCCACGGCCTGCTCCAGGCCGTCGGCGTCGCGGCCGCCGACCACCACGCAGTCCTGGACCCCTTCCACGTCGCGCAGGACGCTCTCGAGCTCGCTCGGCACGACCTTGTAGCCGCCCAGGCTGAGCACGTCATCGGTGCGGCACAGATGAGTGAGGGTGCCGTCCGGCGCACGGCGCACCATGTCGCCGGTGTAGGCGCCGCCGTCGGCGAAAGTGACCGCGGCGGCCTCCGGGCGACCGATGTAGCCGAGGGCGACCGTCGGGCCGGCGATGTGCAGTCGGCCCTCCTGGCCGTCGGCGACGGGCGTGCCGTCCCAGGTGCGGACGGTGGCGGTGATCCCGGGCACCGGGACCCCGAAGGTGCCCGGACGCCCGTTCCCCGGTGGTGTGCCGACCACGATGTAGAGGACCTCGGTTGCGCCGAGGCCGTTGAGCAGATGGGCCTGGAAGGCGGTGCGGATCCTCTCGCTGAGCGGGCCCGGGAGATTCTCGCCTGCCGCTACGCACAGCCGCACGGAGTCGACGCAGTCGGTGGTGAGCGTGGTTTTGGAGGCGTTCAGCAGCGCGGCGTACAGCCGCGGGACGGAGAACAGCACGGTGGGCCGGTGACGTTGCATCGCGGCGGCGAGGGAGTGAACGTCGACCGTGCCGCTGATGAGCGCGACGCGGGAGCCGGCCGCCAGGGGGCACAGGACGGAGCTGCCGAAGCCGTAGCCGAAGCTCATCCGGGCGCTGGACAGCACGGTGTCCTCGGGCGTCAGGCCCAGGACCGCGCCGATGCCGTCGGCCATGGCCGCGATCGCACCCGCCGAGTGCCGCACCCCCTTGGGCATGCCAGTGCTTCCGGAGGTGTACTGCACGAGCGCCTCAAGGCCCGCGCTCCACGCGGCGGGGAGCCCGGCCTCCTGCGGGCGGCGGGCGGGGCCGGCCTCGGCCGTTGCCAGAGAAGCGCGGACGTCAGAGCCGGAGAACTGGGTGCTCGTGGCGAACAGCTCCTCCAGGGCGCGTTGCCGCGCGGAGGCCGCGTCCAGGTGCACCATCGCGGCGGCGCAGTCGTCGGCCACGTAGCGGACTTCGTCGTCCGTGAGCACCGGACTGATCACCACCGGGACGCAGCCGTGCCACCACAAGCCGAGGACGGCGACTACGGTCGCCACGGAGTCGTCGGCGACCAAGAGCCCGCGGGCGCCCGCGGGTATGCCGGCGGCCCGCAGCGCGCCCGCATACCCGCGGGCTGCCTCCAGGAGGCCCGCGTAGGTGATCTCCCCGGCCTGGGGGTCGAGGTAGCTGGCCCGGTCACCCCGGCCGGCGCAGACATGGCCCGCCACCAGGCGGTCGATCAGGTCGACATCCCGGAGGGTCCTGGCCCGCTCGCCGAGCACGGCCACCGCCGCGTCCAGGCTTGTGAAGGCTGCCGCTTCCTGCGCGGACAGGGCTCCGAACTCGCGCTCGACCGCGACCGCGACCTCGACCTTCTCCAGGGAGCTCATGCCGAGTTCCTCATAGAACTGGGCGCCAGGCGCGATGGCTTCCTTTTCCACCTCAAGGACAGACGCCACGATCTCTCGCAGCCTGTCGCGCGTTGTATCGATGTGTTCCACCGGCGGGAGTCCTTTCCGAATCTTCGTAGCCGAGATGCGGGATCGGGGTGGGCAGAGAGAACGAGCAGGCGGTGCGGGGACTGCGCCGTTCACCGAGACCCGATCCGGGTGAAGATGCGGGAACGGGGTGAGGTGCGGCGGTCCTCGGCGGGTTGCTCAGGCGCCCAGGCCCACCTCGCAGGGGAAGGAGACAGACACGCCCAGGGGCTCCTCCGTGAAGATGACCCTCTTACCGACCGCGGACATGAAGCCGAGCTCGAAGACGGTGCCGCTTCCGACGCGACCGCCCGGGTTGCACACGACGACAGCGTCGGCTTGCCGGAACGCGTTCATGTGCGCGTACTTGTGCCGCCACGTGTCGCGCTCGTTCCTCAGTAAGTCCTGGTAGTCGAAGAGGATGAAGTCGGTGCCCTCGGTTTCCGGCTTGATCCTGGTGCTGCGGGGGCTGAGCACCTCGGTGCCGGTTTCGCGCAGCTGGGTGATGGTGCCCTCGATGTGTCCCAGGGACTGCTGGAAGCTGCCGCAGACGACTGCCGTCCGAAACTCCCGTCGGATCAGGCCTTCCACCATGTCGCTCGAGCCGCAGGCGGACATGCCCGCGTCCAGGTAGAACCGTTCCAGCTCGGGCCTCACGATGTTGAAGTAGAGGCCCGTGTCGACGTAGAAGCTGTTGACCAGCGTGACCGCTTCCGGCTGCGGGAGCTGCTGGAAGAGCCCGGTGGCGTGCACCCGCGTGCTCTTGTTGTCAACGGCCTCGGTGAACTCCTTGAGTCCGGCGCAGAACTCGCCGACGCTGTCCGCGAGCGCCTCGCCGGTGAGGCCCGCTCCGAATGCAAGCCGCTTCCTCGTGAGCAGCTCCAGCTCACCGCTCTGCAGGCGGTGGACGCTGACGCGTTCCGAACCGAAGTGGACCAGGACCTTGCCTTCTGTCACCACTGTGCTGTTCTCCCTCTTTTCGATCCGTCGTGTTAGGAGCCGTCAGCCTGCGGGGAGTCAGCCGAAGGAGGCGCCGCGTAGGGCGGCACAGCTAGTCGCCTTCTCCGCGGAAAGCACTGAGATACTTCTCGGCAAATTCTTCTTTTCTCGCCCCGTTGTATTGCGTGATGAAGCGCGGATGCTCCAGGGCTACGATCTTATTGAAGAAGCGCTGCCCCTCGTTCACTTTCGAGAGGAATTTAAAGTTCTCGCCGCTGCCGATGCAATAACACGCCGAGGTGTCGATTCCAAATGCCACCTGACGCTCCAAAGCGTCCACGAGGAATGCATGCAGAAGCTCCAGCAATTTCTTGTCTTCGTAGAAGTTGCAGTTGACCTCTCTCCCCTGGGGGGTCGTTCTCACCAGTCCGAGAGGGCACACAAAGCTCATGACGAAGTCGCCGTAGAATCTTGTCCGGCCCCCGTAGCGCCTGATGACGTCGTGCAGGAACCCGGCGGAGGGCCGGCTCACTGCATAGCCGTCGACATCGACTCCCGTTTCTCCTTCGAGGAGCCTGGCGTCTTCGAACGGGACCCCCGTCACGGCCGTGCCCCGTCGAGCGGGCGAGCTCCCCAGCACCAGACGGCGCGGCCTGTCGTCGTCGTAGTACTTGTGGTAGAACGCGGTCGTCACCTCGCGGACGCGCTCCTTCTGGGGGCCGTTGAACGGGTTGAGGACCGAGAATCCGGGCGGCAGTTCGAGCGTCGTCTCCGCAAGTTCCTCGTTGAACCGCAGGATCCGATCGGCGACGGTCGTTTGCCCGTTCATTGCAGAAGTCCTTCCTTCTCGCTGGTCGCTCTGGACAGCCCAGTCGCTCCCGGCCGTCGCCGGACGTGGCCGACTGGGGGGCGTTAGGCGGCGACAGCCGACAGATAAATCTCGGTACTCGTCGGGCGCATTCGAATGTCTTTGAACCCGGCACTGTCGAACTCTATGGCAATCAGATTGGCCGTGTCCATTCCGCGGTAGAGGTCGACGAACTCAGTGCCCGGGATGATCAATCCTGGCACGACGCAGCCTCGCTGAGTATATAGGAATCCGTTGGCTACGGAGACGATAATCACCGCGCCGGGTTTCAGCACTCTGTGGGCTTCCGCGGCTGCCGCAGACGTGTCGAAGAACGAGGAGTTGTACGTCCTCAACGAGACGTAAAGATCGTAACTGCTTCCCGGTAGGGCGGACAGGTCTTCGGCGCTGGAGACGGCCGTTTTTGATGCGGGAATGCGTCGGCTTATTTTCGCAAGGCCGCTTTCTGCGATGTCGACAAAAGTTATCTGCTGGCAATCGGAAAACAGGGCGACCGCTTCGTGGCCGGCCCCGACGCCGACGTTGAGGATGTTGACGGTAGGGAGCGAATGTGTGGACGACTGCCTATAAACCGACATGAAGTCGTCCATCCACCTCGCGTTGGCGGCACGAGCGTCGTACGCGTGGTCGTAGGCGCCGTACTTCGCATCGAACGCTTCGGACAGTGCGGCGCCTACGGCGTGATCAGCCTCTCCGGGCTCGATCCCATACCTCTGACGGATGAGAGAAGCGAGCGCAGACCTTTTCCTGGACGCGTTGACGTCACTCCTGGTGAGGGCGAACCCCCTCGACGTCAGCCTGGTGGCAACGGCTTCACTGATGCGGTGTGTGGAGTAGTGGGGGTTGCAGTCGATGCTTTGCTCGCTCGCTGTGTAGAAGCCGTGGTTCTGCTCGAGAATCTGACGCTGCAAATCTTCGGAGAAGCGGTGAACATGGCCCCTTGTGATGACGGGATCATCATCGACGTACCTCGTCAGCGCGGGGTCTGGAAGGCCGACGTAGACCCTGTCAATGCACACTTCCTTCAAGAGTTCGCCGAGCTCGAACGAGCAGTCCGCGGACAGGGTGTTGATAGTCAGATATACGCTGTGAGCGCTGCGCGTTCCGAGCTCCTGAATCTTGGTCCGCAGAGTGCGATACCAGCATCCGCCGGCTGTTTCGCCCTCGAAGGCGGAGCAGATCAACTCGTCGTGTTCGGAAACGAGCGCGACGCCGACTCGCCGACCTCGGTACGGAGCCCTATCTGCGACGCTAATGGCGTAGTTCATCCAGTAGGTACTGTTCGGACTCATGTGGGCCTCTGTCCCTCGGCGGCACGGCGCCCCCTGTTCGTCGGCAGAACCAAGCGGGTGCTCACCTTCACGGGCGCCCTTCGTGGTGACACGGAACGTGAACTTCGCATCGACGTAGCCAACGGTCGGAGGACGGCGAGCCCCCTCCTTGCGGCCTGCCCACCGAGGCTGACGATCTCGGGCGGCAGTTCCAGGAGGCGGTGGCCGGCCTCGAAGCGTGGGTCGGGGGCAAGCCGGCGGTCAGCGGGAAGTTCAGCGCGCGGTAGACGCTGCTCTTCACGATGCATTTGTGACTGACCAGCCGTCATCGCCGCTGTTCCGTAGGACCATTGACGGATCTGCGCGATGTCGGTCCGGCGGCTCCCCCGGCCTGGCCGGCTCAGGGATTTGGCCGACCGGAGTTGGGAGCGGGTGGACGGCGTCGCGGACGGGGCCGAGGCCGCTTCGGCGGTGGGGACCACCAGGTGCGCATCGTCTTCGATCAGCCTCATCGGGCGCCCCCCGCGTCCTTGACCGTCAGCCGGCGGACGGGGGAGCGCCAGAGCATCCCCGCGGACAGCAGATGGACCAGGACGCCGGCGAGCATGACGGCACGCACGCTGGTGACGGCGGCGAGGCCTCCGGCGGCCAGCGCCGCGAGCGGCTGGCTCCCCTGGCTCAGCCAGAGCGCCGTCTGCTGGACGCGAGTCCGAAGATGGAGCGGGGTGATCCACTGCTGTACGGAGCGCTGGGTGGTGCCCACGCACGTGGCCGCGGCGTAGTGCCCGCCTGCGGCGACGGCGAGGGCCGCGAGCCAAGCCGGTCCCGGGGCGGCGACGAGTGGAGGTATCTGCATCAGGGCGTGGACGGTGAATCCTGTGGCGAGGACCGTGCCGGAGCCGTAGCGGCGCGTGAGACGGGGGGCGACGAGGGCGCCGGTGAGTCCGCCGAGGCTGCCTGCGGCCATGATCAGGCCGAGGCCGGTCGTGCCCACCCGTACCGCGGTGAGCAGGTGGTAGGCCAGCAGGGTGACGGTCAGTCCCTTGCCGATGGCGGTGGCCGTCAGGACCGTGAGCACGGGCCGGAGCACGTCGTCTCTGGCGGAGTAGCGCAGGCCCTCGCGGATCTCGTCGAGCATCGGCCGCCGAGCCGCCTGCGTGCGGTCGGGTGTGGGCAGGGCGCGGACGCGGGCTGCGCAGCATGCGGAGACGATGAAGGAGGCGACGTCGGCGAGCAGGGTCCGGGCGGGGCCGACCGTTGCGACGAGCACGGTGCCCAGGGCGCTTCCGGCGACTCCGGCGGTGGTGATGACGGCGGTGAAGAGCGAGTTGGCCCGGTGGCGCTGTCCGGCGTCCGAAAGGAGGGGGACGGCGACCATCGAGGCGGCCGTGTGCAGGACCGACAGGGACCCCAGCGCGAGGGCGATCGAGTAGAGCAGCGGCATCGTCAGCTCGTCGAAGAAGGCCGCAGCCGGAATCACGATGACCACGGCCGCCGCCGCGAGGTCGGTGGTGACCAGAACGGCGCGTAGGGGGTATCGGTCGAGCAGCACCCCGGCTGGCAGGGAGACCAGCAGTGCCGGGATGGTCCCGGCGAAGGCCAGGAGCGCGACCTGACCGGGGCTGGCGCCGAGACCGAGCACCGCGAGTGCGGGCAGGGCGACCCGCTGGACCGAGTCCCCCGCGTAGTCGACACCCTCGCCTGCCAGCAGAATGGCGAGGGACCGACGCCTGGGAGCGCCGGCGGATCGGCCTGATGGACCCAGCGTCTGGGATGCCGTTGTCACAGAGGATGCTCCGGAAGTCAGGGAAGGGGTGAGGGCGCGGGGGCCGCCAGCCGCCCGCGCAGAGGTCGCGCGTCAGGACAGGCGCGCGGAGGCATGGGCACGGCACAGTCGGGCTGCGTCGTGATCCATGCCGTGAGCCTGGCGAGCTCCCCTCGAGTTCGGTCCACGACGCTGCGACCGGACGCATCCGGCGGGGGACGGGCGGGGCCCTACGGGTACGCGGGGTGCGAGGCGGCGATGATCAGCACGCCCATTGCGATGGCGAAGACGATCAGCCGCCACCGGTTCACCGTGGACGGCGCCGGTTTGCGCGGCTCGGCGGGAGTCGCGTCTCGTCCGGCGCCTCGGATCGGGGAGCGAGGGGGCGTGCTCACTAGGCGGACCTGTCTCGTGCCTCGGCCGTGCTCAGACAGTCGAGGACGGCGGTGCTCAGGCAGGCTGCGCGCCAGAGCTGGGCGTCGAGGTCAGCCGGGACGGCTGCGGCGGCGGTGATGGCGGTGACCCGCACCAGGTGGGCCGAGGTCGTGTCCGCGTCGTGGTCTGCGCCTCGCGCGATCAAGACTTTGGCGGCGGCGAGCACGGAGGCGAGCGTGGAGTGCAGCTCGGCTGCCGGTGGCGTGCGGCGTCTGCGCCACCACAGAAGGACCCACTGACAATTTCGTCGAGCATCGACTTCCCGCTGATGCTGGGCAGCGGCGCCGCTCAGGTCGTCGGCGCGCAGCTCAACTTGGCGCAGCAGCGTGCTCAGGGAGGGGGGCTGGGCGGTGCACAGCGGATGCTCGGCGCGAAGGAGGGGACGCGCCCCCCGCTGCAGATGCACGACGTGCCGCTCGGACAGCAGCCGGAGAGCGAGCGCGATCTCGTCGGGCGACGCCCTCACGGTGCGAGCGAGCGGTCGAGCCCTCGGCAGCGGGGCCGGGGGCCGGTAGGCGCCCTGCTCGATCAGAACACTCAGCCAGTCGGCGACGAGCGTGGGTCTGTCGGTGGTGCTCTCGCCGACGCGGATGCGCTTGCGGCTGTCGACCGTCACCCGCCCCTCGAGCTGCAGGTCTCTGGCTGCCAGCTCGACTCGCACGAGCGAGGCTGCGGCGACACCGGCGTCGGCGGCCACGTGAGACATGGGCAGGAGCGATCCCGGCGGATACTCGCCGCTGACGATGGACTGGCGCAGCCCCTGAGCGAGTTGCCGCGCGACGGGACCCGGACGCGTCGCCTCGAGCAGGGCCTGCAGCAGGTCTTGGGCGCGGCTGTACAGCGCGTGGGCGTCCCCGGGGTACGGCGCGTCGAGGTCTGGGTCCTCCGCTGCGGCGATGAGGCTGCTCCAGCGGCTCTCGTCGCTGACCGACCCCCGGGCGTTGTGCCGGTGCGCTACGGCGATCGGCAGCCACGGAGCGAGAAGGCGCCGGACTGCCGCGCGGTCGCTCGGCGACGCGACAGGGGCCCGGAAATGCGACGCGGTCCGCGACAGCCGCAAGAGATCGCTGCGCAGCCGCAGCGCCGGCGTGATGCCCGACGATGGCATGCTCGTCATGACGTGTCCCTAAGAATGATCGGCGGTCGGGAGGACCGGGTGTGGCTGACGGCGAGACTCTGTTCTCGACTGGATGTCCGGCGCCTGCCAGGGCCAGGGCAAGACCGACGCGAAGGCCGCGCGGGTCATCGCCGACCAGGCCCGCATGCGCCGACGGGCTTCGCGGTCCTGGACACGCCCTCGGAGCTGGTCTCCACGCTCCGGGTCCTGACGCATTACCGGGCTGACCTGATCGCGGACCGGGTGCGGCCGATTAACCGGCTCCGTGACCTGCCGGTTGGGATCCGCCCGGCGCTGGAGCGGGCCTTCGACCACTCCGCGGCCAAGGGCCCGGTCGTCATGCTCCGCAGCGCCGACACCGTCGCGGCCAAGGCCGTCGAAGCTGCCCGGTCCTGGTTTGGCGTTCCTCATGCCACGCCTCCTCCGCGCGCAGCGGACTGCGGCTCTCGAATGGTGCAGCCGATGAGTGCGCGGAGCCCTAACCGGTGTTCGGCCGCGAGTTCCAGGCGTGCGACGCGTTTGCCGGTCTGCCCCGTTCCGGAGCCGCGCAGGTCCCATCCCATGGCGGTGAGGCGCGTGAGCAGGCGGGCGAGGGGATCGGCACGGGGGTGTTGGGCGGGAGCCTCGGCCCGCACGTGCGGCAGGTCGAAGCGGGCGGCGGCGTCGGACGCCCAGAGGGTGATCAGCCGGATCGTGTCGTCGGGGCGGTCGGGGAGGGTGTGGACGTGGCCGAGGAAGAGGCACCGCCCCTCGCCCCAGCCGAGCACGCACTCGCGCTGCGGGATCATGCAGGCGAGCATTGTGCCGTCCTCGAACAGCCCGGCCGACTCCGCCTCCGGGTCCTGGAAGAGAGCCGGGACGTCGGCGCCGCCGGGTACGGGCAGACCGCGGAGGGCGAGCCAGTGCTGCCGGTCTTGGACGAGGGCCGCGGCTTCGGCCCGGTCGGCGTCCGTGCGCAGTGAGCGCATCTCGTACACCGGGCGCGACGGCGCCAGGCGCGCGTCCGGGGGCGCGGGAGACCGCTTGACGGCCGTGGAGTGAGGAGACGTCGTCACCGGTCCGCTCCGCTCCGCACCGTGCGGGGCTGCTCGGCGGCGAGCAGGCCCCAGCCGTGGGCCCGGGTGACCAGAAGGGTGGTGTCCGGCACCCCGGTGTCGGCGAGGAGCCGGCCGAGCGCCGCGCGCAGGTCTGCGGGGGCGATGCCGGCGCCGCGGGCGATGTCGAGCGGGGCGCTGTGCTCGGTGACGGCCCTGAGCACGTTCGTCTGCTCGGCGCTCAGGTCGGGTGCGGGCGTGTCCGGGACCGGAGCCGTGGCCTCGTCGGCGCGGAGGAGGCGGTGGGTGAGGACGGCGAGGGTGCAGCGCTCGGGGCAGAGGAGCTTGCGACGCATGGTCTGCATGTGAGTGCGGACCGTGTGCAGTGACAGCGTTTCGGCGTCGGCGATCTCGCGGGGGGACTTTCCGAGCACGACGCCTCTGGCGATGCGCCGTTCGGCCGGGGTGAGCGGCGTGGTGGGGGCGGGGGCGGTCATGTGGTCTTCCTCGTGGGTGTCGGTCAGCGGCTCGAAGCCGGGGACAGGGGTCCGCTGTCCGGTTCCGTGGGGTGGGAGAGTCGCCGGGTGAGGCGGTGTGCCTGCTCGATCGTCAGGCGGAGGGTGAGGCGGTCGGGATCGTGGGCGCAGCCTTGCGCTGCTGTGGCCGTGACCTCGGAGCCGACGACTCCTGTCACGAGCCACTGCATGCGGCCGGCGAGACGGCGTAGCCCCCAGGGGCGGTTCAGGTCCAGGCCGGCGTCGATCGCGGGTGCGCCGAGCAGGGCCGCGAGCGTGACGGCAGAGGCCAGCATGTCGTCGGGCAGGGTGAGTTCGACGGCCTGCGTGTCGACGTCGACGTCGCTGATCACGCTGTGAGATTCCAGAAAGTCGGCCAGTGGCGCGAGGGTGGCGTAGGCGCGAGTCCAGGGGTCGAGGAGTGCGGCGATGAGCCGTCGCACGGACTCCTCCGTGGGCAGGGTGAGGACCGGGCTAGAGGAGCCGTCGTCGCTGAGCGTGACGTCGGCGACGACTCCGGCCTCGTCCAGCCAACGGGCAGCCGCCTGCACGGTCGCGACCGGCGTCTTGTGTCTGCTGTACAGCGTGAGGGTCAGCGCGGCCCCGTCCGATGCGGGGCGGACCGTCGCCTCGAAGCCGGCTGCTCGCAGGGCATCGAGGAGTATCTGCTGCAAGGAGGCCGCGGTGGCCGCTGCTGTCATGGTCGCTTCCCTGAGATGGTTGGCGGTCCGGAAGGACGGGGTGTGGCTGCGGGGGCGGAGTTCGTGGCTGCCGGCCCCTCCTCGGAGAGGGGGAGGGGCCGGCAGCGTGGCCCGTGCGCAGCGGCGGGGATTCACGGAAGGTGCTGCGCACGGGGTTCGGGGGCCGGCGTCGTCAGTCCGCCTGCTCGGCGGCCGGGCGCAGGCGTACCGGGAGCGAGGTGGCCGTTGCTGATGAGCGACGGGAGCGCTTGCAGCTCGGTGGCGGGGACGGCGAGGCGCACGTCGGGGAAGCGCGAGAAGAGCATGCGCAGGGCGGTGGCGACTTCGAGGCGGGCGAGCGGGGCGCCGGGGCAGTAGTGGACGCTGATGAGGTCGTCACAGGACGGTCCCACGGGTCAGGCTCGCGGCGCTCTGCCCAAGGGGTCGGAAGCGGGGCTGAAGTGAGGAGGACACGGTGGTTCTTTCTGCAGAAGGTCAAGTCGGCCACAGGCCGTCAGCGCTCACTCGTGGCGATATCGCATCAAAGATGCGGGGCGCGCCAGAGGCTTGATGGATTCCGCCGAGCTTTTCCGTGCCCATCGATGAAACGCGATGCCGAAGAGGTTATCTCTCCTCTCGGTGGCGGTCAATGAATTTCTCAAGGCGCACGAACGTTTTGCGCTGCCTTTTCACGCCTCAGGCCTCCCGCGTTCTCTCTATTTCCGGGCATGCTTGACAGAGACGTCGCGAAAGGAACGACGGCCCGGTTTAGGCGGACGTTTTGTGATCGTTCTAGGCGGGCACGGGTCGGGCGGGTCGATGCCGTTGAAATGTGCTTGAGTGATGCGCTCTCTTCATCGCCCGTCGAGTTCCGCTTCGGTCTCGATTCGGCCTTGGAGGAATGGGCGAAGGTGTGCAGGAGGAGCACCAGCGCACGGCGGCCCGGTCCGCGCGCAGGACGGCGAGGCTCGGGGCGTCCGGCCCGGCGGCGTGGTCGAGTTGATCAAGCCTTCCCTTCCTTCCTCGCCGAGTCCAGCACTGCTCTCGGCTCCTCACGCGTCGAGCCGCAACTCGGGTCGCACTCGCCGGGGTGGTACCAGATGAGCAGACAACTCTCGGCGACCGTGCTTCGTGGGCGTCCCGGCGCGACCCGGAGCTCGCGGTAGCCGTCGTCGTGGCATAACAGCGACCACAGAATGAGCGTCTTCCCGATGTAATGCGTCTGCACGCAGACCGCATGCCGGCCCCCAGCGTCGTGCGGCAAAAGAACACAGCCGAGCGACCTTGTGACAGTCTCGAAGTCCGCGCCGGGAAGGACGTTCAGGTCGCGCGCCTCATCGTCGGTCAGCGTCGCCTCTGCCGGGCAGGCCGCCGCTGGCCGAGACTCGCCGGGCGAGGTCATCAGAATATTCTGAATCGCGACTCCTTCAATTTTTCGACCGGAACGGGAAGACGGAGATAATCCCGTGCTCTGCATCCGAGATGTTCATCGGACCGCTTCCGCGGTCGTCTCCCCGCTCTCGGTGTCGGGCCCGACCAGTCCCCAGGAGTGCGCGAGGACGGCCGCCTTGGTGATGAGGGGGCGGTCGAGGTGGTCATAGGGATGCACCTGGCGTTTCGAGGGGTGGGAGCGATGCGGTGATCGGGGGCCTGCGGCAGTCCTCGGGCGGGGGCGGGGCGGCCCTCTGCGGCTTGCGGGCCGTGCAGTCGCTGTCCTGGCCGCGTCGCCGGTGCCAGGGGGGGCGAGTTCGAGGGCCTTCGCCGCGGGCGGTGGGCGGGGGAGGGTGGGGTGCGGCATGTGTTCCTCCTGGGATTCGGGCCGGGAACGAATTGCGTGACGTCGCGTCAGGTCAGGGCGGCCGTGGCTGGGCCGTGGGGAAATCGGCGTGACCACTGGCCCTTGGTCTGGCCGAGCGCGACGTCGGCCAGGCGCAGCAACTGGATGTCCGAGGTGCCGGCCGGGGCGACGATGTGGTGGGCGTCGCGCAGGTAGCGGCCGATGGGGGCGTCGTCCTGCAGTCCGGCGGCGGCGTGGATCTCCATCGCGGTCCGCGCGGAGTCGAGGGCGTACTCCGCGTTGATCAGCTTGGCGTGCATCAGCTCGGCGTCGCAGCCTGCGCCGGTGTCCAGGAGCGCCGGCGTCGGCCGGCGGTCGCCGGCTTGCGGTTTCGTCGGATCTGCGGCGGCGAGGTCCAGCAGGTGAGCGGCGTGGTAGGCGGTGAGCCTGGCGGTCATGACGCGCGACTGGATCTGCCCTATTTTGATCTTTATGTTCGGCAGGTGGTGCAGCGGGTTGCCGTAGCGAATGCGTTCGTCGGCGAAGGCGGTGGTCTGTTCCAGGATGGCCTGGTGGATGCCGAGCGCGACGGCGGTGAGGTTGAGGCGCCCGTACAGGACGCTGGAGGAGTAGGCGACGTCGAGGCCGTCGCCTTCGCGGCCGAGGCGGTTGCCGACGGGTACGCGGCAGTCGGTGAAGTGCAGTTCGCCGAAGCTGAAGCCGTGCAGTCCGAGGGTGCGGGCCGGGGAGGGCAGGGTCAGGCCGGGGCGGTCGGCTTCGACGAGGAAGGCGGTGAGGCCGGCGGAGCCTTCGCCGGTGCGGGCGACGACTCCGTGGAGGTGGCCGATGTGGGAGTTGCCGACGTAGACCTTGCGGCCGTTGAGGACGTAGTGGTCTCCCTCGCGGCGGGCTGTCGTCTGCGTGCCGAGTACGTGGCTGCCGGACTCGGGCTCGGTGACGGCGATGGTGGGCAGGCATGAGCCGTCGGCGATCCGGGGGAGCCAGTCGCGCTTTTGGCGGTCGCTTCCGAAGTGGATGATTTTCGCGGCGCCGAGCTGGGAGGCCTGGACCACGGCGCCCATGGCGGCGCTGATTCTGGAGAGCTCCTCGATGATGAGGGTCTTGGCGAGGTGGCCGGCGCCCATGCCGCCGTACGCCTCGTCGACGGTGACGCCGATCCATCCCTGGCGCGCGACGGCCGCCGCGAGATCTGTCTCGACGGCGCCCGTGCGCTCCATGTCCGCCACGCGGGGTGCGACCCTGGACTCCGCGAAAGCGCGGACCTGCGCTCGGAGTCGGTGGTGGCGCTCGGCGAGATAGGCGTCGGACACTGGGGGCTCCTCTCGGTGGTGATCGCTCGTGACGTTCGGCGGCGCGGGCTCGGGCTACGGCTGTATGCCGGCGCGCCGGTAAAGGAAGTTCTGGACGTCGTCGCGGTGCTGCTTGATCAGGGCGAGGGACTGTCGTCCGGTGCTCAGGCCTCGCTCCACGGGTCCCACGAAGCAGACGGTGCCGAGCACCGTGTCGCCGTGCAGGAGGGGGGCTCCGGCGTAGGTGCGAATGCCGATCAGGTCGACGACTGCGTTCCCGGCGAATCGCGGGGCGGCGAAGACGTCGGGCAGGACCAGGGCCTTCTCGCGGTCGACGACCTCGGGGCAGAAGCCGTGGTCGAGGGGCATGCTGCGGCCGACGGTCGGCAGTTCGCTGTCGTAGCCGGGCGTGTGGAGTCCGAAGAAGTGCTGTTCGGCGCCGAAGATGTTGACCATGGCGTATGGGGCGCCTGCCTCCTGGGCCAGATGTGCGGCGAACGCGTCGAGTTCCGGCTCGGGGCCGGTCAGGCCGAGGGCGCGCAGTACGGCGTCCCGTTCGGTCTGCGGCGTGCCCTCTTGGGGGGTGTCCGTGGGGGAGGTCATGTGAGGGCTCCAGAGGTGAGTTGGCGGCGGCGCCGGAGGCTGTGTTCGACGAGGCGGATCAGAACGGTCATGGCGGACTTGCGATCGCGGACGTCGCAGGTGAGCACCGGGACTTCAGGGCCGAGCTCGAGGGCCTGCCGTACTTCGGCAGGCGTGTAGCGGTACGCGTCGTCGAACTCGTTGACGGCGACGATGAACGGCGTCTTGAGCTGCTCGAAGTAGCTGACCGCGGCGAAGGAGTCCTGCAGGCGCCGGGTGTCTGCCAGGACGACCGCGCCGACCGCGCCGTACGAGAGGTCGGGCCAGGAGAACCAGAATCGCTCCTGGCCGGGCGTGCCGAACAGGAAAAGGATCATGGGGCGGGGCGGTTCGTCGAACGTGATCCGGCCGAAGTCCATGGCCACGGTGGTGGTGGTCTTCTCCGCCACGCCGGTCAGGTCGTCGATGTCCCGGCCGGCGTCGGTGAGGACTTCCTCCGTCATCAGCGGTTCTATCTCGCTGACTGTGGCGACCATCGTGGTCTTGCCGACGCCGAAGCCGCCGGCCACCACGATCTTCAGCTCCGCCGCGGGGAGCGCCGCGTCCCCGGGCTCAGAGCCGACGTTGTAGGCCATGAAGCAGTGCCTCCAGTACGTGTACGTCGGGATCGGCTTCGGCGCCGACGGGGTTGGCCCGAGCCAGCGCGTCGCAGTCGAGAAGGTCCCCGATCAGGACCTTCACCACTTGCACGGGCTGGTGTGTCCGGGCGGCGAGTTCGGCGACGGAGCGGGGGACGCCGCTGCAGTGCAGCAGCAGCGCCTCCCCCTCGGGACTGGGATGGGCCGTCCCAGGGGCGGCCGGTCGGGTGATCAGGCAGGTGGTGAGATGCAGCGTGTGGTGCGAGCGGGTGCGGCCTCCGGTGATCGCGTAGGGACGGACATCCGCTAATGAGCTGTCGGCCCATCCGCCGGCCTCCACGTCACCGCCCCTGCCCGCTGAACGAGTTGGGCCGGGCCGCCACGACCAGGTGCTCGTCCAGGCCTCGGATGAAGGACTCCATCTCCCAGCCGACCTGGCCGGGGTCCGCGGTGGGCGCGGCCACGACGGCCAAGACGGTGTTCACCGCCTTGTTGTCGGTGAACTCGGCTCCGGCGCTCATCACGAAGAGGCTGCCGCCGTCGTGCTCGACGACGACCTGGCGGATGCCGCCCTGCGTGTCCTTGAACTGCTGGCGCCCGAGCGAGTACAGCCCGGAGGTGACGGCCGCGAGGCTGTCGGCGTCGTCGATCGGCTGTTCGGTCCAGGCCAGCTTCAGTCCGTCGCCCGAGGCCAGGAGGGCGCGGGTCGTCCCGGGCGCCTTGTCGAGAAGCCCGGCGAGCAGTCCGCTCAACTGGTCTCGGGCAGATGTGGCAGAGGTCGGGAAGCCGTCGCTTTGCATGGGATGTCTCCTGGTCGGGGGGTGGAGGGCGGCTGGACGAGGGGTGTCTCACACGGCGGGTGGCTGGGACTCGGGGGGGTCTCCAGACGGTCTGCGGGACCGGAAGTTCGCCATCAGCCCGCTGGTGGCGCGTCCCGCCGGCGCCTGCTGAACCAGAGGCGGCATACGCGTCTCGGCCTCGCCGCGCCGGGGCAGTTGAGGTCGGCTTCCGTTCTGACTGTGAGAGGCCGCCGGGGCGCTGTCGTCTTGCAGGGCAGGCCGGATGCGCCGGGGCAACTCAGCGGTGTCAGCCGGGTGAGGCGTCATGTGCTCCCGTCGCGCCGGACCGGGCGTGAGCGCGGAAGGACGTGGCCGTCGAGGAGGGGGCTTGGGCGAGGGCTGCTGGTCGGCGGGGACGAGTAGTTCCCTGGGGAGGACCACGACCGCCTGGGTCCCGCCGACGATGTTGGGCCCCAGCCGAATGGTGATCTTGTGTCGTTTCGCGAGGAGGGCGGCGACCAGAAGGCCGATCTTGCCTTCCCGCAGGCGGGCGCGAGGGTCCTCGCTCTCCGGCGCGGCCAGCAGTTGGTTGAGCGATTCCCGCTTGTGCTGCGACATGCCGGCACCGCGGTCGAGCAGTTCGATGGCAATCCCGTCGGCGGCCTCATGGGTGTGGACCTCCACGCGGTCACTCGAGAAGCCCGTCGCGTTCTCCATCAGGGCAGCGAGCAGGTGCACCACGTTCGGGCTGACGTATCCCGGCAATGCAGCAGCCGTGTGCGGGGACGGACCCACGCGCACGCGGGAATACTCGGGAATCTCCGCGACCGCGCGCCGGATCACCGTGGCCAGCATCACGGGTGCGCTGTCACGGGGAGGGGTGTTTCCGCCCAGGACCGCGAGGCTCTCGACCGCGCGCCGGATCTGGGTCAGCAGGTGATCGACCCGGAACAGCTCGGCCATCAGCTCCGGGTCCTCGATGTCCCTTTCGACTGCGGAGATGGCGGTGATGCTGCGGTTGACCAGACTCTGCAAACGCGGCGAGATCGACTTGAAGATCTCGGCGAGCTCCGCCTGCGCGTTGAGGTGCTGGTGCTGGCGGGTCGCGGCAAGCATCACCGTCTTCCACGCCTCGTCGAATGCCTCGTCCAACAGGACGACGGCGTCAGCGCACAACTCTCCGGTACGTGCCGGGGCTGCGGTCGGCGAGAAGTCGGTGTGCGCGGTGCCCTGCTCAGCCTGCTCCGCTGCCCAGCGGACGTGCTGCCGACCTCTGCCGACGGCGGTGACGACCTCGTTCAGAGACTGAAGAGCGGCATCTCGCTCCCCACGGACTTCCCCCATCCGGGTCAGGCCGCGGCGCGCGCGAAGCGACCGCGCTCCGGTCCACCACAACGTGCAGGCGGCCGAGGCGACCGCTGTCGCGATGCCGAGCGGGCTGGGCAGTACCTCGAACCCATCGAGCAGCCAGGCGCCGGCCACCACCGCTCCCGTGAGAACGCTTCCCGTGAACGCGGGCGGAAGGGGCACGGTGTCACTGGCGTGGGCGCGGTGACGCCGGGTGGGCGCCGCCGCAGGTTCGTGATCAGACATGGCACGTCTCCCGGGTTCGAAGGCTCATCGGCTGCCAGGCGACGGTGCGCATCCGGGCCCGAGTCGAGCTGAGGCGGGGACGGCGCCGCCGTGCCCCGGGACGGTTGGTCGGGTGAGTCGGCCGCGCGGGCGGCGCGAGCCGGAGGCGACGCGAGAGGGGCGAGCGCAGCAGTCGCGATCGGGAGCGGCGCGGCGACGGCCCGGCCTCGCAATCGGGATGCGCGGCCCTGCACACCCCGGCGGCGCGGCACGCTACCTGCGCGAGCAGCCGGCGGTGCGTCATGCGCCGCGGCGGCAGGCCCACTCGGCGCCTGCGGTCGATCGTCTCGTCGAGCGCGGCCGTCCCCAGGCCTGCGCCGACGCATGCGACGTCGCGCTCGTGCGGCAGCGCGAGGGACGTCGCCGCCTCGCCGCACTGCAGCCGCCGGAGGCGGCGGGCGGCCACTGGGGCGCCGGGACGGCAGAGTCCGTGCGTGCCGCCGATGAGGGCGCCGCCCGTGACGGGCGGGCGGGCGCTCCTGCGCAGGATGGTCATGTGGTCCGGTCTCCGGTCGTGACGAGCAGGGCGTAGGCGTGAGAGTGGTCGGACCCCGGCCGCAGGAACGGCGGCGGGTTGAAGGCGGCGCTGGGAGGACGCCAGGCGGCGGTCGCCGCCGGTGTGCGGCCGTCCAGCGGCGTCCACGGACCGAGCAGCGCCTGGACGGCCGCGCCGGTCCGCGGCCGGAAGAGGATTCCGGCCCTCTGGTACACCTCGGTCAGCAGGCGCATCTGCCCCTCATCGGCGAGATCGCCGGTGGCGTGCGTGAGGGAGAGCACGGACCCCTGAGGGAGACAGGCGTGCAGAGTCCGCACGACGGCGCGCGCGCTCTCGTCGTCGAGCCAGGGAAGGACGTCGTGCAGCAGCACCCCGATCGGGCGGTCGTGGTCGAGCCGCTCGATCTCCCCAGCCGCAAGGAGGGCGCGCAGGTCGGTCAGGTCCGCCAGGAGTGCGGCCGTACCGCTCCGCTCGGCCAAGCACACCCGCGCGTGCGCCGCCACCGCCGGGTCGCTGTCGACGTAGACGATGCGCCGCACCTCGTCCGGCAGGCTCCGGTTTCCCTCGTGCGGCAGCCCGCAGCCGAGATCGATGACTTGGTCGATGCCGAGCTCTCGGCTCAGGTGGTTGAGGACGCGGGCGCCGTGGGCGCGGTTGACGCGCACGCTGCCCGGCAGCCACGGCGCGACCGCGCGGAGCGTTCGGCCCAACTGCCGGTCGACCGCGTAGTGGTCCTTGCCGCCGCCGAAATAGTCCTGCACCCGGACGACCGCCGGCCGCTCGAAGTATCCCGGAGGAATCACATGCGACGTCACGCCGGGACCTCCTCGCTCTTTCCTGTGCAGAGCGCGTGCCACGCACCGGCGGCCTCGCCGCCGCGTGGCGCGCGCCGCAGCGACGCACCGGTGGCGCACCGGGCGGCTCCCGCCGCCGGGAAGCCGCCGAGAGCGGTCGGGTGCGAACTTCGAAGCCAGCCGCGCTGCAAGGTGCCGTTCCGAGTGAACCCTCTCCTCACGCGGTCACCCCCACCCGTGTCCGGCCGCCGGCGCGGGCGGGCTCGACGGCCAGGGCGGCGAGGACCACCGCCAGGTGGGAGAAGCCCTGCGGCAAGTTGCCGAGCTGCCTGCCCAGGTGCGGGTCCCACTCCTCGGCGAGCAGGCCGAGGTCGCTGCGCGCCGCCAGCAGGCCGTCGGTGAGGATCTCGGCCTCGTCGACGCGGCCGATCAGGGCGAGCGCCGCGATCAACCAGCCCGAGCAGACGAGGAAGGCGCCCTCGTCGCCGGCCAGTCCGTCCACCCCCGGCCTGGCGCCTTCGGTGTGGTAGCGCAGCAGGTAGCCGCCCTGGACGGACAGCTCCCGCTGGACGGCCTCGACCGTGCCGACGACCCGCTTGTCCTGCGGCGGCAGAAACCCGGTCAGGGCGATCTGCAGGAGAGCGGCGTCCAGCTCCGCCGACCCGTAGTACTGCGTGAAGGTGTTGCGCTCCTCGTCGTAGCCGTGCTCGCACACCTGCGCGTGGATCTCCTCGCGCAGCGCGCGCCACCGCGCCAGCGGCCCTCGGGCGTGGCCGGCCTCGATGAGCCGGACGGCGCGGTCGACCGCGGTCCAGGCCATGACCTTGGAGTGCACGAACTGCCGGCGCGGCCCGCGGATCTCCCAGATCCCCTCGTCCGGCTGCGCCCAGATCTCCTCCAGGCGGGCGACCAGGTCGGTCACGAGCGGCGCCACGACCGGCGCCAGGGCCGGGTCGCGCAGTTGAGCCTCGTACAGGGCGCCGACGACCTCGCCGTAGACGTCGAGCTGGAGCTGGCCCGCGGCGGCGTTCCCGATGCGCACCGGGGCGGAGCCCATGAAGCCGGGCAGCCAGCCCAACGCGCTCTCGACGAGCGTTCGTTCGCCGCCGACGCCGTACATGATCTGCAGATCCTCGGGGCGGTCGCCCATGACGGTGCGGAGCCAGTCGATCCAGGCGCGCGCCTCCTCGGTGGAGCCGCAGCGGAGGAAGGCCTCCACGATCATCGCGGAGTCCCGCAGCCAGCAGTAGCGGTAGTCCCAGTTCCGCACGCCGCCGATCTCTTCGGGCAGCGAGGTCGTGGCCGCCGCCGCGATGGCGCCGGTCGGCGCGTAGGTGAGCGCCTTCAGCGTGATCAGCGACCGCTCGACGGCTTCCCGGTACGGCCCCCTGTAGGTGGACCGCGCCGTCCAGTCCCGCCAGAAGTCCTGAGTGCCTTTCAGCAGTCCGGCGGGGGCGACCGGCGGCGGCGGCACGTCGTGGCCCTCGGTCCACGACAGGGTGAGAGCGAGGCTCTCTCCCTCGCAGACGGTGAAGTCGCACAGCAGGTCGCCGTCCGCGGCGCGGGTGGGGGCGGACGCCTCGAGCCACAGCCGCCCCGTGCCGAGGTCGACGCTCGCCCGGCCGTCGCCGAGGTCGAGCTGCGGCGTGTGCAGCCCGTAGCCGGGGCGGGCGCGCAGCAGGGAGTGCATCGGCACCCGCCCGCTGACGCCGCGCACGATGCGGACGAGCTGCGGGGCCTGTCCGGTGGGCGGCATGAAGTCCAGGACCTGGACCGTGCCGTCACGGGTGATCCAGGTGGACTCCAGGATCAGCGTGCCGGCCAGGTAACGGCGCCGGTCCGCCGCGGGAGCGCATCCGTCCGGCGCGGCGGGCCCGAGGCGCCACAGGCCGTGCTCCTCGGTTCCCAGCAGGCTGGCGAAGACGGCCGGGGCGTCGAAACGCTGCGGGCACAGCCACGCGATGCCGCCGTCCCGGTCGACGAGCGCCCCCGTCCGCAGATCGCCGATGAAACCGTGGTCCTCGATGCGTCCCGCCCGCCGTGCGGGGCGCGGCCGGGACAGGGCTGCGTTGAGGGAGGGGATGAGCGGCGTGTCCTCGCCGCGCGAGCAGATGCCCGCCGGCGCGCGCAGCAGATCGGTGAGCAGGCCGGCGACGAGAGCTGTCGGTGTCGAGTGGGCGGGGCTGTTGGACATGGCAAGTCCTTGAAGAGGGTGAGCTACGGCAGGGTGCAGGCGCGGGAGACGAGGAGGTCGACTCCGTCGTCGGTGTCCGGTGACCACGGGCGCTCTCGTGATCGGCAGGTGAGCCCGGCGTCCGTCAGGGCCGCCTCCAGGCGGTTCAAACTCGTGCTCCAGTGCTGCTCGGCGCCCGCGGGCAGCACGCCGGTGCCCGGGTCGCGGACGTACGCGGCCGCCGGGCGCCAGCGCAGCCAGGCGCACAGGTCTGCCTCGGGCGGCCACACGGTCTGCGTGATGCTGCGCACCACGACCTGCCCGGCCGGGCGACTCGCGGAGCTGCGGGTCCAGGCGTTGTGGAGCGCGGACTCGACGACGTTCGGCGGATTCTCGTCGGGGCGCCGCTCCGGCTGCCGGTAGTGCGGCGGCACGGGCTCGCCCAGCGCCCAGCGCGCAGGCGCCGGCCGCGGGGCGGAGCCCGCCGGCATCCGGTAGACGAGGAACTCGGCGCGCGGGACGTAGTGCGGGGAGCACTTGAAGCGGCTGGGCTCCACGGCGTAGCCGCACGACTCCAGGGCCGCGGCCGTCGCGGCGATCCGCTCCTGCCAGTGCTCCTCGGCGCCGGGCGGGACCGTGCCCCGCTGATGGTCGCGGCGCCACGCCTCATCAGGCGACCAGTCGACCGTCGCGCACAGGTCTGCGCCCGGCGGCCAGGCCGCCTCGGTCAGCGCGTAGGCGCGACACACTCCGATGCCCTTGGGCCACACATGCCTGCCCACGCGACAGCCGCGGCCGAAGTCCCTGGTGACCCACTTCGCGCCTAAGCCGAGGCGACGCAGGTGGAAGTCGAGGAGCGCCCGACCGCTCTGCGGACGGTCCCGGTGGTAGGCGGGCTCGCTCACCAGGTCGGCGGGCCTCCACTCGCTCCCCGCGGGCGCGCTGGTATGCGAGTCGGTCGGTGAGGTCATGCGGCGTTGTGCTCCGGTCGTGATGGGGTCGACATGGGCATGGGCATGGGGCGGTGCGGGCCGGCTACGCACGGCACACCTGGCGCACCCCGCGTCCCGTGCGCATGCGGGATCGGGTCCGGCTGAGCGCCTCGTGCAAGGCGTCCGCCGCGGTGAGCGGGTCCGTCCCGCGGCGCGGCGGGGTCATCCACAGGGCGAGGCATCTGCGGTAGCCCTCTGCAGCGCACCGCGGGGTACCTGACACGCAGACGGAGTGCGGAGCGTGCCACCGGATCGCCGTTCCGGACTCCACGGGCACGAGGAGCTGGCTGTGGACCAGACAGCATTTCACCGATCCGACGCCTGCCTCGTCGGTCACCAGGCCGTCGATCGCCGACAGGCCCAGTGCCAGACTGACGCGGACGGTGTCGTGCGCCGAGGGGAGCGCCGCGGGCGCCTCGCCGAAAGCGAGGATCCAGGAGTGGCGGCTGCTCAGTGTCTGCATGGGGATCTCTCCAGGGCGTCGTATTGCCGAGAAAGTCGTGAGGGGCGGCCCGCTCCGTGGCGGTCCTGCGAGATCGTCACGCGGGAGCGAAGAGCAGGCCGCTGCGGCGTTCAGTCGGGACGCACGGCGCCGGACGGAGCGGACTGCTGAGGAGAACGGCGACGTCGGGGTGGTGCTCGCATGCGGGTGCCGACGGCTTGCCTCCGAGACGCCGTCGACGGCGGACGCCGCCCGCGCGCCGGTGCGGAGCGGCCTCATGCGGAGACCGCACGGTCGGGCCGGCAGGCCATTTCCAACCGCACGGTCTGCCCGCGCCCTCCGTCTGGCGGCTTCTCGACTCCCCAACGGTCGGCGAGGGACGCCGCGAGGAGCATGCCTCGGCCGCCTTCGCAGTCGGTGGCGCCGAGGCGCACGACTGGCTCCTCGCACGACGGATCGCGAACGTGGACCTGCACCCGGTGACCGTCCGATCTGCCGTCATGTCGATCGTCGTGATCTGCGGGACGTCGCGACATCTGTGGGCGACCGCGTTGGCCATCAGCTCATGGGCGACCAGGGCGACGGTGTCCGCGATTTCCGACAGACCGAACTTGGACAGGGTCTCGCGTAGTTCGCCCCGTGCCGGCGCGATGGCGTCCAGGACCGCGGGAAAGGCGATCACGGACTCGAAGCGAGGACCGTTCAGGTCGAGAGAGGCGCCGGCTCGGTGATTGGAGCGGGTGCGCGTCACAGCCGCACCGCCCTTGCGGTGAGCACCGCGCGGAACGTCGTCACACGGTCCTCCACGAGGCACACCAAGTCGATCAACTGGTGCGCCCGCACAAGGTCATCCAGTGTGCCGCAGCCCGCTTCGGCATGTATGGCGCTGAAGTCACGGAACACGGAGCACGGGCCCTGTACGTCGATGAGCAGTTCCCTTGCGCCCGTGACGCTGAGGCGCCCGTGCAGAACCGCTCGCGATTCCCGAGCGCCCCCCCGCCCGTGCACAAGGGAGTGGCGCGCCAGCTCCGCCAGCACGGTGACGGCGTCCTCCTCGCACCCTCGCCAGCCCAGCATCCGCACCGCCGTGCGCCCCTTGACGCGGGATGCCCACTCCAGTCGGTCCACGGCCAGATCGACGGGGTACCGCTGTACGACCCGGGAGTCATCCGGCTTTGCCGGCACAGACAGAGCCTTCTCAGAATTTGTACGGACGGGTCCAGTCATCGCTTACCGCCTGACCAACCGGTGCGACGACGGTGGGACGTTGCGGCCTGAAAAGACGAGCGGCTCGAACCCCCCTGCCGTGGGAGCGCCAGCCTGTGAGGGGCGAGGAGTGGGCGGCGCTCCTGGCGCTCCCGGTCGTGACGCGCCGTGTTCCAGCCTGCGGATACGGCATGGCGACCGAAGCGAAGGCGGTGGCGGCGCATGCGGGGGAGGCCTCCCAGGCGGAAAACGGGCAGGATCGTTTGGCTCGCAGCGGTGTTGCGTCGCTCAGCGCGAGCAGTGGCGCTGATCACCCGAAGTGACTGCGCGGTGACCAGCGAACACCCCACGGTGAAGGCGTGGGAATGACTTTCAGATGACGTTGACCCGTCAGTAACCTGGTTGGGGGTGCCGCTCGCGCGGACGGCCCTGACATGCTGGGCGCCATGGCGACTCTCGACGGCAAGCCCGTATCCGTAGACGACCTGCTCCCCCTGGCGCTCACGAACGTCGGGCACTTCACGTCCATGCGCGTGGACGCCGACGGCAGCATCCGTGGCCTGACGCTGCACCTGGAACGCCTTGTGCGGGACTGCAAGATCGTGTGGCACGCGGCGCTGAACACCGACCGCGTGCGCGATTACGTCCGCCAGGCCCTGAAGGGACATACCCTGCCGTGCGTCGTGCGCGTGTCGATCTACGACCCCAAGGTCGAGATGGGGCATCCGGCCGAGGCCGGCGAGCCTCACGTTCTCGTGTCCGTCCGCGGCGCCGGCGCGCTGCCTGCCGCGCCGCTGCGCGCCCAGAGCCTGGTCTACGAGCGCGACCTCCCCCAGGTGAAGCACGTCGGCCTGTTCGCAGCCCTGCACACCCGAGGCGCGGCCCAGCGCGAGGGCTTCGACGACGCCCTCTTCGTCGGCCGCGACGGCTTCGTCTCCGAGGGCGGTACCTGGAACGTGGCCTTCGTCGACCAGGACGGCACCGTCGTCTGGCCCGACGCCCCTGTGCTCCCCGGCGTCACGATGGCCCTGCTCCAACAGCAGCATGCCGAACACCGCACCGCCGCCGTCGCCTTGGACCAGGCGAAGGGCATGGCAGCCGCCTTCGCCACCAACACCTCGATCGGTGTCCGGCCGCTGGCGGCGATCGACGACACCGAGTTCCCCGTGGACCACCCCGTCCTGCGGCGACTTCAGGAGGCGTACTTGTCGATCCCCGGCGAGACCCTGTAAGACGAGATCATGGCGGGAGTGACCAGATGGACCGGCCGAGAGGCCGAGTTGCTGCGCATGGCCATGCGCAAGAAGCAGAAGGACTTCGCCGATCTTGTCGGTGTGGGCTCTCGCCAGGTCCCACGATGGAAACGACGCGGGGAGACCATCGAGCTCGAACTCGACAACCAGGCCGCCCTGGACACGCTCCTCGCCCGGGCGACGCCTGACGTCCAGCAGCGATTCGCCGCGCTGCTGACCGAACGAGCCGCTGTCGAGCACGACGAACGGGCCGAGGAGCTGCTGCGCAGGGACCCGAGCACCCGCCGCCGGCACCCGGTCGATGGAAAGGTCATGGCCCTCGTCGAAGAGGGCATCTACCTCTCCGGCCCCGACAACCGCTCGGTGTGGCTCGAGCCGTACCTCATCGACGTCTACCCGACGACCAACGAGGACTACGGGAGGTTCGTGCTGGCCACTGAGCACCGGCCGCCTCAGCACTGGCCCGACGGGAACTGCCCCATCACTCTGGCCACCCACCCGGTGGTATGGGTCACCTGGCACGACGCGACCGCGTACGCCCGCTGGGCTGGCAAGTCCCTTCCCACTGCACGGCAGTGGGAGAAGGCGGCTCGCGGGCAGCGAGGGCGCATCTATCCCTGGGGCAACGAACCGACCGCTGCGAAGGCGAACACGTCCGAGGCCGGCATCGACGCGACGACGCCTGTCTCCCGCTACCAGTCCGGCGCCAGCCCGTTCGGAGTCTTCGACCTGTGCGGCAACGTCTGGGAGTGGTGCTGCACCGAGGAAGAGCCCGACAACGGTCGGTACCACCTGAAGGGCTCTGCCTTCACGTCCCCGCTTGAACGCGCAGCCCCGTCCCTGCAGAACACGGCCGCCGCGTCGATGGAGGACAACGACACCGGATTCCGCTGTGTCATGCCCGCGTAGTGCGGAGACCTGGGCGCTGCTGCTCGTCGCGTCTCGGAGCGCAGTTGCCCTTTCGGCTGCCAGCGCCCTCATCGCTGACTTCCCGAGAGGGAGAAGACCACGGTGGTGGTGTAGCCGTCGTCGCTGACCTCGATGCGCCGAGCGAAGACCGCGGCCAAGAACATCCCACGCCCCGAGGTGTCTTCCGGAGCCGCGTTCTTCACCATGGCCGGCTGCGGGTTGCCGTCGGTGACCTCGACCCGGATCTCGTCGACGACCTGCCGGAGGACGAGGCAGACCGCTCCTCCGGTCCGGGCCTCGCTTCCGCGCAGGTGAGGGCAGTGCTTGACCGCAATGAGCGCACACGGGGGGGCAGACCGGGGCGGCCGTAGTCCGCTCCCCCTCCTCCACCGGGCGGCCGACATCCTTGACCACGAACAGCTGCCGCTCCGGGTCCTGCTCCAGCGTGTCGGCGCCCCAGACCTGGCACAGCATCCGGCTGATCGCGCGCCGCTGGCGCAGGACATGGACCGTCGGAAACAGGGCCCTGCCGGAGCCTGGTGCGATGGCCTGCCGGATCCACAGCACCCCGTCCGAGTCTCGGTCATACGGCGTCTCGTCCGCGTAGCCGATGCCATGCCCGGTCCGGTGTCGGACTACGGCGGGTGCCGGGTGCTTCTCCGCACTCCAGGCCATCACGTACGGCACCGGGAGGCCGCCCTGGACGTACCGGGTTCCGCTCATGCCGCAGCGCTCGTCACCACGGCTGTCAGCCGGCGGGGGGCGATGACCTCGCCGCCGGGGAGGAGCTCACCGGTGTCCTCGAAGAGGAGGACGCCGTTGCACAACAACGACCAGCCCTGCTCCGGACGGGCCGCGATCACGGCAGCGGCTTCACGATCCGTGGCCCCGGCGGACGGACAGGCGGGCTTGTGCTGACACATCATGAGTCCTCAAAAGAAGCGGTGCTGTGGGGGACGAGCGGCGGAGACGAGGGGACCGGCTGCCGTGGGGAAGACCTCGCCACGGCAGCCGGGAGGCGGCAGCGCTCTAAGGTGCCGCGCCTCGCTCCGCTCTCCCGGCGACTGCGGCGACGAGGTGGCGCCGGGCCTTTCCGGGAGTGACCGCGGAGCCCGCGGGCGGGCGCCAGGCGACGGCGTTCACGGGGGTGTGCTGCCGTGCGGTGACGTCCGCCCCGTTCGTGGTCTGATCGGGCATGACCTGAAGCTCCAACTGCGCACAGAAAATGAGGCGTTGGGCGGCCTCCGCCAGCAGGAATCAGGTGTATCCGCGAACCCATGTGGCCGGCCGGGGCAGGGGCGTCGAGGATGGCCGACGGGTGCGGCTTGCCGGCTTTCAAGGCCAGGGCGGGCAGCTGCGCGCGGAGTATGTCCACCATCTCGTTGACCTCGCTCTGGCGGCGGGGAATCGGCCAGTCGGGGTCCACCAAGAGCTGGTGGACCAGGACGGAGACGACGTCGCCACCGCTGCGCCGCGGTTGTCTGAGACGACATCGGACTGCCGAGCTGACCGGGCGGCCCGCGGCAGCGGACAGGGCACCGAGAACCGACGAGACGTAAGAGATCACGGCAACCTTTCCGTGGGAGGCGGGGCGAAGGAGCTGCGAATAGCGTTGCCGTTCCTCGGCAAGATCCGATAGCGAAATCGATCCCCACTTCCCCCCACTTCGGCGACGCTGAGGACGGCGGTAGCCCCTTTGAATTCCCCGCGCAGCATGGACAAAAATGTTCAATTCGGGCGGCGAATCTGCCGCTGACGCCCACCCGAGCGCGACCGCCGCCGAAGATCGGCTACGCCACCCCACTTCACCCCACTTCCCTGGAAGTGCTTGACCAGAATTACGTGACGTGGTAAGTGCGATTCGCTTGATCGTTGCGACCCCCCGCCTCGCTGTCCGCCCAGGTCAGGTGGTGTCTGGCGCGCGGATCGGCTCCTCGCTGTTTGGCGGGAAAACGAGTGGTGTCTCCTCATCGGGACATCTCGGCGTGCGCAGAGCGCGCGAATGTCGCCCCGTTGTTCCCGCTCGGGTCCTTTCGGTGCATCTCTGCGCGCGTGCGAAGACGCCTCCGTCGCGGGTGAAGTGGGGAGAAGTGGGGACGGGTTTCGCTATCACCCGCGCCGCGACATGCGCCACGGTATTCAGCAGGACTTCCCGTCCCCGCCCCGGGCATCGCGAATGCAGCGAGGAGTGATCCCCGTGCTTGGTCCCACCAGCACTGTCTTGCCGAGTGTTCAAGGACGCGACGGCGGTCGCGAGACGATGCGCGCTGCGATCGACCTCCACGACATCGAAGCCCCGCAGCGCGCAGCCCGGCACATAGTCCGCAAGACTCTCGCGGGTAAGACCGACAGCGAGTACACGGACGACGTAGTCCTGGTGGCCGACGAACTGGTGGGGAACGCCGTCGAGCACGCGGGAGCGGCGCTGGACATCTCTCTCGATGTGTACGACTGGGGAGTGACGGTCCAGGTTCGGGATGGCGGTGAAGACACCACCGCGGTGCCGGGGATGCCCCCGGCCGCCGACGAAGACGATGAAGGCGGGAGGGGCCTGTTTCTGGTGGACGTACTGGCAAGCGCCTGGGCAGTCCAGCGCGACAAGAAGGGGAAGCGGGTCATCGCGATCTTCCTCTACCGGACAGGAGACGCTGACCGATGACACTCAGCGATCTCGCGCCCCGCCGTCTGGCCCCGGGCCTGACGGTGCGACCGCTGGGCGTCAGCAGCGGGAGCTCCCGTTGGGCACCGACCGCCCCTCAGCCCCAGGACGCACGGCTACTCGACGCCCTGCGGCGCGCTTTGGACGTCGGCGACGATGATGACGGAGCCCAGTTGCTGGACACAGCCGACAGCCACCGCTGCGGTCACGCCGAGCGGTTGGTCGGCAAGATCCTCAAGGAGCACCCGAGCCGCAGGGTGCAGGTCGCGAGCAAGGTCGGCCGGGTGCAGGGTTCTGCTCCGCACCCCTACGCCGGCCCGCGGGTCCGCCACCAGCTTGAACAGACCCTGGAAAACCTGTACCTGGACCACCTGGCCCTCTACACCCTGGAGTCCTACGACTTCGGGCTTGGTGACCGATACCTCGACCCGGTCGTCGAGCAGATGCAGGCCCTGCGCGATCTCGGCCAGATCCGAGCCATCGGGCTGCGAGGCCCGGGATCTCACTCCTCGCAGCGCTCGATACGACGCTTCCTGGACCTGTTCGACCGGATCCGCCCCGACGTGCTGTGGACGCAGGCGAGTGGGTTACAGCCGCTGGCCGATCTCGGGCACGGTGAAGACCTCGGCGCCTTCGCGGTGCGCCACGGCGTCGGTCTGGTGATTGCCTCGCCATTGGCCCACGGGGTGCTCGCGGGAGACCGTGTGGACCGTGCTCTGGCCGCGTGGCCGAGCGCGGCGGCCGACCGCGGGGCGGTGGCGGCAGCAGTCACCCACGGCCTCGCACAGATGGCCGGTATGTTCGGCTCGTCTCCGCGGGCTCTAGCCCGGGTTGCCTTGCGGTCCGTCCTTCAACGTGTGCAGAACGCCGTGCTGGTGATCGGCGTTGGCGACGAGCAGCAGCACCGGTACGACCGAGGTCTCCTCGGTCGGCCTCTGTCCGAGCAGGAACTTGATGCGGTCGAAGAAGTGTTCGCTCGCGTGCGGAGCGTGCTGTTCAAGCCGGAGGAGCGCGCACCCTCTGTGGGGGTCATCGTGTGACCGCGCGGGAGTCCTGCTTCGTTCAGAGAGCGACTCCGTCGCGGAGGTAGCGCGGAACTCCGTCTTCCAAGACCTGGAGGGCGTTGACGGCCCGGGCGCGCTGGCGCTCCGGCAGCAGCGTCAGTGCTTCCGGGATCTCGAAGAAGCGGTGTTCGGAGATCTCCTCGTCGCTCGGCTTGAGCCCGGCGATTTGCTCGGGAGACAGGGCGCCGGCGTCGAAGACGAACCCGAGGAGATCGTCCCACGGGCCGTGGGGTCCGACCCAGTCGACGCACAGGAACCGCAGATCGGCGACCGCAAGGTCGAGTTCTTCACTGAGTTCGCGTCGAAGGGCGTCCTCGGGGGCCTCGTTGTCTTCGGCCATACCGCCGGGCAGATCCCAGCCCGACTTGTAGGTCGGGTTCACCAGGAGCAGTCTCCCGGCGTGATCCCGGATCAGCGCGTCCGCGGCGGCACGCTTGCGGGCCTGCCGGGCATTGCCCTCGGCCAGGTAGGCCTCGCGGCCGGGATCGCCTGGCATGGGTGCATTGTTCACTGCGGACCTTCCGGGAGCGCGAGACTGCCGAGCAGCAATCTACGGTGCTGTGTCGTGGCGGTCATCCGCGAGAGGAGCTCCCGGACCTCGGGAACCCCTCGGTAAGGGCCGAAATCAGCCCTAAGCGCGTCGAGTTGGTGGCTGAGGCGGAGAGATGTCACCGACTGGCTGGCGTTCAGCAGTTCCACGCCGACTGCGCACGCCGCGTCGGGCTGCCCTTGTGCGAGAAGGATTCGCGCCAACGTGACGTGCCCGAAAGCTCGGCTGCGGACCCGGCTCGCATCGCGCAGCGCCAAGGCGTGCTCGGCCTCCCGGGCGGCCGCTTTGAGCGCGCCGAGATCCAGGAAGACGGAGGCCGCCTCGCTGGCGAGCGCCGCTTCGTCGAACGGAGCCACCCATCTGGACGTCGGCGCCGTCCGCGCGAGAGCCAGGGCTTTGCGTGCCGTCTCAAGCGCGCGCTGTGCCTCGGACTCGCTATTGAGCTGCCCCAGCGCCCGGGCCTCCATGGCGTGGAGATGGGCTGAGAGGGTCGGCATCCGCGGGCTGGCCGCGAGGCGTGCGAGCCCGCTGCGCGCGAGATCGGCTGCGGTGTCGACCTGATCGGTCTGCAGGGCCAGGTGGCTCATGCCGGCCATCACGTTCGCGCCTGCTGTCGCGTCGGTCAGGCTCTGCGACAGCCGACGAGCGCGGTCGAAGTGGCCGGACGCCAGGTCGTCTCGGCCGGCGTCGTGGGCCATCCAGGCTGCCATCTCGGTGAGGACGACCGCCGCGCCGAAGGTGGTCTCGCTGTCTCCACCGCTGTCGGCTGCACCGAAGAGGGCTGGAGCGACGACCGTGTTGAGGTAGTGCACCACAGAGCGATACACGTGTCCGCCGCCAAGCTGGCGGTCAGCGAGACGGAAGGACTCCATGGCGGCTAGGTGGGGCGACGTCACCTCGTCGCTCGCTGCGGCAGCCGCAGGCGGAGCCTCCGGTTCCAGCAAGCCGAAGAGCTGCTCGGCTGGCTCGCCGAACAGGTGCTCCAGGACACGGCATGTCGTCGGTCGCGGAAGGCCCTTGATGTCTCCAACCATCCAGCGGTCCCAGGTAGACCGCGCGACGTACACGGAGGCGAGGGAGGCGTTGCCGTCGAGTTGGGCAACCTCGCTCGCCGCCCGCTTGAAGTGGACCGTGAACGTCTTGAAGATGCGCATGCGGTGAGTTTCGACCACCGCCGGGAAGCGGATCGCCCTGCGCATCGTCACCTCCGCCCTCAGATGCCCGTGCCGAAGCCGAGCAGGGGTACGTCGTACAGATCCGCGCTGCGCCGACGTGTCAGAGATGGCCCGTCGGAGTCGCCGACGACCTCGACGATGGGGATCTCGCAGATGAATTGCACCGTCGCGCCGAGCAGGTGAGACACCCGTCCTTCAGCCGACTTCGCCTTGAGGCCGGCCGCAACGTGGATGTGCGGAGAGAGGCAGTCCTCCTCGGGATCCCAGGCGAGCGTTCCGCCACCGAGTGCTTCAAGCGTCTCGACGTGCACCTCTTCCCGCAAGGGGGCCTCGGGGTCGGCGAGGGGTCCGCACGTGCCCACCAGGCGGGCCGCCCGAAAACCGCCGACGAAGGTCGGGACATAGCCGGACCGGATGCCCTCGTCCGCGCAGAACCGCGCGAGGCCCTCCAGGAAGTCTTCCCCGTGGTCGAGGGCGAGCACGAACTGCCTGCCGGTGCGGACCTGGGCGAAGCGCATAGTGGATGTCCTTCGTGCTGGGCGGAGGCGGATCAGGAGCGGTCGAGGAACGCCCTTACGATCTCTTGGCGGGGCATGTCGGCGGCCAGCAGGGCCGCGAGGAGCAGACGGGCCTTGTACGGGTCGAGGGTTCCCGCACCGATCAGACCGCGGTCGAGCAGGTCGCTCTCCGAGCCGGCGAATCCGTAAGTCGAGGTCAAGACGGGGCCGGCACCGATGCGGGAGGCGAGGACGACCGGCATGGCGGCCGCCAGCGCCTCCAGCCGGCTGCACCAGCTCTCGGGGACATGTCCGACGCCGAAGGCGGCCACCACGAGGCCGGAGACCTCGTTCTCCAGCCCCTTCAGGAGTGTCCCGCTGCTGCCCAGGGACGCGGTGACGATCTCCACCTGCGGAAAGACATCGGCCGGCAGCGGCACGGGCCCGATCGGCTTCGGCGAACGGTGGAGCCGCGCCGACCCCTCCGCCACGTGACCGAGCGGCCCGGTGTTGGGTGATCCGAATGCCCCGGGGCTGGTCGTGTGCAACTTCCGGACATGGCGGGCGGCATGGATCTCGTCACCCAGGACGACTAGGACCCCGGCCCCCCGGGCCTCTGCGCTCCCCGCGGTCTGCACGGCGGCCAGGAGATTCGCCGGACCATCGGCTCCGGCCGACGCGGCATTGCGCATCGCCCCGGTGAAGACCACCGGCATGGCGCCCTGGTAGTAGAGGTCGGTGAGGTACGAGGTCTCCTCGAGAGTGTCGGTGCCCTGTGTCACCACCACCCCGTCGGCACCCTCTCGCTCGGCCTGGCCGAGCCGCTCTACGAGGTCAACGATGTCGCCGGTCGCCAGGGAGGCCCCGGGCATCTGCCGGAAGTCCTCCACCCTGACTTCAGCGACGCCTTGGAGGCCGGGAACGGCGGCTACCAGGTCCGAGCCGGTCAGCGTCGGCGTGACACCTACCGCGGCGGCGGCGCTGGTCATGGCGATGGTGCCGCCGAGGGTGAGCACCAGGACAGTGCGATTCGGGGCACGGTCTGCGGAGAGCACGGAGGGCCTTTCTGACGGGGCGGCTGCGCGGACGGCTGTCATCGGGGCGAGCCGAGTTTGCCGAGGAACAGAAGGGTCTCATCCAGCGCTTCCACGGTGAGCAGACGACTGCGGGGCCGAACGAGGCCGGCCACTCCGTACTCGCCCAGAGCGTGGCAGCGAGCGGTCAACCAGTTCCAGTCCAGGCCCAGGTAGTCCGCGAGGGACCGAAGTCGGCCTGCCGGGTCCTCGCCGACAAGCACGTCGGCACCCTGCGCGTCGGTGAACACGCCTGCGTAGGAACGCAGTTCTCCGCGGGACGACGTACTGCCGGCCGCCCACAACACGCCGCCCGGCGCCCGCACCCAGTTGGCCACGACGGCTTGCTGACCGGGCACCAGGGCCACCCCGTCCACCTCCGAGTACTCCGTCTTCGGCACCACCCTCACACGGATCCCGCAGCGCTCCATCAGGGCAATGGCCAGCAGCAGCAAGACCCGCTCGTACTTCTCCGAGCGCGCCACCGCCGACTCGGGAAGACAGAAGACTCGGACGGTCTGCGCTGCCGCACTGTGGAACCGCTCAAGAGCACGCAAGTACTCCAGCTTGTGCCTGAAGAACAGCCAGCAGGCGGCTTCCTCCCCGGTCTGCTCACGAGTCCAGAAGATCGGAACTTCCCTCGCGTCCACCAGTTCCTGCTGGATATGCCGGGCACAGAACACCGATCCCATCCAACTACTACCGACCGTCGACAGGTTGACCAGCAGCTGGCTGGGAGCCGAGCGGGGCAGGGACAGGTAGGTGTCAAGAAGATCCTGCTCGGCGTCGAGCGCCTGATCATCGGACAAGAGGCCGTCATCGAGCTGGGTGAGTGCCCAGAGGATGCCGTAGGAGAGGTCGTCCAAATGGTACGCCGAGGGGATTGCTATCGGCCCGGCGGCGGGTGCTCCGGGCAGGGCGGGCCTGCGAGCGGCCGCGGCGTCGCGGACGTACACGTCGACGTCGTCCCGACCTTCCTCGACACCGACGAGGAACCCGCGGCGCGCCGGCCGTAAGAACCGCTCCAGGTCACTTAGTCCGTCTTGGTCCAGCCCGTGCACGCTGGCTTCCTCGCCTCGTCTGATGACAGGGAGAAGATGGACGGCAGCACTGGTGCCGTCGAGGCGCTGCTGCCCGGAGATCTCCCAGATCCCAGCAGGTCCGCCAGCAGGGAGCAGCAACGTGGACGTGGGCCAGCGTGAGCCGATCCGCGCAGCCACCGACTCCAACGCTGCCGCCGGTTCGCCCACTTCGGGCGCCAGGCTGAACAACTCCTCGAGGGTGTGTCCGAGCATGCGCTCCAAGATCTGAGCAGCCTCGCCGCGAGGACGGCCGGACCAGGTGCCCGACGACCACCGGTCGAACGTGGTGCGTCCGACACTGGCCGTGGCCAGTCGGCGCTTGCCGGTCTCGCGTGCGAGCTCACGACCAGTCGCCGCGAAGTGGACGCAGAACGCCTCCCACCCGAGCAGATTCCGGTCCTTGAGAAGGAGGCTGAACAGCGTCCGGCGCATCGCGGAAGCTCCTCCCTGGGCATGTACGGGCAGCGGAGCGCCTCCACACGTGGCGACGGGCGCTGCACACTTCGTGACCCTGGCTAGGATGCTCCCTAAGACGAGCCCTTAGCAATATGGTCGAGCAAATTGCTCGACCATATTGCTTGTAGGTGCCGTGGCGAGCCGTCAGACTGGCCACCATGCCAGAAGCGAAGACGCCGTGGTCGTTGACCCTCAGCGAAGTTGGCCTGCGCCTTGAGGAGTTTCGCGAACGCCGCAGCTTCACCCAAGGTGACGTCGCCGACCACGAAGTGCTGCGCCGCCGCGGTGTCAGGATCGACAAGAGCGGGCTGAGCAGGCTGGAGCGCGGACAGCGCCGCCGAGTCGCCCGCGACCTCGTCGAGGCCCTGCTCGAGGTCTACCAGGTCAATGCCGCGGAACGCTCCGAGACGCTGGCCCTCCTGAGCGCGGACACCACCCCCGCCGGCCGCCCGCGCCCCGCCCTCTGGCGGAGAAACGCGCACCTCCTGGGCCCCATGCAGTTCGAGGGGTTCTTGAAGATGGAGCGCAGGGCCACCGCGCTGTCCAACTACGAGCGCGACATCTGGCCGGGCCTCTTCCAGAGTGAGGACTACGCCCACAGCGTCATCGCCCAGATGAGACCGGATCTGCGTCCCTCCGAGGTCAAGGCGCTCGTCGACGTCCGCATGGACCGGCAGCAGCAGGTACGGGAAGGTGCACTCTCGGAGTTCCACGCCCTGGTGGACGAGCGGGTTCTACGCTCAGCCGTCGACGACCGGGCGGTGGCGCGCCGACAACTGGAGCGCAGCCTGGAGGAGTCCGAGGACTCCCGCAACACCATCCGCATCCTGCCGGAAGCAGTCGGACTACATCCGGGGGCCGCAGGCCCGTTCGTCACCATGGCCTTCCCCGAGGCTGCCCGCCAGGTCGTGTGGGTGGAGACGATGGTCAGTTCGCTGTACTTCGACGGGGAAGAAGATGTGCAGCGCTACACAGCGGCTTTCACCATTCTGTGGGAGCGGGCGCTGGACCCCGACGAGACGCGCACGCGTCTCAAGAAAAGGATCAAGGAGCTAGAACAGTGAAAGAAAAGCCGGACCCGTCCGCATTCGACCTCACGTCGGTCGAATGGACGGTGTCCACGTACAGCGGCGGTGGCGGGAACTGCGTACGGGTCGCCGTCGTGGACGGGTACGTCCTGATCGGTGACTCACAGAACCCCGATCGCCTGCCCCACGTCTACACCCCGGACGAGGCCAAGGCGTGGCTGCTCGGCGCGAAGGACACAGACTTCGACTTCATCCTCGAACTGTGACTCCGAGCTGAACCCACGCACGACAGCGGGCCGGCCCCACGGCAGATGGGGCCGGCCCGAACGTTTCTGCCCAATGCCGGGGCTCGTCACACGGGCATCTCGTCCGTCGTCCGATGCTATTAGCGCGGCTCGTCACACCGAAGGCTCGGTCTTCACCTCTATTCGGGATAGCGCACCCGTACGCAAGAAGTGGACTCCCGATGACCGAGCACGTCGTACCCCCGGCAGAGCCAGCCGCCGTTCCGATCGAGCCGCACTTCACGGTGCTGCTGCTGGAGGACGGCAGTGTGCACGTCCAGGAGGCGTTGCACCGCGCCGGCGACGGGAGCGAGGCGGCCTGGCGGCTGCTGCGGCGCCGGTACGCAGGGCGGGACGGGGGCGCGCCGGTCCGGACGAGTGTCGCGCGGCGGAGCGGGTCGGTGGACGCCTACCTCCTGGGTCCGGACGGGCCGGCTCCCGTTGCCGGCGGTCATCCTCGGCGGCTGCCTGCGGAGCCTGTCGACCCGCGGTGGATGGACGGGATGCCGGACCGGCACGATCTCCTGGAACTGGTGCGGGCGGCGGAGCGTGCCGGGGAGTGGCACGGCGCGCTGGTGGCGGCGGAGCGCCTGGCGGCGCATCTGGGGGCCGACCTGGGGGAGGCGCATCCGCATACGGTTCTGGCCGCCGAGTTGCAGGGCCACTTCGCGCTCCGGGCGCGGGAATGGGTCTTGGCGGCCCGGCTGTTCTCGGTGGCGGCCGCGGGCCGGTACGCGCTGGGCTCGCCGGCGGCGGACACCGCCCGGGCGCTGGACAACGCCGTGTCGGCCTGGACGCGCTCGCGCGGGCAGCGCGGTGCGCGTGAGGCCGGGCTGGCGCTCGCGCACCTGTTGGTCCGTGCTGCGCCGGTGCCGCGCGGTCGGCTGGCCGCCGTTCTCGACGGGCTGGGCGAGCCGGGGCGCTGAGATGGGCGGGGCGACCTCCGATGGCTGCGGGCCGGACAACAAGTGTTGTCCGGCCCGCAGCCATCGGAGGTCAGAAGACGCGGCGTCCTTCGCGGAGGGCGTGGACGATGCGGTTCAGGGCGTCCGGGATGCGTCCCGACCCCGAGGTCGCGGTGTCTGCGGCGAGTTTGGCGCTGGAGTACACCCGCGCCTCCTCGCCCCGGACACGGAAGACGTGGAACTGGTGCTGGTTGATGTCCGCCGCGTAGACGCACCGGGTCTCGATGCGGTCGGCGGCGAGGTGGTTGATCCGCATCCCCCGCTCGACCTTGCGTTGTTCGGACTCGGTGAGCTCCCGGTCGCCGGGGCGCCCCCATCCTTCGAACATGAGCGCCGCGCCGGTGATCGGGGAGTCGGCGTACTCACGCCGCCGGGGTTCGGCGGGTGGGTCGGGGAGGTGTCCGGCGAGGCGGGTGAGGGCGTCGGCGGGGTTGATGCCCCAGCTGTTCCACATGAGCGTGGGGACCACGCGCAGTTCGATCGAGTGCGAGTCGATGTCCGCCAGGTGCATGGTGAACAGGCGGGCGGGCCGGTCCCAGCCCCGCCGCTCGCCCTCGCGCGCCTCGACGGCGTGCAGCGCCGTGGCCATGGCGTCGGCCAGCTTGTCGCGGCACAGGCCGAGGGGGCTGCTCGGCATGAGGACGGTGCGCTTCTCCCAGATGGGCATGGCTGCTCTCTTCCGTGGGTGCGGAGTCCCCAGGCAGTGGTCGGCCCGCGCTTATGGGCGGGGCGTGGGCCTGGGGCTGATCGGCCGGACTGGCGGCCTCAAGGTGCTCCAAGCATACCTAGATTCATAGTATTAAGCAATGCACTTGAGGTGTTGAGCTGCCCTTTTCGCCATCGCCGGGCGGGGGGAGGAGGCAGTTGTGGTGCAGTCGTCCGGCGCACCGCTGACGACTCACGGCTGGTCGCGGTACCAGGCCAGGAAGTCCTCGGCACGGGCCTGGCCGAGAACGACGGTCAGTACGCCGTCGTCGTGCAGCTCCTGGTCGACGCCGTTGGCCTGCTCGCCCGGTGCGTTGTTCGTGGTGCTGCCGGGCCAGCGGGTGATCAGGGTGAGCAGCGCTCCGGCGGCCGGCCCTGCGGCGGTGAGCTTGAGGACGATGGTCAGTGCCTCGTGGTCGAGGTCGGCCCGGCTGCCGGGGACGGCGGAGCGCAGCCGGTCGAAGAGGTCCTGCTGGTCGGGGACGGCCGCGCCGAAGGCGTCGGCGTTCGCCTGGGCCCGGGAGGTGCGCTCGTAGAAGGTGTCGATCAGCTTGTGCGCGCTGGCGCGCAGTTCGGGCTCGGTGATGTCTTCGGGCGCGGTCACGGTGCGGTCGGCGGTTCCGGGCGGGGTGAGGGGGTGGAAGCCGATCTCGCGCTGGACTCCGTCGGCGTCGTGGAGGGTGAGGATGGTCAGGTTGGCGACGGTGTGGAGGCTGATCGTCCACTGGTCGGGCAGCGGCTTGGGCGTCGTGGTCACGGGGGTCTCCGGAAGTGGCGGGGGCGGGCGGTCAGAGGGCGGTGCGCAAGGCCACGCGCAGTGCACCGTGGATGGCGGCGCGCTGGTCGGCGGTGACGTGGTCGGCGAAGGAGAGGTGGACGCGGACGGCGGCCTCGTCGTCCTGCCAGCGGGTCAGCGGCTCGGCGTCGGGTACCAGGCGGTCGGCGGCCATACGGACGGCCCCCTCGGCCAGGTCGGGGGCGTCCGTGATCAGCCGGTGGACCGCGCCGTAGGCCGCGGCGGACTCTTCCTCGCCGAGGGAGCGCCAGGTGCGTACGGTGCCGGTTCCGGCTGCGCTGGGGATCGGTCGGTCGCGGAGGACGGTGCTGACGCCGGACGGTCCGTCGAGCGCGGACAGCAGCGTGCGGTGGACGTCGGCGGCGGCCCGGCGGACGTCGGCGGGCGAGTACGGAGCGGCGGCGGGTGCCGGGAGCTGCGCGGGTCCGGCCGACGGGGGCGACACGGCGGCGTGGCCGGCGTCCTCGGCCGTCTCCTCGTCCTGCCCTGCGCATTCTGCGGCGTAGGCGCGGTCGGCGCAGTTGCCGCACAGGCCGTCCTCGCCCTCGCCGTCGGCGGTGGAGTCCTCGCAGTCCTCGGAGGAGCAGAAGTACTCCTGGTAGGTGGCCTCCGGGATGAACCGGAGCGCCGCGGTGGCGCTGGCGAGGGTGAGGACGCCGTGCTCGAAGAGGTGGACGTCGGCGCAGTAGTGGCGGGAGCGGCGGACGGTGTGCCAGACGTCGATGCCGTGCAGCGTGCGGTGCTCGGCCGCCTCGGGGCGGGTCCAGGTGCCGCCGTCGCGGGCGTGGACGACGTATTCGGACTCGAAGTCGATCGCGGCGCGGATCTCCGCGGCGGACGCGACGGTGGTCTGGGTCATGGTGCAACGGCTCCCGGAGTGTGCGGACGGGCGGGGTGGCGTTGCCGGGCGGTCGGGGCCGCCCGGCAACGGTTCAGATGCGGGTGACGCGGTCGCCGCCGGCGACGAGGGTGAGCATCAGCCGGCGGTGCGCGTGCGGGGCGTCCCAGTCGATGCCGAGCTGCCGGATCAGCGGATGGGGGTCCCAGCGGGTGACGGTGCCGGTCGCTCCGGCGGGCAGGGGGTCGTGCTCGTCGGTGCACACGACGACCTTGATGCGGTCTCCGGGGGAGAACTCGGGTTCCACGGCGTCTTCCTTCGGTCAGGGGATGGACGGGAGCCGGCGCGGGAGCCGGGTGTTCGCGGGCGGGCGGCGTGGTTCAGCGGTGTTCGCTCTCGCCCTGGTTGTCGACCTCGACGAGCAGCAGCCGGGGCCGGTCGGCCTCGTGCTCGATGTCGACGTGGACGTAGGGGACCAGGCGCTGGCCCTTCCACTGCTCGCGCAGCCGCACCAGCACGCTGACGTCGAAGACCCGCAGCTCGTAGATGTCGCTCGGGCTGCCGCCGTCGGGGTCGGGGTCGGGGTCGGCGTCGACGACGGTCAGGTCGGCCCGGCGCACGGTGAGGCTGCTGGCCCGGGTGCGTCGGGGCATGGTCGCGGTGAACACGAGGACCGCGGTCGTGACCATGCCAGCCGCCATCAGCAAGTCGGCCAGGGTGTGCGGGTGGTAGAGCCACGCGCTGCTCAGGGCCACGGCGGCGCTGGGGAGGGCGTACAGGACGCCCCAGCGCCGCCACCGGGCCCCGGCGGACCGGGAGGGGAAGACGGGTCGGCGAACGGAATCGGGCACAGGTGTCTCCCGTGAGGATGCGCCGGACGGCGCTGCGAAGGTGCGGAGGGATCGCACGGTGAGGTCCCGACCTGGGCTCTCCTGCTCCCGGCGACAACTCAAAGATACACGTACTCATAGTATTAAGCAATGCGAGGATTCATGCTCCGCGGTCCCCAAGGAGTGGCCCCGGCGTAGGCTTTCGCGCGTGCGCCGACGGCGGCGAACGGGGCCGCCGGGATTCACGAGGGGGAGCTGCGGGCGCTGGAGCGCTGGGCGATCGACGACGGACGTCACGTGCCGCTGATCGAGGACGACATCGTCACCTCGGTGCAGGAGGGCCGTGACATCGTGGTCGTCGCCTGCGGATGCGGCGGCATGCCCGCCGTCTCCCAACCCCGCGCCACCCGCCTCGCGCCGCACATGCAGCACCTCCGCGACAGCCAGCGCCTCAAGGGCCCGGCGGGCCTGCCGCTCGGGGTCCGGGTGGCCCTGCTGATGCTGGCCGACGTCGGCCTGTTCCTCCTGTTCCAGGTGGCCGGCGACAGTATCGTTCCGCATCCGCACGGCCTGCCCGCCGTCCTGGCCCGACTTGCCTTCGTGCTGGCCGGCTTCGCCGCGGCCGCCGTCCTCACCGTCTCCCTGCGCCACTACATCGCGCCCGGCCGGCCGCCCCGGCCCTGACTCGCCGGCCCCCTGTCCGCGGACTCCTCAACGCATCGACGGTGTTGCTTAATTCTATGAGTTAGCTTAGGTTGTGTGCGGAACGGCTCCCCAGTCGCACGCGCTCCTCTTGGCCACCATGCGCTAACCACCCATCAGGAAGATCCGTCATGCCCGATGCACCCGAGTACACGCCCTACAGCATCTACGTGCTGGAGCCACACGCTGATTGGGCGACCGCCGAGAACGGTCACATCCCGATCGAAGCCCTTGCCGAGCGCGTCTACGGCAAGGCATACAACTCGCTGCGCGGATGCCAGCGGGACGACGAACACATCGGCAATGACAGCGTGAAGCTGTACGAATTCACCTCCAGCGATGACTACTTCGAGGCACTCGACGCGTTCGACGACGTCAAGATGTACATGGGCCGGGACTCCCGTACCGGTGAGAGCGTCGTCAAGACGGGCATGACGGCGGTGGACTACTGGCTGAGCATCCGCGTCGCTGACGAGAACACGCCAGCCACTGTCGAGGCGAATCCGCCACGAACGCAAGACCTTGAGGGCGCCGTGTTCGAGGACCGGTTCTTCGCCGATCGCGCCTTCTCCCCGTCGCTGAGGCTGATCCTCGCCGATCTCATCCGCCGCGGCGAAATCCCGCGCGGCGACTACCTGTTCCGGCACTGGTGGTGACCGGAACGGAACCCGACCGACGCCGCGGAATCCCACCTTGGAAGGACATGATGTCTCGCACTCTCTCCGTCGCCGAGCACCGGACACTGCTGCGTGACGCGCTGTCCGCGGCCCTGGCCACCGACGCCCGCTCCCTCCCCGTCTCGATGATGTGCACCCCGGGCACCCACCGCGCGGCCCTGTACGCGGACAGCACCGTGGTGCGCGGGACGGCCGGGCAGGGCAAGTCCTTCTGGGCGCGGGCCCTGACCGACCCGCGGCTGCGCGCGGTCGCCGCCCGCGAGTACCGCATGCCCCGGCTGGAGCGGACCGAGACGGTCACCGCCTTCGGCGAGGGCCCGGATCCCTTCCAGCCGTCGGCCGGCGAACTGCGCGCCCTGGCCGGATGGGGCGTACAGCCGACCGCCTTGTGGAGCGCCGTCGCCCTGACCGCCCTCGGCGTCCCCGACCTCGCCGGACTGCCCACCTGGACCGAGCGGGTCGACTGGCTGGTCGCAACCCCGGGGCCACCGACCGCTGCCTGGCCGAGTTCGAGAGCGCCGCGCGGTCCGCCGACACCGTCCGCCTCGTCGTGTTCGACGCCCTCGACCGGCTCCACCCCGACCGCGCCTTGGACGAGCACCTCGCCTCCGGTGTCCTCAACGTCGCCCTCGCGCTGTCCCGGCGCACCACCCGGCTGCGCGCGAAGGTCTTCATCCGCCCGGACATGCTGGACGGAGCCCTGACCGGCGTCCCCCGCGCCGAACGCGCCTTCCTGACCAGCGGTAACCGCTCCGCCGACCTGTCCTGGGGCCGGCCCGACTACCTCGGCCGTACCGGCCGGACCGAGCTGTACGGGCTGCTCTTCCACCTCCTGGGCAACCACGGCAGCGCCGAGGCGGCGGCCTTCCGCGCCGCCTGGCCCTCCTGGGAGCAGGACGGCAGCGGCCGGTTCCTCGCCCCCGCCGCACTGGGTGGCGACGCGAAGACGCAGGAGGAGGTCTTCACCACCCTCGTCGGCCGGTACATGGGCATCAACGCCCGCCAGGGCTTCACCTACAACTACCTCGGCTGCTACCTCCAGGACGCCCTGGGCACCGTCACTCCGCGCCCGTTCCTCACCGCCCTGGCCACTGCGCTGGAGACCACCGGCCGCGATCACCCCGACCACGACCGACCGCTGCACCACAACAGCTACCGCCACGGCGTGAGTTGCGGCGCGCGAGCCGCAGAACTCCACCAGGCGCAGCCCTGGGTCCGGATCGCCTTGGAACCGCTCGCCGGGCAGCAGCTCCCGATCTGGGAGGAGGACGTCTGGGAGCTGTGGGCACGCGCCACGCTGAGCGACCGGCTCCAGGAACTGGCACAGCAGGCCGTCACGGACCCGGGCCGCGCCCGGACCGGACCGCGCCACCCGGCCAACTACCCGCTCCTGCTGGAGGAACTGGTCCACACGGGCATGCTGAGCCGCCGCACCAGCGGACAGCTCGACATGCCCGACGTCTACCGCACCGCGTTCCGCCTGGGCCGTCGCGGGGGCGTCCGGCGCACCGCTCCGCTCGCGTAGTCCCCTCTCCACCCTCACCCCGCGCCCCGGCGCGACCGGCCCCGGCCGTGTCGCACCGGGGCTTCCTCGTCCCCCGGCACACTGCCCGGCACGGCCTGCTCGCTTTCACGCAGTCCGGAAGGTCCGGCCCGCGGCCCGGAGATTCGAGCGTGGACCGGTCAGCGCAGGCTGACCACGCGCACGGCCCAGCCCGAGGCGAGCGCGTCCGCCGGCGACGTGACGGCGGGCGCGCCGGCGTCGGGCACCAGGGTGAAACCGCCGCGGCGCAGGGCGTCGTGCACTCGGGACGGGATCTCCTTGGCGCCCGACCGCTCCCCGGGCGCCACGGTGACCTTGAGGACCACGTCCCCGTCGACGAGCCACGTCTCGACCTCGGGGAGGTGGGGCAGCCCCGGCCGGTCTCCGAACTGGCTCACGCCCCCGGCCCGCAGAGCCTCCCGCACGCCGGAGAGCAACGGAGCACTGGCGGTCGCGGTCACTGACGAGTCCATGCGCTGACCGTACCGGCCCGGTCCGCAGCCGGGTCCTGCTCCGGCAGGACCCGGCTCCGCCGGCCGGCCTGTCACACCCCGGGTCTCGCGCCCACCTCTAGTGACGTACGGCATCCCCGCCCATCGGACGAAGAGGTTCTTCCCATGACCGACACCCTGCTCGACCCGGCCACCTGCGCGACCTGGTTCGACGACGCCACGGCCGCGCTGGCCGCCTACGCCCGGCTCCCCTCCACCGCAGCCTGGGCCCGCCGGGCGGCCGCCCGCCGGCTGCTGCACTCACCGAACCTGCACGCCGTCCTCGAGCGGGCCGCGTTCCTGGCGCCCACCCGTGAGGCGGTCCTGGACATCGCGGCCCACGACGTCGCCGACCACTTCGTCGGGCCGTGGACCGAGCGGGCCGAGTACTGGGCGGAGCTGATCCGGCCGTCCTGGCAGGAGTCCGCCCGCTTCTGCGCCGACCTCGCCTGGAAGGCCCGCGCCGCCGGCAGCAGCACCCTCGTCCACCTGACGGCCGACCAGGCCCTCGGCGACGAGCCGACGCTCACCTCCCGCACCCGGCTGCACCTGTACGGCCTCGGGCTCCGCTACGACTTCCGCTGCGCGGCCTTGGCCGACCTGTTCACCCGCCGCGGCCGGACCGCGGACCTCGACCCCTTCAGCCGCTCCCTGCACGCCTTCGCCCTGCTCGGCCGGTCCGACCCGTACGGACTCCACCTGATCGACCCGCTGATGGAGGAGGCCGCCGATCACCCCAAGGTCGCCCACGCGCTGCTGCACGGCCTCTGGCTCGGCCACGACCTCCCCGAGCAGCCCCACCGGATCCTCGCCCTCCTCGACCGGCCCCCCTTCACCCGCGGCCCGGACGCCGTCGCGCTCTTCCGCAAGGCCGCGGCACTGCGCCGGCTGCGCCGCTTCGAGGAGGCGCTGGCCGCCATCAGCCAGGCGATGGAGGCCCTGCCCCCGGGAGCCGACCCCAACGTGCACAGCGACCTCGTCCGCGAACGCGCCCTGATCCTCATCGCTCGCGAGACCTGACCCGTCCACCGCCCGACCGATCACGGCCCGCACCCCGGCTCCCGCCGGCCCGTGCGGGCCGTCCTCGTACCGGCCGCGCCGGGCCCCGCGCCTCATCCCCGGCCGGCACCACCGCTCAGCAGGTACACCGTCTCCCGGTCCGCCAGCGGGAGGTCCGGGCGGATCCGGGCCCGGGGCACCCACCGGCGCCGGTACTCGTAGGTCACCCCGAGCACCGCGTGCTCCTTGTACACCGGCCCGACCCTGCGGCCGGCTGCGTCCCGGATCCCGTAGCGCACCCGCGGGCGGACGTGGGCGCGCCGCCAGGTGCTGGCCGCGAGCTCCCCGGCGTCGGCGCCGGAGTGCTCCCGCGCGGTGAGCTCCTCCGGTGGCGGGGTGTAGTCGAGGGCGTGGACTCCGTGGAACCCGCCGTCGCGGGCCTGCCAGGTCCGCGTGAGCTTCTTGACTTCCCGGCCCGGTCGCCCGGTCCCGTCGCGACGGGGCAGTGCGGGCGGCGGACGCCAGTCCTCGAACGCCAGGAGCGCCGCGTATCCGTACAGGGCGCGCCCGGCCGGGTGCGCGCCCAGGGGGACGGGGACCAGGGAGTAGGCGGGGTTGCCGCTGCGCCGGTCGAGGGCGGCGGTGAGCAGCCAGCCCAGGTCCTCCTCCAGGCGCCCGTCCGCGCGGGCGGTGAGCACGCCGCCCATCACCATCGGCTCGTCGCCCAGCGGCAGCCGCCCTTGCCCGGCGGCCTCGACCAGGTCGCTGTCGTCGGCGACGGCGCCGAAGGGGACGCCGTCGTGGAAGGCGAGCACCGAGGGGGCGGGCAGCGTCAGCTCCGCGCGGGTCGCCGCGTCCATCGGCGCGGTGGTCGCGGCGTCCTCGGCGAGCGGGCCGGGAACGAAGTGCGGCACCGAGCTGTAGGCGGCCAGCCCGGCCGAGACCCGCAGCAGCCGACCGTCCTGGAGGTGGGCGGGGGTCGCCAAACCATGGTGGGCCAGCAGGACGCCGGGCGGCGCGAGCCGGCTGCGCACCGCGCCGACGTCGGCGGGCACCAGGTCCCGCAGGGCGCCGCGCCCGCCGGACCACCGGTCGTCGCAGCGGGCGAAGGACTCATCGCGGCGCCGCGCGTCGTCGAGCGTGGCGCCGGCCGCGGCGACCACGTCGACGACGGTGTCGGCGTACGGGCCCGACCCGGGAACCAGCGCGGCGATGGTCTGCTCCGTCTCCGGGGCGTCGGCGGCCGGCGCCCACCCGCCGCAGGCCGCCCGGACGGCCTCGACCGCGCCGGTACGGTGCAGCAGCCGCCGCCAGGCGGTGTTCAGGGGAAGCCGGGGGCCGTGGGCGAGGAGATCGGCGTACGGCCTGCCGTACAGGAACCGGTCGAGCGCCGCCTGGGCCGCCGCGCCGCCCCCGCGAGCGGCCGGCGGCGCGCCGGGCCGGAAGGCCGGGCGGCGCGGGCCGGTCACGGGCAGCGCCACTCGGTGCCCTCGAACACCCGGTACACGAAGCGGCGATTCACCTCCAGGCCGTGGGCGATCTGCGTGACCATCCGCTCCTCCTGCATCCATCCCTTGCCCAGGCGGACCGCTTCGCCGAGCTCGGCGGTCAGGAGCGTGTCCCGGACCTGGTTCGCGCAGCGCCGCAGGTGGGCGCTGGCGATCTGTGCGGTGAGGGTGTCGCCGGTCAGGACGAGGCCGTCGGCCATCTCGTCCAGCTGCCGGGCGGCCGCCCGGTGGGCTTCGTTCCAGGTGTCGTGCTCGGAGAAGCCCGGCACGCCGTTGCTCATCCACGCCGCGGCCCACCGCTCGCCGCCCGGCTCCCGCCCGGCCGCCGCCCGGTTGCCGGCGTCCCAGCCCCTGCTGACCGCCGCGTCGGCGAACACGGTCTCGGCCAGGGCGCGGTGGAAGGCGTACTCGGCCTCCAGGGCCAACGGGTAGTTGACCGCCGTGGGCTCGGCGGTCCGGCTCACCGCGATCTAGCCGTCGTCGTGGTTGCGCACCTCGTGACGCCGCCCCACTGGGCCTGGAAGGGCCGGCGGCGCGTGTCGCGCCACAGCGGAACGTCCTCCAGACCGGGGACGTCCCCGGCGGTCAGGACCTGGTCGAACGGAACGGGCACGGCCACCTCACCTGACGCACGGAAAGTGAGCAAGAAGGTACACACAGCGATGATTAGTGTCCACCCAGGTGCTCACTTACGGCGTGGTGAGGTGTCCCGGCCGGGACGGGCGGCGCGCTACATGACGCTGATGAGGACCGGGTGCCCGGAGGGCAGGCGCCCGCGGCCGTCGATCCCGAAGGGGTCGCCGGGGCCGGTGCGCAGAGAGGTGACGCCGGTCGCGGCCGCGGACATCGCCGCGGCGGGGTCGCCGGCGCTGTCCACGAGCAGCTGTACCGCTAACCGCCGGGCGTCGTCGGTGATCTCCAGCCCGGTGACGTCGACCGGCAGGGCGGCCAGGGCCTGCGCCCAGGGCCGCAGGGACCGCACGAGCGCCGCGGTGGCCGCCGTCGACGTGGTCCGCGCCGGCTGGTACCGCCCCAGGGTGGGATGCGTGCCGGCGACCAGCACCATCCCGCCGGGCAGGCCCGCGGTGAGGGTGTAGGTGTAGGCGTCGGCACCGAGTTCGCTAAGAACCGGGTCGGTGCCGGTGGCGGCGGCCAGCCGGTCCACGCTGGCGCGTTGGTCGGCCATGGTGGTGAACTCCGCGAAGGTGAGCTGGACGTCCCGGCCGGCGAGCGCGAGGCGTACGGGCTCCAGCGGGCCGGCGTCGTCCAGCAGGTCGGCGGTCGCGCTCAGCAGCTCGGTGAGGTCCGGACTCATGCCCGGTATTGTCGCCGGTCCGACAAGGCCGCCACCAGACGATCCCCGGACTTCGCCAACGGGGCCCGGCCGCGGGTGTCCGGCGGCCGGGCCCGCGGGTCAGCGCGAGGCGATCAGGGCGTGCGCCGAGGCGGCGGCTTCGACCCGGTCGGCCGGTGTCGCGGCGGGGTCGGTCACCAGCCGGCGCAGCTCACCGGCCTTGGCGCGCAGCGCGGTGGCGCGCTGCCAGTGCAGATCACCGGTGGCGGTGTGCCGGGTGCTGACGGCGGGGTCGGACGCCAGCGTGTCGGCCACTGCGTAGGCGGCGTGGGCGGCTTCGGCCGCGCGCCGCGCGGCCCCGCCCAGGAGGATCAGGACGGGCGCAAGGGCGACGTCGTGCGGTTGCGTTTCGGCCGGCATGGCTCTTCTCCGTGTTCGTGCGTTCAGCGGGCGTCGTGGACGGCGGATTCCGGCACGTTCAGCCATCGGGCCAGCGCGGCGGGACCGTGGGCGAGGAAGGTGCGGGTGCTGCGGTAGAGGGAGACGTCGTCGGGGCCGGTGATCTCGAAGCCGTCCGGGAGCAGGTCGATTCCGGCCACCCCTGCCTCGATCGCTGTGCGCAGCGCTGCGGCCAGGGCCTTCTCGCCGCCGAAGTCGGTGGCTTCGGCCTGCGCTTCCCAGGGGTGCGGGCGGCGGGTCACGCGGTGGTCCCCAGGCCGATGGAGGGGATGTATCCGTAGCGGTCGTCGATTTCCAGGTCGCGGGCTTCTTCGGGCAATGATCCGAAGGTGACTCCCGCTTCCTTCAGTTCACCGACGATCTGGTCCAGGTCGAGCTCGACCTGCGGGAAGTGGCGCCAGGCGCGGGCCAGTTCCTCCGGGACCTCGGGCGTGGGATAGCCGGGGTCGTCGAACAGATGCACCGCCGCTCCCTGTGCGGTGACCGCGCGGCGGAGGGTGAAGCTGTCGTCCTCCTCGATGTGCAGCACCATGTACGCGGCCCGCGGGAAGAGCGCGCGCAGCAGCGCGGTGAACTCCTCCTCCACGGCGAGCGCCTGGGTGGTCAGCTCGGCCTTGACGGCGAGCATCCGGGCGTAGCCGGAGGGCGGGAGGCCGCCGTCGGCGCCGGGGGGCTGCGCCATGGCGTCTTCAACTTCCTCTGCCATCAGGGCGTGTGCGCGGGAGGCGAGTTCGCGCTGCCGGATGCTGAGGTCGTCGTCGTCCCCGTAGACGGCTTCGGCCGCCGTACGCACGAGGCCCTCCAGTTCGAGAGGGGTGAACGAGGCGCTGATGCCGATGAGTTCGACCAGCGCGACGGTGGCCGTGCCGGAGTACGGCGGGATGGGTTGGGCGGGGGTGGCGGTCATGGGCGGGTTCTCCAGAGGGTCGGAGGTCGGCGGGGAGGGAGCGGGGGTCAGGTGTCCTGGACGGTCAGGAGCAGCGGGGGGCGGCCGTAGCACCGGGTGAGGGCGTCCGTGACGGTGCGGCCCTCGGCGGTGAGGTCCTGCGGCGTGGCGGTCCAGAACCCGGCGAAGCAGTCGGCGATCGCCGTTCGCGGCGCGGCGCTGGGGGCGCGCAGCGCCCAGCTCGCTCCGGTGGTCCCCAGCAGCAGCGCGCCCAGGAGGTCGTCGGACTGCTGCGCGCGCTCGATGTCGTGGTCGTCGAAGTCGGGGAACGCGGTGCGCCACGGCGCGAGGTCGCCGATGGGCTCCTCCTTCTGCACGGCGTGCAGAAGGAGCCCGCGGGAGCACACCAGCATGGGTTCGTCCCCGGCTTCCGGCCACAGGGCGTAGACGCTGGTGCCGCAGCCGCCGTAGCTGTCCAGGTGGGTGGGCCAGGTGATCAGGGAGCCGGTCATGGCGGTGCGGTCCATCCGCCGCCAGTGGGTCGTCACAGCAGTCCTCCAGGGGACGGGTCGGCGCAGAAGTCGGCGGCGGCCCGGAACGCGGCGTGCAGCAGCGTTCCGTCGGCGGTGTACTCGTAGCCCTCCTGCTCGGTGTCGAGGGCGATGTCGAAGGTGAAGGTCCAGGTGCCGCGTTCGGTGACCGGAGCGGTGGCGAGGTCGATGCCCTCGCCGATGACCAGGGCGGTCTCCCAGGCGCTCCAGTCGGCGGCGAAGGCGGGGCGGGCGAGTCTGGCGATCATCAGCCGGGCCCGCATCAGCGAGTGGACCTGCGCGATCCGGGTTGCCGGTCTCACGGGCGTGCCGCCGGTGGTCTCGTAGATGTCGTACATGGGGTAGCGGGGGAAGGCGTGGGAGCCGTGGACGGTGAAGACGCGGCCGGTGTCGCTGATCTGCCAGGTCTGGCGGGCGGGCGCGGCGGTGGTGTCCGGGAGCCGGACGGCGGTCTGGTGCTCGTCCCAGGAGAGGGTGTTCAGCATGGAGGTGTCCTCGGGGCTGTGACGGTGAGGGGGCGGGAGGGGGCGCGGCGGCGGCCGTGCGCTGCGGCGTCGGCCGCATCGCGCCCCGCCGCTCGGCGGCGGTGCGCTCTACGGCGCGTCGTCTCCGTCGAACTCGGCACGGGCCTGAGCCGCTTCGGCCAGGCCCCGGCGGACGATCTCCTGGTTCCCGGCGTGGGTGTCCTCCACGGTCGCCACCTTGTCGGCCAGCTCGGCGGCGGTGAGGCGGCCCAGTTCGTGCGCGCGCCGGGCCTGGGCGCTGATCGCGTCGGCGGCGGCGCGGGACAGGTCGACCGCGCGCAGCGCCCATGTCTCCAGTTCTTCGCCGAGGTCGTCGGTCGAGGGCAGCTCGCGGATGTGTCCGGTGAAGGCGGCCTGGGCGGCGCGTGCTCGCGCCGCGAGTTCGGGCAGTGTGCCGCCCGCCTCCCCGTCTCGCGGTGCCGGCCGAGGGCCGGTGCCGTCCGGGGACGGAGAGGCGCTGTTGTTGTCGTGCATCAGGGGTTCCTCAGGGGGTGAGCCGGTCACCGGAGCCACGAAGAGGGCCGAGGGTGTGCGGCGGCAGAGGCCGGAGGGAACGAGTGTCCACCGAGCCGGGGCGTTGCTTAACGTTATGAATGTGTGGCTAGTTAAGTCAAGCCCTGTTGAGATGTTGCTTAAAACTATGAGTCGACATAGTGTGTGGATGTCGCCGAACGCGGCGGCCCCCGGTCGCCGCCGGACGGACTTCCCCGCGCTGCCCACCCCGGACTGCCGCGCCCTTATTCCTGATTCCTGCCAAGGAGCTGACGAGCCGTGAAGCGAAGCCTGCGCCGCCATATAGAGGCCGCCATCAACCAGACGTACAACCCGCGCCGCTCGGACAGCCGTGGACAGGTCGCGGTTGTGCTCTCCTTCCCCGAGGACGCCTTCGCCGACGCGCCCCGCTGGAGCCCCGGCCCTGACTTCACCCCCACCGCCGGTGAGTATGCGTGGCTGCGCGACAACGGCGACGGCACCAGTACGGCCGTGGTCGCCGGGGTGGGCCCCAAGGAACTGCCCGGTCTGGACGGCGGCGAGTGGACCGACCCGGAGGTCTGGACGGCGACCGCGCCCAACGACAGCATCTTCATGGACAGCGGCGCCATGTGGGACAAGCCCCACCGGATCACCTGGCTGCTCCGGGAGCCCCGCGCGGTCGTGCACCGCGAGCTCTACAGCACACACCCGTCCGCCGGTGTGCACGCGTACTGGGAGAACTTCGACGAGCGGTGGGGTTTCCTCCCTGGGCGGATGCACCGGGGTGAGTTCCCGTTCGCCGACCGCCGCCAGTTCGTCGTGCTGCACACCGAGCCGGGATTCGCGAACCTGCCCAGCGAGGTGCAACTCCTCGACGTGGCCGTCATGTTGATGCGGACCTTCGGGGCGAAGGCGCGGGTCTACGCCTACGACCCGCAGCGCCGCAACACCCGCGACCCGATGAACACCGTGTCCGACTACACGCTCTCCTCCGTACTCCGCTGCCGGGAACGGTCCGCCGCCCGCCGCTGATCCGCCGTCATCGTCACCCCGCCCGCCAGGAGTCCTCTGCCATGCCCCCGTCCGTTCCCCTCCGCCCCTCGCCCTCCGGCGGCGCCGCCTTCGTGATCCGTGACGCCGGGCTTGCCGACACCGGAGCCTTCATGGCGGTGATCGCCTACGCCGACCCGGCCAACCCCGACCCCTTCGGCCTGGCGCGCGCCATCCTGGCCTCACGACCCATGCCGCCCCTGTCCCACCACCGCAACCTTGCCCTGGTGGCGGAGGACAGCACCACCGGCGCGGTCGTCGGCGCGCTGCTCGGCGGCCCGCCCCGGTGGCTGTTCACCCACCCCGGCATCGACCGGGTCTCACTGCGGGAAACCCTGACCACTCGCCTGGGCATGATCAACGGGTTCGCCGTCCACCCCGCACACCGACACCAGGGCATCGGCGCAGCTCTTCTTCGCGCTGCCGAACAGCGCTTCACCCAGAACCGGTACGGGCTGGTGACGCTCGACCACCAACCCGACCTTGACGCCTTCTACCGGCGCCGGGGCTACACCGTCGACGACGCCCTCTTGGTCCACCTTCCCCAGCAGCGCCTCATCGGCATGACCGTGGACGACACCCGCATGTCCGCAAAGCCGCTGCACCCGGCCGTCCGCCTCGCTGACGTCCCCGGAGCCCCGCACCGGATCATCACCGGCCTTCTGCCCGGCGCCTCGCTGCCCGCCCAGGCCCGGTTCGACGGCAACCGCCTCCAGTACTGACCTCCTCGGGCCCGGCCGCAAGCCGGCCGGGCCCGGCGACCGACCCCGAGGACCCCCACGTGCGCCACCTGCACATCGCCGAGCGCTGCATCCACAGCGACACCAAGCGCACCTTGTGCGACCACAAAGTGCTCTGGAGCAGCTACCGGGTCCGCGAAGTGCCGTGCGACCCCTCCTTCTGCCACAACGCACGCCGCGCCCAGGAGGGCCACGGCCAGGAGTCCTGACCCGGACGCGCTGCCCGCCCGGCCCAGGACAGGGCGCCCCCGGCCGGACACCTCGGCGCCCGGCCCCCACCCGTCCGCCCGCCACTGAACCGCAACCACGAACAGGAGGCACCGTGCCCGCCTTCCGCTTCCGCCACCACGGCAACCCCGAGTCCTACGACACCGCCCTGCTCACGGCCTGGACCGGCTTCTGCGACCGCCACGGCATCCACCCGGCCCCCCGCCGCCCGAGCGGAGACGCGGCCCTGGACGCCTGGAACGCCTCCATCGAGTACCGCGAACGCCCCCTGGCGCAGATGACCACGGGTCGCCTTCCCGCGCCGCTGGGCCGTCTGCGCCCCGGCCGGTACCGGTACCTCGCCGTGAAGTACTGGCGGAAGAACCCCACCCGCCTGTGGTGGCTCGGCCACGTCTGGGACGAGCTGCGCGCCGACTGGCTCGGCCGATGAACACCGGCACGCCCGCGCCGACCGTACGGCAGAAGACCCCGGAGTCCTCCGCGCCGCGACCCGCCCGCCGGCCGGCGGCCCGCACGGCGCAGGGGGCCCGCGCCGGCGGCGCCCCGGCGGACGCGGGCGCCGCCTCGGGCGAGCAACTGCTGCTGTGGACGAGCGCGGAACGCTTCCCCGGCGAGCTGCTGCCCGGCGAGAGCGCGGTCGTGTTCACGGGCGAGGCGGCCAGGGAACGCGACGACTTCGAGATCACCAGCGTCCACGGACACCGCTACCGGCTGACGCGATCGTTCGGCTGGCGGATCGCGCGGATGCCGTTCGCGTTCTCACCGTCCAACGGCGGCTACTGCTGGATCGGATGGGACCCGACTCTGGCGCAGGCCCTGGAGTGGATGCGCTGGGACAGCGCGTCCCGTCACCTGGCCGCCGGCCGCTGGAAGCGCTGGGGCCACCTGGTCGGCACGGTGCCGTTCTCGCTGGACCTGGACACGCAGGAGCTGGAGGACGGCGTCCTGCGGGTGTCCCGGTACGGGCGGCAGGGACTCGCGGCCGACTACCCGTGGGGCTGGGAGACGAGAGCCGACGGGTCGCTGCCGGAGAGCCCGAACCGGCGGTCGGGCGCCTCCGGCCGCCTGGAGTACGCGGCATGGTGCCTCACCCGTCAGGGCTTCGACGACGTGCCCACCGACCGGCTGGAGGTCGTGCGCTCGTACTGGAGCCGGGACACTGACTGTGCCACCGGCGGCCCGAACCACCTGGGCTCGTGCAAGCGCACGGACCCGCAGTTCCTCGTCCGCGTGCACGGCCCGGACACGGCCGTGCTGGGCACGGTGGTCCTGTGCGCGCAGCACCTGGGCAACCGGCTGGGCGGGTCGGCCGGCTACTACCGGCCCTCGCTGCTGACCGCGGTGGCCCAGCAGGTCTCCGGCCGGTCGTGGCTGGACTGGCAGGACCGGCTCACCGAACTGACCTGGGACCTGGTGGTCCGCGCGGTCGACCGCGGCCTGCCCGTCCCGGACGTGGCGCAGGCCCTGCGCGAGGAGGCCCTCGCCGAAGGGGAGCGCCGCGCTGCCCAGGCGGCGAAGAAGGCCGCCAAGGAGCAGAAACTGCCCCGGCGGGCACAGGAAGCCGCCGCCCAGACGGCGCGCGCCGGCCGGTACGCGCGCCGGGCCGAACTGATCGCGCAGGCCCTCGCCGCGGAGGCCGAGGCCCGCGAGCGCATCCGGCGGGAGACCGACGAGATGTCCGGTTCGATCTGAACCCCGCCTGTCAGTCCGTTGCACTAGAGTCACGTTAGTTTCGCAGGGAGAGGTGGCATGACCGACACCGACAGCGCCGTCGCGGACAGCGCCGTCATCGACGCGCTGATGCTGGAGCTGAGCGCCGAGCCCGTCCCGCCGCTGCCCGCGCCGGCCGAACGCGTCCGGCTGCGCGAGGCCCTGGGATGGGGCAAGCAGCAACTCGCCGCGTACCTCGCGGTCAAGCGGGAGACGATCTGGGCGTGGGAGAAGCCCGACGCCCCGACGCCCCGCGGCGCGAAGGGCCACAAGTACGCCCGGCTGCTGGAGGCCGCCCGCCGGTACACGGAGCGTGCCGTTCCCGTCAGCCCCCCGCCGTCTCCGGACCCGACCGTGGAGGACCTGCCTCCCGCGCCGTCCCCGGACGCCCCGCCGGACGGGTTCACCCTGGCGGAGCCGCCCGAGCTCGACGACCCGCCCCCCACCTTCACGGCCACCCCGCCCGCCGGACCGGTGCCCTTCGACGACCCGGACGGCTACGTCATGCTGCCCGAGGGCGGCACGAGGCGCTGCGTGCGCTGCGGACGGCCCACCACGTTCCTGTTCAACGGCGAGCCCCGCCACCTGTACACCGCGGTCTCCGCGGCAGTCGCTCCCCCCTGCTGGCAGTCCGTCGCCCCCACGCCGACCCCCGCCCCCACGCCGACCCCCGCCCCCGCCCCCGCAGCCCCGGCCCCGGCCCCGGCTCCGGCCGCCGATGCCGCGCCCGCTCCCGTCGAGCAGCCCCGCACCCCGGCACCGGCCGCCGCCGAGCCGACGGCGGCGCCCGCCCCGGCCCGGCGCGTCCACGCGCGGGTCTGCGACGACACCTTCACCGACGGCCCCCTCGCCGTCCTGGAGGCTGCCGACGGCCAGCTGGTCGCGCACCTGATCGACGGCCGCACCCTGGAGTGCCGTGCGAAGACCGTCACCGCGCTGGCCGCGTGGACGCTGGACAAGACCCGCATCGGCACGCCCAAGCTGCACCGCCACGGCTTCGACACCGACCCGCTGATCGTCCTGACCGCCGGCGCCGCCGAGCACTTCGGGCTGCCCGCCGAGCTGGACGACCAGGAGGAACTGCGCCTGGACAAGTCGCACAAGGTCGTCAAGCAGATCACGAAGGCCGGCTGGGAAGTTCCCTACTGGGGCTTCGGTCCCTGGCCGAGGGTCTTCCAGCGTGTCGAGGGCGGCCGCCGCTCGGTGCAGTTCGCCGTCCTGCCCTGGAACGCGTTGGAGCGCCGGGTCTGGGAGAACACGGCACAGCTGCCCGCCGCCGAGATCGCCCGGGTCCTGGGCCTCTACGCCCAGCGGGTCATCACCCCCCGCGGGACGGTCGGCGTCAACAGCCTTGAGCTGATGACCGCGCTGAGGAACCCGACCCGCGCGGTGAAGAACGAAGACACCGGCGAGTGGGAGTCGGGCCCCAACCCCGGCGCGCTGCAGGGGCCGGTCGACCCGGCGCCGCCGGAGCCGCCCGAGGAACACCCGCTTGTCCATCAGCTCTACCCCAACGGCCGGCCGGAGTCCGAGACGCTGGACGAGGAGGCGTGCCAGTGGGTACGGCCCCTCGGCCTGGTCACGGCCGAGGAACGCGCCATGCCGATGGTCGTCGGCCTCGACCTGATCACCGCGTTCCTCGCTGCCGCCAACAACATCCGGGTGGGCCTGGGCCCGGCCGTCTACGTCGAGAACTACCGCTTCGACAAGGACATGCCCGGCTCCTGGTGGCTCGACCTGTCCCACATCGCAGTCGACGAGCGCCTGCCCAACCCCCTGGACGAGCGCCTCCCCAACCCGTTCACCCCCAGCGGGAAGCGCCCCACCGGGCCCGGCTGGTACGCGACACCCACCGTGGCGTACGCCCACGAACTGGGCTTCCCCGTCCAACCGCTCAAGGCGTACATTCGCCCCGACAACGGCCTGTATCTGACCCCCTGGTACGAGCACCTGCGCGACGCGTACATGGCCACCATGGCCGACCTCGGCGTGCGCGGCGCGCCCAAGGGCCAGATCCTGGACGAGCGCGCGTTCCTGGAGGCGATGGGCCGCCACAAGGACGGCGACCCGCTGCTGGTCGCGCTGCTCGCGGCGATCAAGGCGACGGCCAAGTCGGGCGTCGGCAAGCTCCGCGAGCGGCCCCAGGGCTCCTCGTACGTCGAGGGTGAGCCGTGGGCGGCACTCAAGCGCGCGCTATGGCGCCCGGACATCCGCGCGGCAGTGCTCTCCCGCGCGCGGATCAACATGCACCGCAAAATGGTCAAGATGGCCGAGCACACCGGCCTGTACCCGCTGGCGGTGCTGACCGACTGCGTCGTCTACGCCTCCCCGGGGCCCTCGCCGCTCGACATCCTGCCGCACACCGCGGACGGCAAGCCAGCCAAGAGCACCTTCCAGCTCGGCCCGAACCCCGGCTTCGTCAAGCACCAGGGCACCGAGACGATGGCCTGGGCGCTGGAGCAGCTCAAGGAAGGCACCAACATCGCCAACTACATCGGGGGCGGCAACTCCGTCCTGGACGGGGAGTGATCCAGGTGGGCACGATCGCCGACTCGCTCGACGCCGCCTTCGCCGGCGCCGTCTCCAAGCCCATGCCGAAGTCCGTCGGCGCCCGCGTGCGGTTCCTGCTGTCCAAGGAGAAGGCGGACAGCAAGACCGAGGCCGCCCGCAAGCTGGCCGAGAAGCTCGACTGTCACCCGCGCACCGTCGAGCGGTACCGCGACGACAAGATCAAGAATCCCAACCCCGAGATCGCCGACCGGATCGAGAAGCTGACCCGGCAGTTGTGGCAGCCCAAGGTCCGTGCCGACCGGGCGAAGAAGGCCGCCACCACCGGCGGAATCCGTTTGTCGCTGCGCGGCCGCTTCGGCTTCACCGCGGCCCCCGGAACCACAAACGAATCCCGGCAACGGCGCATCACCAAGACGCTCCCCGCCGAGTACGCCGCCGCTCTGTTCGACGCCCGCCAGGCCGGAGCCGATGAGGACGACCTCGCCCAGATCGTCGCCGACGGTCTCGCCGAGGTGTACTTCACCGACGGCGGCACCCGCGCCGCCGGCCTGTCCGTCACCCTGGACGACCTGGACTACCTCACCATCCGGTACTGACCAGGCAGCACCCAGACGAAAGGGGGAGCATCCCATGAACGCCGAGCACGCCGAGCACCGTACGACGACGTCGCAGGAGATCGAGGTCGCCCAGGCGGCACGGCTCCGGACCACGGTGGTCGTGGAGGACGAGATGTACGTCGTCCTGGGCCGGGTACAGGCGGCAGCTGACCAACACCAGGCCGGATGCGCCGGTTGATGGAACAGCCCCGACGCCCGTAGACGCCGCCCGCCCAGAGGCGCCACCGCCTCCCCCCCGAACGCCTGGAAGGAGCATCCGCCCCGTGGCCACCGCCACCCTCACGCCCCCGGCACGGCCGCGTCTTCGCCTGCGCCCCCACCAGGCCCGCGCCGTGCACAGCGCCGCCACCGCCCTGCGCCGAGGCCCCCGCACCACCGTGATCTCCGCGTGCGGCACCGGCAAGACGGTCATCGCCGCCCGCGTCGCCCGCGAGATCGTCCGGCACGGACACCAGCTGGTGCTCGTGCCGACCGTCGAACTGCTCGGCCAGACCATCGCCGAGTGGCGTGAGGCCGGCCACGAAGGCCCAGTCATGGCCATGTGCCACCGCCGGCCGAAAGTGCCCGGGGAGCACGTCCCCGCCAGCACCCACCCCGGCTTCCTGGCCGCCTGGGTCCAGGACAACCCCGACGGCACCGTCTTCGGCCTCTACCAGTCCCTCGACAAGATCCGGAAGGCGCACCGCAAGTACCGCCTGGGGCCGTGGGCGCTGATCAGCGCGGACGAAGCCCACCGGACCAGCGGCTACATCAATAAGAACTGGGCCGCGGTCCACCACGACCGGCTCGTGCCCGCGGCCCGCCGCGCCTACTACACCGCGACCCCGAGGATCTGGTCGGCCGGTGACGCCGACGACCCCGAGCTCGTCGCGTCCATGGAGGACCCCGCTCTCTACGGCGAGACCAGCTTCCGCCTCCCGCTGGCGGAGGCGATCGACATAGAGCTGCTGGCCGACTACCGCGTCGTCGTACTGGAAGTCCACGAGAAGGACCTGCGGGCCCGCCTCGGCCTGGCCGAGAACGCCGACGCGGCCGAGCTGCGCCGCGCCGCGCTGCACGTCGCGGTCCTGCGCGCGATGGCGCAGCTCGACCTCAAGCGGGTCGTCAGCTTCCACCACCGCGTCGCCGACGCGCACGACTTCGCCGACACCTTCCAGGCAACTGCCCGGCACTTGGCCGCGCTCGACGACCCCGGCACCGCCTTCCCCGACCCCGACAGCCTGTGGGCGGCCGGCATCGACGGGCTGATGAGCGTCGATGTCCGCCACGCGCTGCTCGGCAAGTTCGACGGACGCCCCGAGGACGGCACCGCCCCCTACCCGCGCACCCTCATCGCCAACGCGCGTCTGCTCGGCGAGGGTGTCAACATCCCCGCGATCGACTGCGTGGTGTTCGCCGATGTCAAGGACAGCATCGTCGACACCGTCCAGGCCGTCGGCCGCGCCCTGCGGCAGAAGCCCGGCGCCGGCAAGAAGGCCACCATCCTGGTCCCGCTGTTCGTCGCCCCGCACCAGGACCCGGACGATCTGCTCAACTCGCCCGTCTACAAGCCGTTGTGGAAGGTCCTCCAGGCTCTTCGCGCACACGACGACCGGCTCGCCGACCGGCTCGCGGTCCCGCAGACCCACACCGAACGCGTCCCGGACGAGGACGAACCGGAAGCCGAGACCGCCGAGGAGCCGCGGCTGGTCATGGACCGGGAGTTCCCCGACGACGCCCTCGCCCTCGCACTGCGCCTGCGTGTGCTCCACCCGCGCGAGGCCGCCTGGCAGCGCGGCATGGCTGCGGCCGAGCGGTACTTCGCCGAGTGCGGCCACCTGGACGTGCCCCAGCTGTACGACGACGAGACCGGCTTCGCCCTGGGCCGGTGGATCAACTACGCCCGGCAGATGTACGCGAGCAAGCGCCTGAGCCCGCTGCGTGTCAAGGCGCTCGAGGCGATCGGCATGATCTGGGACCTGCGCAAGCAGGCCACCGAGCGCGGCCTGACCCACGCCCGCCTCTACGTCGAGCATCACGGGCACCTCGCAGTACCCGCCGACGAGATGATCGGCGACTACGCCTTCGGCCGTTGGCTCGTCAACCGCCGGCGCAGCGCCCGCGACCGCGCGGCCCAGGGTCTGGAGCCCGACCCGGTCGAGGTGGAACTGAGCGACCTCTACCCCTGGTGGAACCCCGTGTGGCCGATCACCTGGCAGCGCGAGTACGTCAACGCCCTGCGCTACCAGCAGGCCGGCGTGGCTCTGGAGGACCTGCCGCGGGACTTCGTCACCGACGACACCGAGCCGCTGGGAGAGTGGATCTACCAGCAGGCCATCGCCTTCGACCAGCTGCATTCCGACCAGATCCAGCTCCTCCTCCAAGCCGGCATCGCCGCCGTCGAGCCGGTCCAGGCGCCGCCGACGCCGACCGGCCGCCAACTACGCCAGCAGCGCCAGCTCGACGACGGCCTGGCCGCCGTCGCGGCCTTCCGTACGCAGCACGGCCACGATGTGCCGATCCGGCAGCGCGACACGGTCGTCGTCGATGGCCAGGAGGTGAAGGTGGGCCAGTTCATCAACAACCTCCGTAAGCGCCTGGAGCGGCTCACCCCCGAGCAGCTCGAACAGGTCACCGTGGCCGGGCTGGTTCCGGCCGACGCATGACGCCGGCCGGGCCCCGGCCGGCTACAAGGTGCCTGGAACTCACGTCTCCGGGCGGAGCTGGCGCAGGACTTCGTCCCGCTGGGCCGGGCTCAGGCCCAGGCTGGGGTCGTACATCCCCGGAGGAGGCACGTCGAGGATGACCGGCTCGTAACCGGAGCCGTCCCGCCATGGTCCGGTCAGTGAGGGCTGCGGGTCCAGGTCCATGATCCAGACTCTGGAGCGCTCGGTCGGGGTGTACGGATCGCGGTCTGCGGCGGCCCGCAGACCGGTCATCTTGCGGTGCGCGCTGGTCAGGAACTCGGAGATCGCGAGATCGCTGACGTCCGGGCGCCACCAGGCGTGATCGGGCTCGGTCCTGACCGTGGTCTTGTCGGCTCCGCCCGGCGCACCGGGCACTGGGGAGGTTCGGAGTGACGCCCTCTCGTCCCGGGTGGGCGCCGATGCCGGACCGGAGGAGCCGAGCGGCGCGCTCAGCAGGCGCACCGCTTCCTGGCGGCCGGCCTTGTCCAGCACAGCGGGCAGGAGCCCGCGATCGGCAGCGTCCTCGACGCGCTGCAGAGCCTGCTGGTAGGTGCATCCGGCGGCGTCCCGCAGGGCTTTGGCGATCTGCTGGCGGTTTCTGCTGTTGGCCTTGGCACGGCGCGGCGGTGTCATGACAGTCTCCCGGCTCCCTGGGCTGCTGACGTCCCACCACGTTGTGCGCCAAGGGGGCTGCGGATCGTCGGTCACCGAACCTGCCTCGCCTCCCGCGCGGCAGCACGGTTCACCATGCGACGGGAGGTGGGTCCCGCCGCGGTACGCACAGGGAGGTACGCTGCTCCAGCGTACCGGTCGGCCCCGACGGGCGGCTCGTTGCGGAGACGGAAGTACCGAACTCCCCACGAGCCGCCCGCCGGGCACGGCCGGCACGGCCTGATGTTGTTCACGCGGACGCGATGCGGTTCGCGTCCATCAAGGCGTTGATCAAGGCCACCGTCTCGGGGGCGGAGTCGCAGCCACTTTCGACGGCGATGCGTGTCAACTGATGGGCCGTACGCTCCAGCCCCTGACGGTCACCGATCTCGCTGTAGATGGTGAACAGGTCCCGGTACAGCAGTTCGCTCGTCTGGTCGCAGACCAGGCCGCGGGAGGCCGCGGCGAGCGCGGCGCGGTAGTCGCGCACCGCCAGGCGCCGGGTGGCGAGTTCGTGCGCCACGTCCGTGGTCGCGGAGATCATCTCCTGGATGTCGTACTCCGCCCAGCAGTACTTGCTCTGGTCGATGTCGCTGAACGGCCTTCCGCGTACGAGCGAGAGGGCGTTGGCCAGGGCCGTGTCTGCGTCGGCGCCGGAGGAGTGCATCCCCTCCTGGTAGAACGCCTGGAACTGCTGCCAGTCGCTGGTGACTTGGTCGTTGAAGGCGTATACGCCCTCGTTGATCGGCGGCAGGTAGGAGCCGTACGGGTCCTCGGCCGGCAGCAGGGGGTCGCGGCCGAGCCAGGCCCGCAGCTTGGAGACGTTGGTGTTGCGGGTGTCGGCGCGCACCCGCTGGCCGGGCCAGATCGCCTCGTCGAGCTCGTGGCGGGACTTGCCCGGGTGCAGGGCGAGCCAGGCGGCGATCTCGGTCAGCCCGTTGCGTCGGTTGCTCTCGACCTTGCCGAGCGTGCTGATCACGTCGACGGGGCCCAGGACGCGGATCTGCGGAGCGGACGGCGGGTCCGGCGGCGTGTTCAGAGCCGCCAGCACTCCGGAGGTGACCGCCGTGACCCGGGCGGCCCGGCGTTCCACGGGATCGGGAGCCGGCTGCGGCCGGGGCGAGTTGCCCAGGGTCGCCGACGACAGTGCGGAGCCCTCTTCTTCTGGCTGCTCGGCGGCGAGTTCGTCGAATCCGGCTGCCTCTTCCACGGGGTCCTCCCCCTGCTCGTATACGTCGGCGGACACCGGGGCGTCGCGTTTGTCGAGTACTTCCTGAAGCGTCTCGTCGAAGAGGTCCTCGGACCGCAGCTCCTGCCCGGCGTCGACCTCATCGTCGTCACCGCCGCCGTGCTGCTGGTCCTGGCCGCTGTCGTCGGAGACGGCGCTCTCGGCGCCGGTGACCGACGGGGCCAGGGCACTGAAGCTGGGAACCACCGTGATGAGGGAGGAGCTCACCGGACTCACGGCCACCTGGACGGCCGGTACGGCCTGCGGCTCGCCGGGCCGCTGTCCGCCGTCCTCCTCGCGAGGGCCGTCTTCAACGGCTTCCACCTCGGGGGTGTCCTGGGCCAGAGCGGAGTCGCTCCGCGGGGTGACCGGCGTCGGGCCGTTCTGGACAGCGGTGCCGTCGGGGGCGTGCGTCCAGGCCGGTGCGGCGACGTCGTCGGTGCGGGCAGCCGTGGCGAGCAGCTGGATCAGCGGCTCGTACGCCTCGTCCTCCAGCCGCTGCAAGGTGACCGTGAGGTCCAGGCCGGGCAGCTGCACGGCTGCGCCCGGTGCGGCCGGGAGCGTCCAGGCGCCGGGGACCTCGAGTTCGCCTCCGGCCTCGGTGACGACGGCGGTCGCGGTCCTGGGCCGGGAGGAGAGCAGATCGTTGAGGACGTTGGCCTCTTCTCCATCGGGCGCCGCGGGCGTGATCAGCACCTTGGGGACCCAGGTGTCGCCGCCGTCCTCGGACAGGCGGCCCTGGTCCAGGCTGTCGAAGCCGCCAGCGGCGAGCGCGCCGCGCTGCAGGGCGTCGTGGGCGCGCAGTTCCGGCAGGGCGTGCGCCAACTCGCTCTGGTGCTCGACCTTGATGGGGAAGACGCCGGCGAGCTCTTCGCCCAGGCCGGCCAGGATCACCGTGGCGTCGTCGGACAGGCCGGAGGAGGCCAGCTCGACCGCGATGCCGAGCATGACCGCCCGGATGTCGGTGCCGGTGCCGCTCAGGCGCAGCGCCCCGACGGACTCCAGGTTGACCAGGACCGGCTCGCGCTCCTCGGTCTCGCCGAGGCTGACCAGCGCGGGGTAGGGGGGCGTGATGTCGCGGGCCTGCTCCGCGTCCAGGAGCTGGGCGCCGCGGGCCGGGCACCACCACCGGTCGGGGTGCTCCTCCATCTCGGAGAACGGGGCGATCTGCGGGGTCGGCGCCGACAGGTGCAGTTCCAGGCCGCGCGGCGTGACCCGGATGGCGTCCAGCTGGGGAAGCGGCTGCCCGGCCGTGGCGCAGTTGGCCGCGAGGGTGCGCAGTGCGTGGTCGACGAGGTCGAGACCGTCGGTGTCGGAGGCGACCCGGAGCTGCTTCTCCACGTCGGCCGGCACTGTGGCCTGCTGCGGCAGCGGGATGCGCCGCCTGGGCCGGCGACGGCGCTGCTGGAGGGCTCGCCGCCCGCCGAGTACGGCCAGGACGGCGGCGGCGAACAGGCTGGTGACGGCGATGGCGGTGGAGGCGACGGAGGAGTCGCTGCCGGTGTCCTCGGCCGGGGTGGCGGCCGGGGTCTGGGGCTGCGGGGTCTGCGGATGGGCCGTCTCGGGTCGGCTGGGGGTCGCCGGGTCCCTCGGGTCCGTGGGGGGGTCGTCCTTCGGCGTGCTGCCCCGCTCCGCGCTCGAGCCGGTGTCGGCGTCGCCGTCGGGGGTGCTGGTGGACGCTCCGGTGTCCTGGCCGTCCTGCTCGCCCTGCGCCTCCTGGCCGAAGTGGCCGTCCTTCTGGCCGGAGGAGCCGTCCTGTTGACCGGCGGCGGGGGCGTCCGGGGAGGAGGACCCTCCGCTGTCCTGCTGCGGGGCGGCGGTGTGCGGCAGCTGGAGCTCCCAGCCCGGGTAGATCTTGTCGGGGTCGGTCATGGCCCGGCCGTCCGGCTGTCGCTGGCCCTCGTTCAGCTCGGCGATCTGCGGGTACTTGTCGGCGTTGCCGAGTTCCGCCTCGGCGATCGAGGACAGCGTCTCGCCCGGCCTGACCCGGTGCTCCCGGTCGGCGGGGTTCCAGTCCTTGGGCATCGTCAGCTTCCACCCCGGCTGGAGGGCGCTGCGGGTGGAGAACTTCGTCCCGTCGACCATGGTCTTGCCGTCGTTGGCCGCGGCGATCTCCCGCCACCGGGAGGCGTCCCCGAGCTGCTTGAGGGCGATCTTCGACAGGCTGTCGCGGGCCTGGACGGTGTAGGTGCCCCCGTGCTGGTCGGCGGTGCGTGCGGTGGTCGCCGAGGCGTCGGAGGCGGCAGTCGCCTTCACGCTCGCCGGTGCGGTGGCGGCCGTCGGAGCGCGGGTGACGGCCGGTGCAGCGGAGGCCGGGGCCGCCATCGCGGCGGTTCCGATGGGAAGGAGCACCAGGACTCCGCTGACCAGGGCACCGGCCATGCGCTGCTGGAAACCCAGGGCGGGCAGGCGCAGGGTGGGGCGCCCGCGCAGCTGGGCCGGGATCTCCAGCAGCGTGCACAGGGCGAAGGTGGCCCAGCTGATCCAGCCGATCGCCATGATGACCGCGAAGAACGGTGCGCCGAGCTCATGGCTGGTCAGCAGGGAGGCGACTTCGCCGGGCGAGACCCCGTCGGGCAGGAGCACCTCGGTGAGGACCCACAGCAGTACGGGCAGTCCTCCCAGGAGGGTGAGGAGGACCACCAGGCTGACCAGGCCGCGGACGACATCGACCGCCCGGGGGCGGCGCCGGGCGGTGTGGGGGCGGGTCGGTGTCATGGCGCGGATCATCCCTCCGGGGCGCCGATGCCGTGCAGGAGCTCAGCGCTGGCGTGACCCTCGACGGGGAGCGAGGACTGGCCGATGACCTGCAAGAAAATCGTCTTGTGCTGGATGGTGACGTGGACGTTGATGGTCTTGCCGTCGCCGCTGGTGGTGACCGTGCCGCGGACGCCGGCGGCGTTGAGGTACTGGTAGGCCGCCCGCTGCGCGGCCGCAGGGTCGAGTACGACCGCGGTGCCGGCGATGGCCTTGGCGGGGTCGATCGCCTGGCCGCCGGCCCGGGCGGTCTCGGCCGCGATCGCGTCCGCCCGCTCGACGTCGCGCAGCTTGCCGCCGAGGTCGAAGGACAGGCCGAGCATGATGAACATCGGGATGACCATCAGGAGCCACCACATCGACAGCGAGCCGCGGTCGTCGCGGAACCAGTCGAGGCGAAATGCGGCCGAGGGGGTGCTGCTCATCGCTGCCTGTACCTGTCGATCACGGAGGTAAAGCTGGACTTGACGGTCTTGGAGCCGACCGAGAATCCGAGGTCGTTGAGCTGGACGGTGCAGCTGACGCGTACGGTGACGGCGCCGTAGCTGCCCAGCGGAGCGCTGAAGCCGGAGGTGTCCACGTTGACGCTGGTGCGGGCGCACTTGAGCTTCTGGTCCGACAGGGCGACCATCGCGGCCGACCGGGCGTTGGCCTGCGCCTGACCGGTGGTGCGGGCGATGGAGGCTTCGCGCGCGGCGGCCGCCGCCGAGGAGTCGACGGCGCTGTTGGCCGTGACGATGCGCCCCGCCACGAACGCGATCGCGAGGAACAGGAACACGGCGGGGACCCACATCACGAACTCGATGGCGACGCTGCCCCGGTCGTCGCCCCCCAGGGGCCGGCGCGGCGGCCGTCGGCTGCTGGTCACGGGGTGGTCCACCTCTCTACCGGGCCGGTGGCACGCTCGGTGATGCTGATGTTGAGCCCGATCAGGGACGGCGCCTTGGCGGTGACGGTGAACACGACGCGGTCCGCGTTGGAGCCCGCCGTGCTCACCCGGGGGCCGCGCAGCGTGCCGCCGACGCGACGGAAGACCGCGTCGGCCCGCGCGACTCCGTCCCCGGTGCCGCTGCCGTAGGCGCGGGCACCGGAGACGGCCTCCCGGGCCGCGGTGGTGGCGGCCTGCTTGGCGAAGTACACGTTGCAGGTGTCGACGACCATGAGGATCAGCAGCAAGGCGGCGGGGAAGCAGATCAGCATTTGCAGACTCGCGTCGCCGTCGTCTTCCCGCCACCGCTGCTGGATGCGACGGGCGAGTGCCCGAAGAGCCATTTACAGGCCCTTCATGTCGTCGAGCTTGGACTGGCCGAGGACCTTGAAGGCGGATATCGCGAGGCCGGCGAACACAACGATGCCGACGATCCACATGATCGTGGAGATGTTGTTGTCGCCGCGGTCACCCTCCTCGCGGGCGTCGGTGAACTTCTGCTCGGCGGCCGACAGAAGGTGCGCGAGCGCGGTGTACGCGGTGACCGCCATGCGCAGAGCGGGAGAGGTGTTCATGGTGAGGTGCTCCTTGTGAGTGCGGTTCAGACGAGGAAGATGCGGATTACGGAGGGGAAGCCGAAGAAGACGAGTAGGACCATGGACAGCAGGGTCACCGGGACGATCAGGCTCTCGGAGGCTGCGTTCGCCCTGGCCTGCTCGGCGGCGGCCTGTTCGTCGGCCAGGCTCTCCGCCCGGCTGCGCAGGGTGCTGTAGATCGCTGCGCCGTCGGTGCCGGCGCTGGAGACGATGTCGGCGATGTCGCCGGCCGCGGGCACGTCGAGTTCGTCGGCGATGTGGCGTAGCCCGTCCCAGGCGGGCGCCCGGTCCAGGCGGGCACGGACCAGGGCGGCCTGGATGCGACGGAAGACCCAGCCGTTGCCGACCTCGGCCGGTCGTTCCAGGGTGTCCTGGGCGCCGGAGCTGGAGATCCGCTCCATGGCGGCGAGCTCCATGTAGGCCATGACCGCCTGGGACGCTTCCGCGCGGGCTTGGGTGGCCTGCTTGGCCAGCTGGGCGTCGGGTAGGAACCACAGGCCGACGCCCGCGGCGATGCCGGCCAGTCCGGTGAGGACGAAGGGCAGGTCGATGCCGGCCAGGGTGAGGACCAAGGAGAAGAACGACGGCAGGATCAGCCCGATGACGAAGTGCAGGGCCTTGCTGCCGAAGAACTCTCCGACCGTGTCGCCGACGAGGTTGAGGTTCTTGGTTGGGACGCTGACCCCGGGCCAGTCCCTGACCCGTTCCGCGACCCGGTCGCCGACCCGCTCGATCAACGGGCGCTTGTCGTCGCGGCGGCGTACGGCAGCCCGGGGTGCGCCGTGCAGCCGCTCCAGGGCCGGTCCGAGGGCCGGTCCGGACGGCAGCAGTTCACGGACCAGGAAGAACAGGCCCAGGCCTATGCCGGCACCGGCCAGCAGGGCGATGGTGAGCTGGTTCATCGCGCGGCCTCCGTGAGTGCCGGGTCGGTGTGCGAGCCGGTGGAGTTCTCGTCGTACTCCATGAAGCCGGGCAGCGGCTTGTCCACCCCGAGGCGGCTCATCCACCAGAACAGCGCGACGACGGCGGCCATCAAGATGACCAGCACGAGCATCCCCAGAGGCGTTCCGTACGGCTCGATGTATGCCTTGTTGAAGGAGAACCCGACGATCACCACGAGGGTGATCGCGCAGATCCAGCGGGTGGTCGTACGGTGCTTGGCCCGGTCGGCCTCGACGTCGCGGCGGCGGCGCACCACGTTGGAGGTCCGTGCCGCCAGGTCGGACAGGACGTCCGCCAGGCCGGGGCCGCGGTCCTTCATGCGCAACAGCAGCGCTGCGGAGACCAGGTCGGCCCGCGGGTCGCCGATCGCACGGGCGAACGCGGTCAGCGCGTCACTCGTCGGGATCCGCGACTGCAGGCGCACGTTCAGGTCCGCCACTTCGCGTTCGATCGGCCGCGGCGCGGTACGGACCGACACCGCGATCGACTCCTCGATACCGGTACCGGTGCGGACCAGGTCGGACAGCCGCTTGGTCCACTGTGCGAGCGCGTCCAGCCGTTCGATCTGCTCGTTGGCAGCCTTGTTGGGGTTGATGAGCCACGGCAGAAAGAACACGGCGCCGGCGACCAGCAGGGCGGAGGGCAGCCACCCGGAGATCAGCCACGTCAGCATGCCGGCGACGGCGGCGCCGCCCGTCTGCAGCTGCCGCATCCGCTTGGTCTTCGGCGGCGGGTCGTGCTTGACCTTGACCGGGCGCGCGGACACCTCGGTGCCGCGCACGCCCAGGACGAACAGGACGATGCCGCCGATCAGGAACAGCGCGGCGAAACCGGCGATCAACACACCCATCAGGCCACCGCCGTCCGCTTCATCTCCAGCGGTCCGCCCCAGCTGCCGTTCTCCTCACGCAGCCACGCCGGGTTGAACCCGGCGCGCACCAGGTCGTCCAGGCAGGAGGGGTTCACGCCGGTCGGCACCGCACGCGGGTCCCCGGAGCCGGGCCGCGGAGCGAAGATCTTGTTGGTGGACGGCAGGCCGGTCTCACTGGCCTCGCCGGTGACCTCCAGGATCTGCTCGACGAAGCGCACCTTCTTCCCGCCGATGCGGGTCTCGTCGACCATCTTGACGTGGACGACGAAGTCCAGCGCCGCGCCGGCGATCAGGTAGGCCAGCTCCTGCGTCATCCCGTCGCCGTGCTGGATGCACAGCTGGGCGATGCGCGCGAAGACGCCCTCGGCCTTGCGGCTGTGGATCGTGCAGAGCGAGCCGCCCTCACCGGCGGACATCGCCTGGAGCATGGGGACGATCTCGCGGGAGCGGACCTCTCCGACGATCATGCGGCGCAGCATCATGCGCAGCGAGGGTGCGATCAGGTCCGCGATCTCGATCTCGCCGACCTCACGGCCGTCGACGCGCTCGCCGTTGCCCTCCCGGGACTCCATCGGCACGACCTGCTTGAGGTGCCCGACCTCGTGCAGGAAGAGCTCGTACTCGGTTTCCAGGGTGCCCACCCGCTCTTGCGGGTCGACCTCGCGGGCCAGCGCGATGATCATCGTGGTCTTGCCGACGCCCTGTGTGCCGGAGATCATGATGTTCTTCTCCGCGGCCATGGCGGCCTTGAGGAAGTGCATCATCCCGGCGTCGATGGTGCCGTACTTGACCAGGTCCTCCAGCGTGACGGAGCGGATCCGCTGCTTTCGGATGGTCACGTACGGACGCGGGGTGACCTCGGTCATCGCCTGCAGACGCGAGGTGTCCGACAGGCGCAGGGCCAGGGTCGGCGACGCCTTGGACAGGCTGCGCTCACCGGCGCCGTGGCGGCGGGCGAGCATCTGGAGGAACTCGACCAGTTCCTCGTCGCTCTCCGCGATGGGTTCGACCTTCTGGCGGGGACGGTCGGTGTAGTCGATCCACACCTCGTCGCAGCCGTTGATCAGGACGTTCTCCACCGTGGGGTCGTCCAGGTAGGGCTGGAGGCGCCCGTGGGCGAACTGGGCGTCGAAGACTGCCTGGGCGAGGCTGGTCTCGTCCGACCCGGACGGTGAAATCTGCCGGGCCGCGGCGAAGTCCGCCGCCCAGCGGGCGACGAGCTCGTTGATGATCTCCCAGCCGCGCTGCTCGGACTCGTCGGCGGGCATGTCCCGCTTGTTGGATTCCTTGTACGCCTGGAACTCCGGCGCCATCTGCCGGCTGAGTTCCTCGCGCAGGCTGTTGACAGTCTCCCAGTCCCACAGCGACCTGCGCGCGGTGACCGGGCCGTCCCCGGCCGGCACCGAGGTGGGCGGCGCGACCGGCGCCACGGGGCCGGGCATGTTGCTGTATCCCGCGACGGGGATCTGCTGGGGCAGTTGCGAGACCTGGCCCGCCGGGTACAGGGGCTTACCGCGCTGCATTGACGGCTCCCTTCATTCGGTCGAGGACGGTCTGCGAGCGCAGTGCCGGGGCGAGGAGCCTTTGCTGCTCCTGCACGGCCAGAGCCCGTAGCTGCTCCGACATCGCGCGGGCCTCGCGCAGGAGCGCGGACCGGCCGAAGTACCGGCCGCCGTCGCCGCCGTGGGTGAGTACTTGGGCGGCCCGGGGGTCGTGTGGGAGCGTGGCGAAGATGGGCAGCTGCAGCTGCTCGGCGATGTCCCGGGCACGGAAGTCGCCTTCGTCGATCACGATCAGGCCGAGCCGGCTGCTGTCGCGGCCGCGGTCCTCGAGCGCGGCGCGCAGTGCCTCGACCCGGGGCTTGGCGGCGCTTGCCGCGCGCAGGGTGCGGCGGACGACGACGGCGACGATGTCCGCGGACCGGGCCAGGGCGCCGGCCGAGCCGGTGGCCCCGGAGCGGCCGAGGTCGACGAGGAAGTCGTAGCCGTTGTCCTTGGTCTGTGCCTGTTCGAAGAGCAGCCCTAGCCGGTGCCACACCTGGGCGAGGCCGGCCGCCTGGACGGGGTTGGAAAGGCCCGGCAACAGGAGCCGGTCCTGGGTGTTCTGCTCGGAGAGGTCGATCAGCTGGTACCAGAAGTCCTGGTCGAGCTGGTGGCGGCGGTGGGCGACCTCCAGGTTGTGCAGGCCGTAGTCGCCCAGGACCCGTGACTCGAGGTATCCGGCGGCGATTGAGCCGCCGTCGGGGTCGCACTCGGCCAGGACGGCGCGCCGTCCGTCCGCCAGGGGCCAGGTCAGCAGGGCGGCCAGGGCGGTGGCCGTGACTCCGGGGCCGCCGCTGGCGCCGGCGAAGGCGATGACGGCCATGTCAGTTCCCCGTCGGGACGACGACGAGGGATGCCTCGCCGTTCGCGGACCACTGGGCGAGGGTGGTGCCGTCCAGGGCGCTGACCGCGAGGTCCACCACCCGGTCACCGGAGTTGTCGGCCCTGCCGACCTCGATGACGACGGCGTGCACCGTGGTGTCCTTGCTGCTGCCGCCCGAGTCGCTGTCGGCGCCGTTGTTCTTCGGCGTGTGGACGACGTTGACCTTCTGGCCCGGGCTCAGCGTGCTGGCGGGAAGCTGAGCGGAGGAGAGCGAAACGCCCACCAGCTCCTTGCCCTGCTTGATCAGCGGCTGATCGCTGATGGCCTGGCTGGTGAGCAGGCTGCCCTTGGTCAGGCCGACCGTCGTGCGCTTGCCGATCATCTTCTTGATTTGGCTGGCCGGCACGGGGTGGAGGACGGGGTCGGTGGCGATCCGGGCCTCGACGAGGTCGTCGGCAGTGAGCTGCGCGCCCATCGGGACGTCGTGCGCGATGGCGACGACGGGCTCCCGGTCACCGGTGGACATGTACAGCCAGGCGTTCGCGCCGATGCCCACGGCGATCAGCGCGACGGCCATGGCGATGAAGCCGGGACGCCGTCGGCGTACGACCGGCTGGCGGACGATGGACTTGGGCGCCGGGGTCTGCTGTTCGGTGCTTTCGGGGACGGTCCCCGTGGTGGTGCTCATCTGGGCTTTCCTTACGTGTGCGGGCGGGTCACGGCTTGGCGACGACCTGGGCCTCGCCGATGGCCAGTTGCACGCCTACGGAGGCGCGGGTGGTGGTGATGTCGCCTTCCTGCCCACCGCCCTGCCAGTGCACGGTCCAAGTAGTGACCGCGCTGACGGAGAAGGTGTTGCCGGACCGGCCGCTGGAGGTCTTGGTGTACCGGTAGCCGCAGTCGGGCGACGAACTGCCGCCGTACGACGCCTTGTAGGGGGTTCCGGCGCCGGTGCACGTCACGCTGCCGCCGTCCCCCATCGTGTAGACGATCTTCTTCACGTTGGCGGTGGCGGTGACGGTGAGACCGGCCGCCGAGGCGCTTGCCGAGACGGGACCCCAGGTCCGGGCGGTCTTCACGTTCCAGATCCACACGGGCATGCCGACGATGCCGGTCTTCCCGGTGCCGGGAGCCGTACCGATCTGCGGTCCGAGCAGCCGCATCTTCTTGATGGCCTCCTGCGCCAGCTCCTCGGGGGAGGGGCCGCCGCCGAAGCCGGGCGGAGGATTCAGGCTCCAGGTCGAACCGCCGTACAGTTCACGGCCGAGACCGGGGCAGGAGCGGTTATAGACCTTGCCCTTCGCGCGCTCGTCCGGATCGGAGGGAGCGGCGCTTCCCCACTCCCAGTCCTCGGCGCCCGCCTTGGGCTGCGGCTTTAGGACGTCCCAGTAGCACTCATCGGCGGAGTTGAACCAGCCCATGTCTGTGTGGCAGGGGACCTCGCCGATCTCCTTGCCGTTGTTCTTCCAGTGGATGTAGCACGTGGCAGAGCCGACGCCTACACCACCTCCCCCGCCGCCTCCCCCGCCGCCGTTTCCTCCGGTGCCTCCACCTCCGCCCACGTGGATGTCGCAGTCGGGTACGAGGTCAGGGCAGGTGACTCCGCCGCCTCCTCCGTCGGCGCTGGCGGTGCCGACGGGCACGGTAAGAGCGAACAGCAGGGCGACGAGCGCGCCAATCAGCGACCAGGCACGGCGGCTCAGCACGTGCTGTCCTTGTCAATCGTCGCGTCGACGATCATCCACCCGCCGCTGCCAAGGTATGCCTTCGAGGTCTGCACGTGCCGGCGGTTGCTGCCGCCGAGGTCCGACTTCTTGCCGGTCTTGGCGTTCTTCGGGATGAACTTCGAGCTGTCGACGCAGTCCACGATGGTCGCGGACTTGGGGGAGCTGTCCAGCGACAGGTCGGTGACCTTGGGGGACAGGATCGGAGCGCCTCTCACCACCAGGTCGTTGCTTTGGTAGTACTGCGCGGCCAGCTTGACCTTCGTCAGCGCGTTATCGGCGGCGTACTTCTCCAGCCTCGCCCCTTTGAAGCTGCCGGAGCTGTAGATCTTCGTCTGCTCGGCCCACATGCCGCGGTAGGCGGTGAGGACCTGCTCCTGGGCGGTGGCCGTCGGATCGGGCGAGGGGGAGGCCGAAGTCTTCGAGGGCGACGGGGACGCGCTCGCCTTGGCACTGCCGCCGCCCGACCCGCAGCCGGCCAGCACTGCCACGGCGACCGCGGCTGCCGTTACGCAGACCCCGGCCCGGCGTATCCGAGCACAGTTTGAAGGTGCCACTGGCATATCCCCTCGTGTGAGTGGCGATCAGAAAGCAAAAAGGCATCAAAAACTGACGGGTAGTTATATAAGCGCCTTAGTGTGCACACCTGCCGTCAAGCGGATAAGGAGCCTAAGTCTCCGGCCATGTGGCCGTCACACCCTTTTAGCGGCGGCCGCGCAGACGACGGACGCCCGGTGCGGCGTCCAGCGCGCGCAACAGCTGCTCGACCGTGACCTTCAGTAGATCGGCGGCAGCGCGGAACTTGGACTCGTCCAGGGAGGAGAGGCCCCGCTCGATCCTCGACCATCGGGCCTGGGCGATGCCCAGCCGGCTCGCGAGGGCCTGCTGGCTCCAGCCGGCCAGCAGACGCAGCCGAGCCACGTCGGCTGGCGCCGCGCCTCGGCGCAGCAGCGCCTCCAGAGGGACTCCCAACGCGGCTGCGAGAGCGCACACCGTGGTCAACTGGGGCTTGCGTCTGCCCTGTTCGTACTGGCAGATGTGCGGCCCGGCCACCCTCGCCCCGTTCGCCCGCGCCTTCGCGGCCAGCTCGTCCTGGGACAGGAACGCCGCGGTGCGCAGGCGGCGCAGGGCTGCGCCGCTGAAGGCTGCTACTCCGCGACTTGCCACCGTGCTCCGTCGTGCCGAGGTTCTCAAGAGCGCCGTCGAGGCGCCCCCGGCCGGTCAGGGCGCCGCCGCGGGGTGAGGTGGCGACGGAGAGGGCGGCGGAAGGGGACGGGGACGGCAGCTGCGCAACCCCCGTGCCGTCCCGCGCGTCTTCGAACCGAAGCTCGCCGCCGGGGAGGTACGCCAGGTTCAGAGTGCTCTTGATATACACACGTCCCCCCTCCCCGTGCCCGCTTTCGCATGCGGGTAGTACTCGTCCCGTGACTGAATCTGACCGGTAACTTATCTGAATCTCGCACGGGCTTTTCAGGGCGTCAAGATCTATTCTGGCAATGATCTTGCTTTTTATGGATCTTTGCCCGTTATGCGTCGATGTAGCGCTGACCTGGGCTTCTTCCCCCGGGACGGCCTGTCGGGAGTGCGCCGGCGTCGACGGCCGCCTCCTCAGGACGCCCACCGGAGCAGTGCTTTCGGCCATGCCGAAGTGCTCGGCCGCACCCCTCGGGCGGCACGCAGTGCCACGGGCGAGGGCTGATCCGCTGTGGTACAGATCACGACACATCGTTCCGGCCCGACGGGTCGAGTCGCGCCTTCACGCGGCTGGGCACAACGCCACGGAGAAGTCCGAGTCCCGCCATGAACGCGATGAACAGGCGGTAGAACGCGACGAGTCCGCAGCCCAAGCCCCCCGCCATGGCGAGCACGACGACCGGCCTGCCCCAGGGGCTCGGCAGATACGGAGCGGTCATCGCCGTCCCTAGGAGGCTGATGGTGAGGATCGCCCACATCACACCGCGGGTCACCGACGCCGCCGCCAGACGCGCCCGCTGTGCGGCGACAGGGTCACGGCGCCCGCGTCCCCGGGAGGAGTTGCCGGGCTCTCAGCGGCCTTCATCTCGCACCGCCTCCGCCGACAGGGGGCTGGCGGCGCGCCCGACGGCGTGCTGAGCATGTCGCAGGCCGGCCGCCAACTCGTCCAACTTCTCGGTGATCTCGTCCAGTACGCCGGACGGCACCGCTTCCTCGACCAGCCGGGAGCGCCGGTGGCCGCGGTAGGCGCCTTGCGGTCCGTCGACGTCCTCGTCCGCTGCGTCCAGCTCGGTCAGCGTGCCCTCCAGCCGCTCCTGCTCCGCCAGGGCGTGGGCCGAGGCCGCGTGCAGGCGCAGGTAGGCGGCCTCGTACTCCTCGACTACATCGAGTTCGGACCCGTGTCCGTCAGCGGCCATGACCAGGCCGAGACCGTCCCAGAGGAACCGGTGTCCGGCGCGCGCCGCAGCTCGGCGACGTCCGACGCGGCCGCCGCCGAGGCGACCGCCTGCTGGAGTGCGAGCAGGCGGTGGACACGGTCCGCGTGTGGGACCGCGGCGTCCAGGACCCGGACGTGGCGACGCGTGGCGAGCGCCAGTACGGCCGGAACCCCTCAGGCCAGCGCGGCACCGACGGCGCCCGCCACGAGCAGGGACGTCCCGGCTGCCACGTACTCGCCCAGGACGGGACTGAGGAGCAGCACGGCGGCCACGAGCAGGGCCAGGCGGGACACGCTGACGGCGACGGGCAGGTCGGCGGCACCCAGCTGCCTGACCGTCGGCGACGGGCGGCGCCCCCAGACCGTCCGGGCCGCCACTGTCCGCCAGCCCTTCTTCCCCTCCGGCGAACACCCCGATCTCAGCGGGGAAGGCGTCGTCGAACCGCAGCTCCGTCTGGAGTGGGTACCCCCAGCGGATCCACCCCCACGGCGTCCGCTCCACGGTCCTCACCGCACCCGCCGGCTCGAAAGCGGCACCGCGCTGTTCCGCGCAGACCGCCTGGAAGCGGACGGCCCGCTCGGTCTCGCTGCGCCAGCGCGCCATGTCACCGCCGAACGGGCGCGGCCGGAGAGCGTCTGAATTCTCCTCGTTCACTTAGACGCCCCCTCGCCGGGCAGCGCGGGCCCGGGGCAACCGCCCAGCACACGGCGCAACGCCTCCTTCTCCGGCGGTGTCACCCAGAGCCGGTACTTCGTCTTCACCTCGACCTGGCGCAGCGCGTAGCCGCAGCGGATCTCCTTGTTCGGCGGCAGCCACGTCGCGGCGTCCCCGTCCCCCTTCGCCCCGTTCGTCGGGCCGTCGACCGCGGCGAGGTTGAGCGGGTCGTTCGCCAGGCTCAGCCGCTCGGCCGGAGACAGCTGCTGGGCCCCGGTCTGCCAGCTAAGGCTCAGCGGGACGATGTGGTCGATCTGCACCGCCAGCGAGGTCTTGACGCCCCGAGTGAAGGCGATGGTGGTGGCGGTGTACGGGTCGTGGAGCACCCCCGAGACGACCGTGCACGGCCCCTTGCGGACCACGTCGGACAGATCGCGGGCGAGGACGTCGTCCCTCGTCGAGCAGCCGTTGTGGCTGTCCGGTGCGGTGCTGTCGTCGCTCCAGGCCGACCCGAACTGGGTGCGGCTGTAGCCCGTCTTGGGTGCCCTGCCCTTGACGGGCAGCTTATCGAGCGCCTTGAGCGCGGGCGTTGCCGGCATCAGGGGGCCGGCGGCTCCCGAGGTGGTCGTGGGGGTGGCCTTGGCGATGTCCAGGGGGGTGCAGGCGGCGAGTGTGGCGGCTGCCGCGAGGGCGGTGCCGGCTGCGGCGAGGCGAAGACGGTGGGACACGGAAGTGGTGCTCCTTGTGGGTCGGAGGTGTGCGTCATCCCATAGAGGTGCCGCGCGGTGTGTTCGTGTGACTGCTCCGGCCCCACCGGTTCGAGGTGGTCCGGCACACCATGGCCTTGGTGTGCCGGACGGGCACACCGTCAGCTGACGGTGCCGCTGAAGGTGATGTGCTCGCCCTGGTCGACGGCCTCGACGGTGACCGGACCGGGAACAGCGGTGGTGGGGAGGGAGAAGTGCACGGTGACGGTGGCCGGGCGCGCGGGGGCGATCGGCGCGTCGGGGTAGTCCAGCCCCGGGGTGAGGGCCGCGGCGTCCTTCAGACCGGCGCCGGTCATCACCCGCAGGGTGATTCCCGCGCCGGTCCGCGGCTGGGATTCGCTGTTGATGACGGTGAGGTCGGCCGTCGCCGGTCGCATACCGTTCTTGGCCGGTCCGAGGGTGATCGCCGAGACCCGCATGCGGTCGGGCGACCACGCGCCGAAGGGGAGGACCGCGCCGGCCGAGGCTGCTTCGGTGCCGCCCGGCGCGGGAGGTCCGGCATCTTCGGCAGCGCCCGCCTTCCCGGGCAGGGTGCCTTCGAAGAAGAGGTCGTCTGCCTCCGCCATGCCCTCCTGTGTGGCTTCGGCGGTGACGGTGACCCGCTGGCCCCGCGCCTGCGGGGGAATGGCGACTCCGACCTCGGCGGTGAACGTGGCGCCCGGGGCCTTCCGGACGGCCGCGTTGTGGGCGGGCAGTCCGGTCAGGACCGCGTCCTTGACCGGGGCGGCCTGACGTCCGAGAGATCCGTAGCGCACGGTGAGCGTGGTATCGGGCAGCTGTGCGATCTGGCCGCTGGTGTTGTTGAACCGCGCCTGGGTGCGCACCACGACCCACCCGGCCGGCACATGCTCGGCCGAGGCGCCCGTGTTGGTCTCCGTGAAGGGCGCCAGCCCTAGGTTCCATCCCTGCGCCGCGACGGGGACGGACCGCCCCAGCGGGGTGACGCCGGCGGGCAGCGCGTCCGGCGCGGCGGCGCTGGCCGCCGGCGTTCTGCCGGGCGTCCCGGCAGCACCCTCCGACGGGTGGCCGGCGCAGCCCGCCGACAGTGTCGCGATCGCCACCGCGATGACGGCGGCCAGTCCCCGTGTGCTGCGCATGGCTCTTCCCCTCGGTCACGGCGCGGGTTCGCGCCTCTGTACGGGGATCATGCCAAAACAGCTTCTGGCCGCTCCCTGATGTGGAGTTAGGGGCGGGCTCAGACATGGCTCAGCGAGGGGAACAGGCCGCCGAGCGGCCGAGTCCGGCCAGCGGGAACGAGGAGGGCGACGTAGCAGAAAACGTACGCGCCGCTGTGGAAGGCGACGCGCAGCCCGTACGGGATCGAGCCGTTCGACGAGCTGAGCGGCGCCACCTCCTGAACGAATGGGTCCTGGCGCGCGGTCAGGACGTCGATGAGATGCAGCTCGACGGCGGCCAGCGCCGTCTTGCCCGCAGCCGGTAGCGGTGCGGAGCGCTGCCGGATCGGCGGGGCTCCCTGCGCGGGACGGCGTTCGTCCGCCGGCTGGCCGGCCACGATCTGGAGGTAGACCTCAACCCCGGTGGGCAGCGTCAGCCGCAGCCCGTACCGGCTGTGCGTGCAGCCGGACTCGTCGAAGGTGGCCACCCACCCCTCGGTGTCGTCGTTGTGGCTGAGGCAGGTGCGAAGGAGGTTCTCGAATCCGGCCGCCTCCCAGGGCCTCAGCCGCTGTTCTCGCGGGGCAGCGCTGGTACCGCGTGCTCCGTCGCTTCGGGCACGTCGCGTCGTGGTCGGTGACCATGCCGGCGAGCGCGGTGAGCAGATCGCCGGGTTCGGCATCGCAGAGCCTCTCGCCGCATAGGGTGTGGACAAGTTCGACATCGTGCTTGGCGGCGTCGCCGGAATCGAGCAGCGGATAGTCGTCCCAGACTGGTTCGTGCCGCCCGGTCCAGACCGTGTGGTTGCCGGTCACGACGGGTGCGCCTCCTCGTACGGCGCCAGCGCGCGGAGGACCGCTGTGCCAAGGGCCCCCGTGCCGGGACCGGCCAACCAGTCGCGGACGGTCATTCCTTCGGGGGCGTCCGCGAGTTGGCTGATGAGCTCCGGCACGGAGGTGCGGGGTGTGCCCTCGGAGTCACAGCCGGCCCCGAAGGTGCCGACTCCGGGGACATGCGCGACGAAGTTCCCGTCCTCTTCGCCGACCGGGTCCTGCCACAGCTTGAAGACGGCGCTGGGAGCCTGTTGCAGGAGAGACGTTGAGAGGTCGTACGCACCGCTGGTCGGCGTCTCGTCGATGCCGTAGCGCCGGCCGAGGACCAGCGCGGGGGTGCTGCTCCTGCCGTCGCTCCATTCGAGGTCCAGGCCCTCCTCCTTCATCACCTCCAGGACGGCTTGGACCTCGCTCTCGTGGACGGAGTAGACGTACATCTGAAGTGGTGAGCTGTTGGACATGGCGTTCTCCCGAAGTGGCGTTGGCTGGTGATGCGGTGGGACGGGGTCGGGCCGAAGCTGTCGGCCCGGCCCCGGGGTGAGTGGTCAGGCTTCGAGTGCGGATTCCGGGCGGCGGCGGTTCTTCAGCCCGCGCCTGCGCAGCGGGTCGTGGCGCTGCTCGTCCACGGGGACCACGGTGGTGATCGGGTCCGAGTCCTCGGCGAGCAGGTCCAGGCGGACCCAGTAGGGCATCACCCAGCGGGTGGTCACACCCTGGCGCGCCCGGCCGGTGCGGAACCGGCGGAAGTGGCCGCACCGCTGGTGGGGCGCCTGCTGGACACCGGAGGGAATGCCGTCGCCCTCCTGGATGCGGCCCGCCGCCCGTCGTGCCGCGTGCAGCGCGGGACCGACGCGCCATCCGACCTCGACGAAGAACGGGTCGCGGTTCTTGGCGACGGGCCGCCGCCGCTTCTTCTTCGACGGCTTGACGACGGGCGGCTCCGCCAAGTCCCGGTTGTCGCAGCAGAGATAGATCAGGACGCTCAGGGCCGGACGGAGAAGTTCCTCGAACAGGGCGTACGCGGCGCGCTTGTCCCGCGCCCGGCTCCAGTGGGCCTCCGCCCTGGCGGCCGCGAAGTCCACGGCTTGGGCCACGGTGAACTTCTCCAGGCCGGTGGGGATGTTCATGCGTATGTGGGTCTGCCCGCGTACCTCCCACGTCTCCTCGTCGAGGAGGTCGATCACGAAGAGCAGGCCGAGACCTTCGATGTCCTCGTCGGTGTACGTCTGCTGCTCGGGGACCTGGTTGTAGCCGTAGAGGTAGAAGCCGCGCACCAGGCCCTCCGATCCCTGGTAGTGCACCGGCCAGGGGTCCGGAAGGACGATGAGCGGGTTGATGTGGGGAAGGTGGCTGAAGATGCTGCCGGGCAGGGTGTCCGAGGTCGAGCGGTACAGCTCCGAGGCCAGGTGCTCGTTGAGGTCATAGGTCACTCGGCCGCGCCGGGCCCACATGCGGTAGATCCCGACATGGCTGGCGATGTCGATCAGGTCGGCCTGTTCCGCGCCGCTCAAGCCGGGGGGCGGGGTGTGCCTGAGGGTGACGGGCCGTCCGGTGGAGAGCTGGTCGAGTTTCGGGGCCAGCCATAGGTGGTTGCCGCGCAGATCGCTTTCGCGGCTGGTCAGCTCTTCGACGAAGGTCTCACTGATGTCGCGGCTCTTCAGAGCGCGTGAATGACGGCTGTTCATCATGGCTTCCCTGTGGCTGGGGCCCTTAGCGGCCCGAAGGGGCCGGTGTTCCGCTGACGGTTCACCGGAGGTCCAGCTGGTGTGCGGCGGCCTGTGGCCGCCGGGCGGGTGCTCCGCACCGGCTATCCCAACCGTAGATGAACTCATAGATTTAAGCAATTTTAGGGGTGGCGGGGATCGGCACGAGGAAGAACTCCTGCCCGTCGTCCGCGACGACGCGCAGCGGCCGGTCGGGAAGGGCTGAGAAGACCGCCGACGCGACCGTGGCCGCGCTGGTGCTGCTGTCCAGCGGCGGTGCCAGAGCGCAGCGGATGGCGGCCATGGTGTCGGCGGACAGGGGCGACTTCAACGGCGCGGCCTTGGCTGCCTCCGCGCACTGCGCGAGCTGATCGTCGCCGGCCTCGGCGTCCAGCCCCCGTCGGCGGGCGATGGCCGCCACCGTCGTCGCGAGCGCCGCGCGGTTGTGCTGACGGCACAGCTCTCCGGACGTCCCCGGCGGGTGCAGGTGGCGGGCTGTGCCGATCGAGGTCTTCTTCACTGGGATCTCCGTGGTGAGGTGCGGGCGGAGGCGGGCGTACCGGGTCTCTTCGGCCCCGGTCCCGCCCGCCATCGGTCACAGGTAAGCGCTGACCATCTCGGCGAAGTCGTCGGGGCCGATGAGGCTCACGCCGAGCGCTTCCGCCTTCGCCTTCTTCGAGCCGGCCTTCTCCCCGGCGACCACCAGGCTCGTGCTCTTGGAGACGCTGGACCCGGCGCGCCCTCCCGCCCGCTCGATCAGCTCGTTCATCCCGGTGCGCGACAGCGTCCCGAGGCGTCCGCTCATCGTGCCCGTGGCCACGACGGTCAGTCCCGCCAGCGGCGGTGCCGTGTCCCCGGCCGCGCCGGAGACGGCGGCCTCGGCTGCCGGGCTGACCTTGTCCGGCTCGGTCGGGTTGACGCCCGCCGCGCCGAGCTTGGCGATCACCGGCTCCAGCTCGGCCAGCTCGGCGATCACCAGGGCCGACTTCTCGGCGCCGATTCCCTCGACCTGGCGCAGCTCGGCGGCCGACGCCGCCTGGAGGGCCGCCATGCTGCCGAAGTGGGCGGCGAGCCGCCGCGACATGCTGCGCCCCGTCCCCCGGACCCCCAGCGCGCAGAAGACGCGGGAGAGGGGCTGCTGCTTCGCCGTCTCGATGCGCTCTAGGAGCTTGACGGCCGTCTTCTCACTGCCGGTCGCCTCAACGAGTTGGCCCCGGGTGAGGGTGAACAGATCGGCGATGTCCTGGACCGCCTCCCGTTCCACCAGCCGCGCGACGATCTTCGGTCCGATGCCCTCGATGTGGAGGACGTCGCGCTGTACCGCGTACGCGATGGACGCGGGGAGGTTGCACCCGCGGCCCTTCAGGCACCGCCAGCGCTCCTGGCTCGTGTCGATTTCACCCGAGCAGTTCGGGCAGACGGTGGGCAGCTCGATCGGCTTCTCCTCGCCCGTGCGGGCGGACACCACGGGGCCGAGGATCTGCGGGATGACGTCGCCGGCCCTGCGGACCACGACGCGGTCGCCGATGCGCAGTCCCAGCTTGGTGATCATGCCGGGGTTGTGGAGCGTGGCGAACTGCACGCTCACGCCTTGGATATCGACCGGCAGGACCTCGCCCCGGGGAGCGAGATTGCCGGTCCGCCCCGTCGTCCAGGTGGCGGCGGTCAGCGTCGAAGTGACCTCCAGGGAGGGCAGCTTGTACGCGATCGCCCACAGCGGTGCGCGGGAGCTGGAGCCCGCGGCGGCCTGGTCGCCGGGGTGGTCGGCCTTGATGACGATGCCGTCGATCCCGACGTCCAGAGACGTCCGCTGTTCGGCGACCTTCTCGACGTACGCCTGGACGTCCTTCAGCAGCGGGGAGGTCAGCGTGCCGACGGGGGTGTCGCCCGCCGTTTGGACCCCGAGGCTGCTCAGCGTCTTCATCCGGTCGGTGTGTGTCATCGCCTCCCGGATCGGCTGGCCCGGTCGGTCGCCGGTGGTGGACAGCAGACCGTAGCCGTAGAAGGAGAGCGGGATGACGTAGTCCCGCCCGGTCGCGCGCAGCGAGCCGGAGGCGGCGTTGCGGGGGTTGGAGAACGGTGCGCCGCCGTGGGCGGTGCGGATGCGGTTCGCCTCCTCGAAGCGGGACTGGAGCAGGACGACCTCGCCCCGGACCTCGACCGAGACCGGCGTGCTCAGCTCGACCGGCAGACCGGCGATCGTGCCGATGGCGTGGGAGACGTCGTCTCCGGTGGTGCCGGTGCCCCGGGTGACGAGCCGGACGAGCTTGCCGTCGCGGTAGTGCGCCGCGACGGCCAGGCCGTCCATCTTCGGGCTGGCGTGCAGACCTTGCGGCGACGTCCCTAGGCGCTTGCCCAGGGACTTCGCCCAGCCGGCCAGCTCGTCGGCGTCGTAGACGTTGTTGAGGGAGAGCATCGGCGTCGCGTGCACGACCATGCCGTCCGTGAGCGCCCCGGCGGCCACCTTCCCGGTGGGCGAGTCCGCGGAGAGGTGGTCCGGATGCTGCTGCTCGTACGCCGCGATGTTGCTCATGAGGCGGTCGAACGCCGCGTCGTCCAGCAGCGAGTCGCCACCTCCGTAGTAGGCGGCGGCAGCGTTCCGCACCTCTTCGACGGCGAGGTGGTAGGCGCTGCGGTCGGGCAGGAGGGCAGAGGAGGGGCTCGACATGATTCTTATCCTTCTGGCTGATGGGGGCGGCACCGCATCGCACTCGGCGCACCGTCCCGCGAGGCGGGAGCCGGGCGAGGCGATATCGGCGTCAGGTGCCGAAGAGGTCGGCGCTTCGGGGCTGACCGACATTAGGAGAATACTCGCACTCATAGAGTTAAGCAACTGGATCGATCCTGTTGTCATCCCTCACTCCGCGACCGCCTACGGCGCAGGGAGCGCCGGCCGTGCTGTCTTCTCGGTGCGCTCCCACGGTCACCGAGGTGGTTCGGTCGATGCCCGCACGGAACGTTCTTGCGCCGCCCGCCCTGTCGAGGACGACGTGTGAGGGGCTACCGTGCGCGCCTTTGGGTGTCGGCGAGGCTGCGCAGGACGGTGACGTGATGGTCGGCCAGGACCTGGGCGTATGTACCCGTATCGCGCACGTAGCGGTTCACCTCGGGGTCGTCGATGTGCTGAGCGGTCCAGCAGAGCATGTGGTTGCGGCCTGAGGTGCGGGGGTCGGAGCAGATCTTGCGGGCGTCGGCCTCGCTCGTGCGCCACAGCACCCGGCGATAGGCCGGCCCTCCGTGCCTGGAGGCGATGAAGACGAGCACGTCTCCCTGCATGTGGAACTCCTCGCGGGCCGGCCGCCCGTGGCTGATGTGCCGGCGGCGAGCGGATCGGCCCGCCGGGGTGACGGGCTAGGCGGGAGAGGGCTCGTAGCCTTCTGCGTCGTCTACGAGGCGGGCGTCCTCGTCGCGGACGAACTCCTCGTAGGCACGCTGAACCGCCCGCTGGTGGGTGTCTACGTCGAACTCGCACGCCCAGCTCGTGCCGGCGCCGGGGGCGTCTCGTACGGCGGCCTCGATGGAGTTCCGGTCTCCGTCTGTGACGTGGAGGGACTTGGTGATGGTGAGCGTGTCGCCGAGCCAGCGGCCGATCAAGAGGGTGGACATCTCGTTCCTGCGGGGACAGCGGCCCGGCGGGGCCGGGCCGCTCGATGGGCGGGTGGCTGGTCCGTCAGGCGTACGGGTCGGCCTGAAAGAGTGTGGCGGTGGCGGGGTCGTAGACCGCGCCGTGGAAGGTCAGTTCGGCGAATCGGGCGTAGCGCTTCTCGTCGAATTGCGTGTAGGGAAGGTCCTGCCCGCGTTCCAGGAGAAGGCGGGCGAATCCGGCGTCGACGCTCTCGGGGTAGACGCGCTTGTCGGGCGCGAGCTCGGCCACGTTCCACGTGGGGCGCGCCAGGTGGCTCACTGTGCTGTTCGTCGACCTCCTGTAGACGAGGACGTGGATGTTCGCGCCGTGGAGGTAGCAGTGCCAGGTGTCCTTGTCCGAGGTGAAGCCGTACGCCAGCGTGCGCTCGGGCCCGGGAATCTCGTCCACGCTGAGCGTGCGCGGCTCGTTACGAATGCTCAACAGCTGTTTGAACTCGTCCAGTTGCACTGGAATCTTCCTCCGATTGACATGGGTTCGGCCGGGTGGGGTCAGGCGGGCAGCGGGACGAACAGAACGGGGCAGGGTGTGCCGTAGGGCTGTTCGTCGTCGCTGATCTCGACCAAGGCGTCCGCCACGAACGTCCGCTCGAAGTCGGGGGCCTCGACGGTCACGTCGGGACCGTAGTGGAGCGTCGCCCCGTAGGTGTTCCACGCCGGACCGTCGTCGTAGTCGTTGGTCACGATGATCGTGACCGCGCTGGGCATCGCGTGCATCGTGCTGTCCTCGAAGAACTCGACCAGGGCGTCCCGGAGAAAGGCGCGCAGCTCGGCCGGGACGTGGGGGAACATGTCGTGGGCAGGGCCTCGGCGGCGGGCGGGGAAGGCGGTGTGCAGCTCGGCGGCAAGTTCCGGGGGGATGGTTGCAGACGCCATGGCGCCGAACGCGCGCTTCAGGTCCTCCCCGGTGGCGCGCAGTACGGCGTCCTGAGCGGCACGGTCGGCGTCGGACAAGGTCTTGGGCATGGTTGCGCTCCTGGTCGGGAGTCGGTGGCCGCGGTCTCGGAAGACGTACGGCGGTCGAAGCGGGGCGACGGCGGCCGGCCGCCCGCTGCCCTCCGGCTGGAGGGGCGGCGGGGCTGTGAAGTGCTGTTCCGGGTCGGACGGGCTGCTGTTCACGCAGCGCGGTGCCGGGCGGCCCGCAGTGCGGCGATGAACGCGTCACGCCCGGGCCAGTGGGAGGCGAAGAACGTCTCGGTGTTGGCCTTCAGCTGCGCCGTGAGCTGGTCGGTCAGGCTCTCCGTCCAGATCTGCGCCGCGTCGGCGAGCCAGTCGGCGGCGGGACCGGAGTTCGCCACCTCGTTCGCATACCCGCGCTTGAGGAAGGCGGCGTACACGCGCACCTGGCGGGTGACGGGCAGTCGGTATGTGCGGCCGTTGTCCAAGACCACCTCGGCCGTCATGAAGGCGGTCCGCCTGGTCGCGGTGACTGTCCCTTCGGCGATGTGGTCCTGGACGGGGTGGTCGCCGTACACCTGAAAGCTGACGGGGTAACCCGGGGCGAGGGCGGACGCGGGGGCGGTTATGTACGACATGACGCTCCTGGAAGCGAAGGGCGCGGGCGGGGGAGTCCGGCTGGAGGTCGGGGGGACCTCGCCGAGCGATGTTCTAACCATAGGTGAACTCATAGAATTAAGCAACATGCTTGGGGTAGGGCAACGCCCCGAGGCCGATGACGGTGCGCGTTCGTTCGGTGCTGGTACGTCCTACAGGCATGGCGTACCGGTGGGTCCCCGGGTGCCGCGAGCTCCTGGCCCCGATCTGCTTCAGCACGGTGCGCAGCCAGGTGCGCCGGTCAGCCCCCGCAGGGCGTTCCGGGGCGCCCAGCGCCCGGATGCGGCGCTCGAACCCGTCGGCGCCACGGTCACCGGCGACGAACTTCGCGATCGACCGCGCCGGCAGCACCTGGCCGTCCGGCAGGACGGTGACCGTCCGCGCCGTGCTGCGGCCCGTGTAAGTCGCCGAAAGAGCCTGGTAGATGACTCCTAGGTGCCCATGCGGGGACCCCGCCGTGCGCCCGTCCGGCAGGGTGCGAAGCCGTGCGACAGGATCGGCGTAGGTGACGACTCCGCGTACGCCGTGACCAGCGGCCAGGCGAAGGGCCGCCGCGACCGTGAAGCTCTCCCCGTTGCTCGCCACCGACGGGGACAAGCACACCCTGGACATCTCCAACGCCTCCGAGTAAGGCTCCTTCTGCGCACCGAGAGTAGCCATCGTCGCAGCTCACACTGCACGTGACCTGTGAGTCGACGTGTTGGCGGACTGGACGGACTCGACGACTCGCCGCGCCTGGGAAGTCACCTGCGCTACGGTCAAGCGTTGTGGAGAACGCAGCGAAACTGGCGGTACTGATCGACGCCGACAACGCCAAGCCCGCCGCCCTGGAAGAGCTGCTGGCTGAGGTCGCCAAGTACGGGACCGCCCACGTCAAACGCGCGTACGGCGACTGGACCGGCACCCATCTGAAGGGCTGGAAGGATCAGTTGCTCACCCAGTCAATCCAGCCGATTCAGCAGTTCGCCTACACCACCGGGAAGAACGCCACCGACTCGGCAATGGTCATCGACGCGATGGACCTGCTGTACACGGGCCGCTTCGAGGGCTTCTGCATCGTCTCCAGCGACAGCGACTTCACCCGTCTCGCGGCGCGCATCCGCGAGTCGGGCCTGACGGTGTACGGATTCGGCGAGCGGAAGACCCCTAAACCGTTCGTCGCGGCATGCGACAAGTTCATCTACACCGAGAACCTCCAGGGTGCCACCGCTCCGGTCGAGACAAAGCTGTCAGCGCGGACCACGGCGGCCAAGCTGAAGGGCGATACGGCGCTGGTCAACCTGCTGCGCCAAGCGGTGGAGGCAGCCTCCGACGATGGCGGCTGGGCCCACCTTGCGAACGTCGGCCAGATCATCACCAAGCAGCGATCCGACTTCGACTCCCGAACGTACGGTTACACGAAGCTCAGTGACCTTCTTGCCGCTACCACGTTGTTCGAGATGGACCGGCGTACTCCCCGCGAAGGAAAAGCGACCGTTCTCTACGTACGCGACAAGCGCCACGGCGGAGGTGGAGCCCAGTAGTCCAGGGCAGGGGGCTGATCCGTCCCACGGAGAGGCCGCGGTCAGGGATGGACAGGAGACTCCGTGTAGCGGTGGGCTTCTCAAGGGCCGGGCGGCTCGGGGGCGGCTGTGGCTGTCCGGGGTGGTTCCGGAGCATCTGCGGCGATCAGTCGACTATTCTCGATCATCAGCCGCTGGTTGACGTTGCGGAGTGCCTGCATGGCAGTCTCTGCTTGGCGGCCGGCTGCGAGCGCGGCGTCTCTCTGCTCGCGCAGTTCCTCCAGCTCCGTGTCGCGCAACGAGCGAGCGTTCAGGCCGTCGCGGAGGCGGGCGCCCAGGTTGTGGGAGCGTTGCGTGCGTAGCTCGTTCTGGACTTCGTGAAGGGTCCGTTGCAGGGCGGCGTTCTGTTCCAGGAGCATGCGGTTCTCGACTTCGAGGGCCGCTTCCTTTCGGGCGGTCGCTGCTGCCGCCGCTCGCGGCCGGTCTTGGGCGAGGTGGGCGCGGACGGTCTCGGCTTCGGCTTTGAGGTCGCGGTGGCGTTGGAGGTACTGCGGGTTGACGGCGGCTCGCCGGGTGATCTCCGCGTCGGAGAGGGTCTGGCGGCTCTTGCGCATTGCGGCCAGGACGTCGCGCACCCGCTGTCGGCACCGTTCGCTGTCGGCGCGGCGTCGTTGAACGGCGGCCGCCCTGCCGGCGTCGAGGGCTTCGGTACGTCCGGCGGGGATCCGCGCCTGGCCTGGCTGCGTGCGCGGGGCGGAGGGGCGCGTCATCCGGTCGTCGATTCGGTGACGATCGGGTCGACGGTCGGCTGGTCCAGACGCTGCCGTCCGGCCAGAACTGCCGCTACGGGGATGACGGTGAGGAACCGGTCTCTGGTGTGGAGCCAGGACTCCACCGTGGTTCGTTCCTCGTGGGTGAGGGAGTCGATGTCGGCTTCGCATTTGCCGACGAGTTCGTCGATCTGCTGGATCTCCCGGCGCAGCAGTTCCAGGTTCGCCGTGCTCAATGGCCCCGCGGTGAGCACGTTGCCGTAGGCGCTCTCCAGCGCGGCGAGCTGCTCCGCCTTCCCGGCGCGCAGCTGGTGCAGCTCGGGCAGGTGGGTGAAGTCGGTGGTGTAGAGGGTGCAGGAGAAGCAGCGGTTGTACACCGGGCAGCCGTGCCCGTCGGCGCGGACGTTGTTCATCTCGTGGCAGCGTCCCGCGGGGACGGGTACCGAGCCGACGCCCGCGCGGATCCGGTCGGCCATGTCGTCGTCGGCGTCGCGGGCGCGGATCCGGCCGCCGGTGAGGTCGAACTGGTACCTGGCGGCGATGGCGCGCACCGCTTCCACCCGCCGGGGGTGTGAGGGCCGGTAGTAGACCTGTGTGGTGGAAGGGTCCTGGTGGGCCATGAGGACTTGCAGGATGTCGAGCGGGACGCCGGCATCGGCGCGGAGCTGAGCGTAGGTGTGCCGGAAGGCGTAAGGGAACACCCGCGCCGAGTCGAAGGGCTTTCCGTGCTCGTCGGTCACGGCGAACTGATCAAGCCAGGTCTCCAGCCAGTAGCCGATCGTGCTGCTGTCGTACGGCCGCTCGCCGAGCGCGTTGGCACGGGAGCGGCGCGGGGTGGGGAAGAGCACCATGCGGGTGGAGCGGGGCCGGCCATCTTCGTGGAACAGGTGTGGGGATTCGCGCCGTAGGTGGTCCTGCTGGCGGGTGATGACCTGGGCGTCGCTGGGGTGGAGCGGGAGCTTGTGCCGTCGGCGGACCTTCTGCATCCAGTACGCGAGGAAGGGGTAGGACCGGCGGCGCACCGTCCCGTCCGGGTCTTCCACGTCGATGTCGTGCCACTGGAGGCAGTCGAACTCCAGGTGACGGAGCTCCCAGGGTCGTCGGCCCACGCGCATGGCCAGCTCGACGCAGTTGCGGCGGGTCCCGGCCGGGAGTAGGGCGAGATTGCGCTCGTCCATGAGCTGGAGGAAGACCTGTTCCGGTAGGGCGTCCTGGGAGCGGCCCTCCAGCTCGCTGGCCGTGTCGTCCCGCTCCGGGTACGGCGGCACGTCCATTGCCAGCAGATGGACGTCCGCCGCATGGTTGTCCGCGAGCCATGCCCTGCCGTGTTCGAGGATCTCACGCAGCGTCTTCACCAGTTCGTAGTGGCGCACCGGGGTGACCAGCAGAGGCCCGGCGGCTCGGCGGGACTGCAGGAGGCGTTCGGCGATGATCTGCCGGACCGGGTCGTCATCGTTGAGGGTCTGGTAGTCGCTGGTGTCACGGGCTCGGTGCGTCATCCAGCGCAGGTAGGCAAGCATGCCGTCCCGGCCGACGTCGCCCGGCCTTCGTCCCTCGCCGGGCAGGGTGCGAAGGAACATCGCGAACCACCGGGCCGCGAAGCCGACCAGCGTCAACCGTGCCGACGAGGCGCCGGCGGCCGCCAGACGGAGGAGGTACTGCTGGGCGAGGTGCGTGACCCAGGGGGCGTGGACGTCCCGCAGATCCACACTCCCGCCCTTGTAGCGGGGGTTGAGGATGTGCAGTCTGATCAGGGCCCGGGTGTGTTCCGTGGCCGGGTCGGCCTCCAGGAGCGGCAGGGTTTGCTGCCACAGCCGTAAGTACGTCGTCTTCGCGCCCTTGAGCGGCAATTCCGCGGCGGCCAGGTCGTCGACCGCTTGGTCGGACAGCCAGCGAACCGCCGATTTGACCTGTGCGGGGTTGATCCGGCCGCCCTCGCGGAGCTGGACCTCGTACCCGCGCAGCACCTGCACTACGACCGTCGCCTCAAGATCGGTGAGCGGGACCACGTCGACGGAGGTGTAGATGGCTGCTGCCGTCAGCGCCCAGGCCTCGCGGTCGGGCGTCCCCGCGTTGGACCACTGCTTCTGGTGGGGCAGGCACAGCCGGCTCCGCCGCACCACGGCCATCCGCGGGCAGACGCGGACCAGGCACTTCCCGAAGCCCGGACGAGGGGCGCGGCCCCGGGCGAGGTACTCCTCGACGGTCAGATTCAGCACCCGGCGCTCGGAGGCGCAGCTCTTGCACAGGCCATGAACCTCCGCGGCACGGTCGCAGCCCACCTGGCACCGATGCTCGGCGTAGGTACGGCGGGCGAGTGGGACGGGCGCGCTCGCGCACCAGCTGTCGATGTCGCCCGGGGCGCCGGCCTGCCGCCAGTCGGACGCGCAGCGGTGGCACAGCCACGGCCAGCTCGTGGCCGGCCGGTCGCACCCGGTGTGCCGGCAGTGGCGCAGCGAGTGCCAGTCGGCGCCCAGGGGGAAGCGCAGCTGGAGCGGGGAGCGGTCAAGGCCGTGCCGGGCCAGGTAGTCCCAGTCCGGCTCCCACCCGCCTGCGGGAGCCGGGGCGGGCAAAGGCGCAGAAGTCGTCATGCCGGTCCGAAGATCTTGTCGTTAACGGCCTGGGCGGCGTGGGCGACCCGGGCGTCGGAAGGGTTGCGGTACACGTGCTGGCTGGTCACGTCCCGGTGGCCGAGCAGGCGCTGGAGGACGTCGCACGCGACGTCGAGGTCGGCTGCGGTCTCGCCGAAGGTATGCCGCAGCATGTGCGGATGGATGTGCCGGATGCCGGCGTCGTGGGCGAGATCCGACACAAGGTCCTGAACCCGCCGCGCGCCGAGAACCTGCCCGCCCGGCTCTCCCGTGGGACCCGGGAAAGACACGAAGGCCCAAACGGCGTTGCCCGCACCGGGGATGGTGAGGCGTTCGCGCATCCAGTCGGCGTAGAGCATCACCACGGGTCCGGGCACGGGAACGACGACGGTGCCGCGGTTCTTGTTCGCCGCCCCGCGCGGATGACCATCACGCTTCTCCAGGTGCAGGTGAGGGCCCAGGCTGTAGGGGCAGCCCGGAACAGTACTGCCGGCCGGGACGAGGTGAATGTCCTCGCGGAACAGACCGACGACCTGGCCGACACGCAGCGCGCACGCACCGAGTAAAGCGACCATGCAGCGGTCGCGGGCGGTCCTCGTCGCGCGCAGGAGCGCGGCGAACTCCTCGTGGCTGGCGGCCGGTGCCCGCCCGGAAGCGTGGTTCGGCCGCGCATCGACACGGATGCGCGGCTCCAGGACGAGTTTCCCCGTCGCCGGGTGCGGGGCGGTGACGAACAGGGCGTCGACCGCCTCCGCGCTGATCCGGCGGAGGTCGGCCAGGTGGAGGTAGAAGCCATGGATTGCCGCCAGGGCGGGGGTGAGCGTCGAGTCCTGCGGGAGCTGCCCCTGGCCGCGGCCGCTCGTCAGCCGCGGCGTGGTCCTCAGCTTCATCAGGTAGTGCGAGAGTTCGGCGGCCGCGTGCTCCCGCGACAGGCCGTGTTCGTCGCACCAGGTGTGAAAGCGCTTGAGATGACCCGCGTACGTCTTCGTAGTCGATTCCGCGCGGGACCGGCCGAAGCGCAAGTGGCAGAGGAAGCCGTCCACGTCCTCGACGACCGTCAAGGTGGGCCCGGCAAGAACCGTCCAGTAGGCCAGCGTGTCAGTGACCTCGACCCGCAGGATCTCGGCGGTGGGCCTGTCCACAACGAACACAAGCGGAATGTAGCAGCTCAATCACTCAGCGGAGTAACCGGTGGCGGGGCTGTGCGTGAGCGCACCAAGCAGATGTGCAGGCAAGACTTCAAGGACCGGCCAGCTCGGCTCCCGCACGCCAGTAGGCTGGCTGCGGCCCGTTGGCCTGCCACACCCTCCTCGACTCCAGGAAGTGCTGCCGTGAGTGATCAGCCCCGTCTCGCTGAAGCCGGCGACGACGCCGTCGCCCTCCGGGAGGCGAGTCGGAACTATCTCCAGCTGGTGGCGCAGTCCTGTGGCGAGGAGTGCGACGCGCCTTGGGCCTGGAACGAGTTCGGCCTGTGGGTTCCGCCCGAGGATCCGTCGGCCGCGTTCGAGGAGATGCAGTGGATCTTCGGCGACTGCAGCCCCGAGGACCCCGCCACCGTCGAGATTCTGTGGAAGTCCTGGGGCGAGGCCGCGCCGGCCTGGTACCGCATGCACATCATGGAGACCTACACCGACCGGCCTCGGCCGGCGCTCCGCGGCACCTGGGCGAACCCGGCGACCGGCCTGGTGGAGCTTGCCGACGTGGTCGCGGTGCGGCCTTCCATCGAGGGCCTGCCGCTGAGCTGTACGCAGACGGCCAGTCCTACGTTCCGGCCCTCCCCGCTGCGTCCGGCCGCCGACCCGGAAGACCTGCTGCCCGAGGTCACGATGACCCAGGCCGAGGCGGAGCTGATGATCAGCCTCTACCTCCACCTGGAGAGCCACCGCCTCGGCCCGCTGTGGACCACCATCGACGCGCAGGGAGCGGCAACCCGCGACCGGCTCCTCGACATCATCAACACCGCCGGGGCGGCGGGCTCACGGACCGATATCAACATTACGGTCGCCGTCCGCGACACGTCCGTGAGCCAGTGCCCGCACCACGTCTTCGACCCGGCGCCGGCCTTCACGGACGTCGACGAGACGCGCACGGTGGGTCTGCACGAGGTGGCGCACGCCCACAAGGACGGGACCGTGGGCCTGGAGGAGCACGGGCGCGATTACCTGAGTGCGGTCCTGACCTGCGTGGCCCTGTACGGCGGGAGCGTCCACCTGGCCACCGTCCCCCTCGACGGCTCGGCCGTGCCGGTGGCCACCGAGTCGCTCTACCGGGTCCACTACGACTGGCGATGCGAGCTCGTGGAGGACGCCGAGCAGCGCCAGATCCGCCACCTCAACGACATGATCACCACCCGCGACGGCGGCCGCTGACCGTCCCGGACAGCCTCGTAGGCGCGGTTACGTGTCGCCCTTGGCACGGATCTTCCTGATGAGCTCGGCGTCACCGCGCATCACCCCGGGGACCCTGTCGTCGGTTTCGGCCTGTCCGTGATCCTCGCCGCACGGACACACGCTCCATCCGTCGGTCTCGATGCGACCGGCGACCTGCCCGATGATGTCCGCGGCTTCGTCGAGCAGCCCGATCGGAAGCCCGACGCTGTCGCTGGCCGAGTCCGCGCCGATCGCGAGGCCGATCTCGAAGACCAGGTCCGTGGCGTGCTGCACGGTGCGGGAGTCGCCGTTGCTCGAGGCGTACTTGACGGCCTGGGCCAAGGCCATGAGCGGGCGGGAGCAGCCCCAGCGCGGCATGAAGACCGTGCGGTCATCGACACGGACCGGTCGGACGCCGTGGACGGTGTGAGCGCCGTCGGTGTCTGCCGCGCTGGCCTTGGCGATCTGGTCTGCTACGGCGGAGGGCTCGATGTAGCGCAGGGCGGAGCGAGGCTGGATCCCCAGCCGGTCGGCCACCATCTCCACGTTGTGAGCCAGGACGTTGGTCACCGCTACGGAGACGACGTCCAGCCCTCGGGTGAGGAGTTCGGCCTCCGTCTGGGTCGCGAGGGCCTTGAACGCCTTGGTGTTCCTGATGTCTGCCACGGTGACCAGCGTAGAGCCCTCGCGGTCGGCCTCTCGCCAGGTGAACGGAGTGGCCCGGCCCGCCGCAGGTTCACCCTTGGGGCTGGCCGGCGTAGGTCTGCGCCTGCTTTCGCCACAGGGTGGCGTACTCGCCGTCGGCGGCGAGGAGGGAGTCGTGGGTGCCCTCTTCCAGGAGGCGCCCGCCGTCCAGGACGATGATGCGGTCTGCGGCGCGGGTGGAGCCGAGGCGGTGGGTGATCAGGATGACGGTGCGGTCCTCGCTCAGGGCGCGGATGCGGTCGTAGACGGCTTCCTCCGCGCGGGGGTCGAGGGCGGAGGTCGGCTCGTCGCAGATGAGGACGGGTGCGTCCTTGCGGTGGAAGGCTCGGGCGCCGGCCAGGCGCTGCCATTGCCCGCCGGACAGGTCGCGTCCGCCCCACTGGGAGGGGGCGAGGTTGGTGTCGAGGCCGTCGGACAGGCAGGCGATGACGGCGTCGGCGCCGGAGGCGCGCGCTGCGGCCATCACGGTCTCGTCGTCACCGTCGCCCTGGCCGAGGGTGATGTTGTCGCGGGCGGATACCTGCCAGCGGGCGATGTCCTGGGGCAGCAGGGCGAGACGCGACCACACCTGTTCGGGGTCGGCTGCGGCCAGGTCCACGTCGTCCCAGGTGACGGTGCCGGTGATGGGGGTGTAGAGGCCGGCGAGGAGTTTGGCGAGGGTGGACTTGCCCGCGCCGTTGGCGCCCACGATCGCCAGGACCTCGCCGCGGCGCACGGTGACACTGATGTCCTCCAGCACGGGCAGCTCGCTTCCGGGGTAGCGGAAGGTGATGTTGTGCGCGGCGATGACGGCTGGCCGGTCGGGTACCGGGACGGGTGTGGTGGGGAGCTGGGAGCGGTGTTCGGCGTCGGTGAGGAAGGTGGACCAGTCGCCGAGGTAGAGGCCGGTCTTGTAGGTGGAGTTGATGCCGGTGACCAGCTGGCCCAGGAGCAGGCGGCAGGTCTGGACGGCGATGAACGCGGTGCCCGCCGCGGCGGCGGGGATGTGGCCGCCGAGGACGAGGAAGACCAGAGTGCCGTAGACGACGAGAGCGGCGCCGCCGGCCATGGTGTCGCCGAGGAGCTGGTAGTGGGCGGTGGTGCGGCCGATGCGGGCGGCGTGCTCGGTGAGCCGGTCGGTGACGGTGGTGAACTGCCCGAGGAGCCAGCTGCGCATGGTGTTGGCCCGCACGTCGAGGGCGGTGGCACGGCCGGCGGTGCAGTAGATGAGGTTGTGACGCAGGCGGCGGTCGGCCAGGGTGTGCCGCTCAGCTTGGTGGGCCGCGCGTGCGCCACGGACGGCGGCGGCGCCCCTGGGGATCACGGCGAGCAGCAGGAGAGGGAGAAGTACGGGGTGGAGGGCGGTGAGGATGCCGGCGGCGGCGAGCAGGCCGAGGAGGGCCGCGGTCAGCGCGGTGAGCGCTTCGATCATCAAGTGGGCGTCCTTGGAGGCCCGGTTGGCGGCTTCGCTGTGGTCGCACCAGGCCGGGTCGTCGTATGCGGCGAGCGGTACGCGGGTGGCGGCGTTGAGATAGCGCAGCTCGGCGATCGCATCGACGCGCGGGCCGATGCGGGCGGTGACGGCCAGGGTTGTCGCGGCGACCAGGGAGCGGCCGACGGCGGCGCCGGTGATCAGGGCGAGTGAGGGCAGCGCCGTCTGGATGCGCTCCGCGGTCGGCCCGGTGGCAAGCAGCGGGGCGAGGGCGCCGCGGGTGGCGTAGAGGCCGATCGCGGTGATGGCGCCGGTGGCCAGCTGCAGGAGGGCGGTGAGCAGGACGGCGCGGCGGTCGGCGTCCCAGGCCAGGCGGAGCGCGGTCGCGGCCAGGTCGGGCAGGCGCCGGGCGATGGTGGTGAAGTCGTCGGCGAGGGCGTTGTCGTGGCGCTCGGCGCTGACCGTGTACTGCGGGATGGGCTCCCCGCCTGTAGGGCGGCGGCGCGGCCACGGCAGGCGATGCCGTCGCCGCCCCGGGGCGGCGGTCGTGAGGGTCTCGCGGGTGGCGCTGCGGTGCGCGGTGTCTGTCACATCCTGGGCAACGCCTCACCCATACGGGTGGTTGTGGTGGCGAAGGGTGGCGAATTTCAGTTCGAGCGTTCCACCTGGAGAGCGGGGACGTAGGGCCAGACACGGTCGGTCTCGTCCTGACCGATGATCGCGATGCCGGCTTCGATCCAGGCGTGGGCTCCTTGGGGGACGAAGCGGGCTCCGATGACCCACCGCACACGGTGCCCGGTGAGCGCGGCCGCGAAGTGCGCGGCCAGGGATTCCTCCAGGCAGGCGGCGCGGCCGGGCCAAAGACGGGCGGCGCGGCGTACGGCGGTGAAGGCGGCCTCCGCCTCCTGGGGCAGGGCGGCGCGTCCCGGCAGGCGGGTCGCCGCGCGGGCGACGGCGACGGCGAGGCGGATGGGCAGGAGGCGGAGCAGGAGGAGCGCGGCGAACAGGCCAACGCCCCCGGCCAGTTGCTGGGCAGCACTGACGGAGACAGCGGTGGCGAACCGAATCTCGGTGCGGTCGGGCGGTGCGGCGGGGGCCGCGTGATGGAGGAGGTCGGCGCGTTCGAGGTCGCCGGCGAGGGCAGTGAGGTCGGTGCGGACCCGGGCGGGGTCGGCGCCCTTGCTGTGCCAGTAGGCGGTGAGGTCGTCGATGGCCGCGGCCGGGGTCGCGCCGTCGGTGATCTTCTGCCACAGGTGGGCACCGACTCGATCGAGGAAGCGCCACTGGCCGCGCCCGGCGCGGATGTCCATCAACGCGATGCCGTCGGGGCTGGGGGCGGCGTAGACGCCGGGACGCGTACTCACAGGGTGACCTCCTGTGCATGGACGGTGGTCTGCTCCCACCACGTGGTGCGGGCCGTGGGCAGGGTGGCGAGCCACAGCTCGGTCACGATCAGGGCGTGCAGCGCGGCCAGGGGCGCGCCTTCACCGCGTGCGGCGCTGTCCAGGGAGGCGAGCGCCCTCGTGCCGTCGAGGAGGCCGGCCTGGGCGAGGCGGGAGTCGGCGAGGACACGGCGCAGGGCGGGGGCGTTGGCGCGCAGTCCGGCGAACAGGCTGCTGGTGAAGGCGGTCTTGGTGCGCCGGTGCAACAGGTAGTCGGGGACGTGGCCGGTGAAGGCGGCGCGAGCCAGGGGCTTGAAGTCGCCCGGCTGGGTGCGGGCGTAGCCGGGGATCGCGTGGCAGGCGTCCACGACGAGGTTGTCCAGAAGCGGGGCGTGGACGGGCAGGCCCCACTGCTGGCGGCTGATCTGGTCGAAGGTGGCGTGGCCGTCGCCCATCAGTTCCAGGGCGAGCCGCTCGTGGAGGGCGCCGGGAGTGGTGTCCGACAGGGCGGTCTGGGCGCGGGTGGTGACCAGGTCGGCGACCGCCGCCCGGCCGGCGCGGGTGAGCCAGGTTGTGGCAGCGCTGCTCCCGCACCAGGTGAGCATCTGGGCGGCCGATGTCCCGGGACCGGACTGGGCGGCGTTCTCGGAGCCGGCGTTGATCGTGTCCGCCAGGTCGGCGAGGGCCTGGGGGTAGAGGGTGTGCTGCGTGCGGGCGGCCTGCCCGAGCACCGGCCACAGGGCGGCGCGGCGGGTGCGAGCGAACGCCGCGGTACGGCGCAGCGCCTCCCTGCGATGCCCGGCCCGGTACTGGTCGATGACCATGGTCGGAACAGCGTCCAGGACGTCGTCGCCGCCGCGGCCCGTCAGGTGGGCACGCGATCCGTGGGCGGTGGCCGGCGCGAGCTGCGCGGTCTTGATGGCGAGCAGGCCGAGCGTGAACGACGGAGTGTCGGTGAACGGCAGGACATCCGGGTCCTGAAGGCCGTCGAAGTGCTGCACGCCGGCCCGGGTGCCGTCGATCGTCGCATGGGTGATCTGCGGATGGTCGTGCGCAATGCACTCGGCGTAGCGCATGTCGTCCTGCTCGCCCATGCGTGCGTCGGTGTAGGTGACGGCCAGCAGCGGCCCACAGGCGGCGGCCAGGCTGGTGACGGTGCCGCTGTCGACGCCGCCGGAGAGATCCGAGGAGATCGGGCCTGCCACGGTGGCCCGCCGGCCGACGGCGGCGGCGATGGTCTCGCGCACCGCCGGGACGCCTTCCTCCAAGGACGTCACGGCCGAAGGCACCGGCAGCGCTTCGGTTCGCGGCTGCCGACCGGGCGCCAGGATGAGAGCGTGGCCGGGCGGAACGCGGCGCACCGCGTGGAAGTAGCTGTCGGCGGCCAGGACGTCGACGCCGCGCACCGTGAACGCGCCCAGCAGAACAGCCGGGTTGGGCTCGGCCTGGGCGAACGCGGCCAAAGGGGCGGCCGCCGTCGCCCACAACACGCCTTCGTGGGTGGGGATCCAGTACAGGGTCACCGTCCCGGCCCGGTCACCGGCGATGCGCAGCCCGGCACGGTCGCGCACCACGGTGAGGAAGGAGCCGGGAAGACGCGTCGCCGCGGTCCAGGCCCCGCACTCGGCGGCCGCGCGTGCCGCTGCGAACTCCTCGCGGGTGGCCAGGCAGCATCCGATCGCCAGGAGGTCGGCCTGGCCGTGTTGGTCCGAGCCGCGGCGGACCTCGCCCGGATCGAACCCGCTCGCCCAGATTCGCGCCGCGCGGTCGGCGAAAACGTCCTGGGCTTCCCGAGGGCGCCAGTCGCTCCCGGCCCAACTACCGCGCCCTGTATCGAATGTTCCGGCAATGAACCGCATGGTGGCCACCCCGACCCGCTCGTCCGTGTACTGGTCTGCCGCTGTTCACCGAACGAGCGCCCGGCTCGCCGGCCATCGGCCGACGCTCCGGGCGCTCGCTCACCCGTTCACGCCCCGCTGGGGGCGCCGTACTACTGCCAGTACTGGGTGTCGTCCGCGTTGTTGTTGCCCGCGGAGCCGAGGGTGGCGCCGGTGACGGTGCCCAGCGCGCTCAGCATGGGTGCGGTGTAGGTCTCGGTCTCGGCGGTCGTGGCGGTGGTGTCCATGGAGTACCTCCGGTAGTCGTCGCGCTTCGGATGTCCGCCGGCCGTCCGGGGTGTCTGACAGCTCCCGTACGGCCTCTCGAACTCCTCTATGACACCGCGCGCCAACCCCGCCCGACAGAGCAGAAGTTGGGTACTTCGTAGGACCCAACCTGGAACAGAACTGGTATTCGAGCGGGAGGTGCTGAGGTCAGCGCGCGTTCAGGAGGTCAAGGACGGCTCGGTGGTAGACCGCGTACACGTGTGGGAGCTCCGCGAGGCTGGCTCGCTCGTCGATCCCGTGCAGGCCCTCGTAGGGAACGCCAAATCCGGCGGTCGACGGAATGCCTCCGGCTTGTCCGGCCAGCAGGTTGCCGATGTTGGACGGGCCGGCGGTCTTGGCCCGCACCGTCAGACCCATAGTGGCGGCGGCCTTCATCAGCGCGGCGGCGGGCTGCTCGTGCGGCTGCAACTGGAAGGGCGGCCAGCTGGCGACCGGTGTGATCCGGGTGGGCGCGGGGCCGGGCAGCTCGGCGTCGAGCTCGGCGGCGGCCTTGCGGACCAGCGTCTCGGCGTCATGGGAGTCGAAGGCCGGGGTCGTGCGTACATCGACGTTCAGATCGCACCGGTCCGCGGCCACAGAGAAGCCCTCGCCCCCATGTATCGCGGTGACCGACAGCTTCGGCGGCAGCATGAACGGAGCGTCCGCCGCCGGCGGGCCCGGCAGATCGGCGGTGTCCAGCAGCTGGACCAGGCGTGCGGCACGGGAGACGGCGCTCAGCACGCTCCGGCTGGAGCCGGAATGCCCGGAGTGCGCGGACACCATGAGGGTCGCGCGCCACAGGCCCCGGCCGCCGACGACGACGTCGTCCAAGCCGGGGTAGCCGATCATCACGCCCGCCGGGATGGCGGCCTCCGGGTCGGCGAGGTACGCGCGGGCTCCGCCGAAGCCGCCGGTGTGCTCGTCGACATCCAGGAGGACCGCCAGACCACCACGCAGGGTTGCGGCATGAGGCAGCAGGTCGGCGGCGATGTGGCAGAACGCGGAAGCGGCGAGCTTGGAGTCGGCAGCCCCCCGGCCCCGCAGAAACCCCTCGACGATGTCTCCGGCCGTCGGCGGGAACGTCCACGCTTCCTCGTCGCCGAAGGAGGCGGTGTCCACGCAGGCGTCCAAGGTCCACCACGGCCCCGGCCGACCGCCGGCGATCTCGACCAGCAGCCCCACCAGTTGGCCCGCCTCGTCATGCAGACGCCGGTGCGGCAGCCCGCCCCTGGTCAGCCAGTCCTCCAGGACGGTCAGGACCGGCGCGTAGTCGTCGATTCCTCCGCGGCTGGGCCTGCGGATCAGCTCCTGGGCCAGTTCGATCACAGATGCCGACCGCGTAGCGGCATGGGCCACCAAGTCCTTCTTCACGCTTCTCCCAGTCCTGGCGTTGCGCCGTGCCGGACCGGCAGCGCGCGAACGGCCTCCAACGTCTCCACCGGCCGCGCGGACGCGCACGCCTCCCGTCCATGCTGCACCAGTCCCACCGCGGCCTCGCGCCCCAATATGACCCCGCAGTCGAACCCCTCGGCCCCGTGGAAGCTCGGCAACGGGACCACGGCCGCGGTCTCCGACGCCACGAAGTAGCGTTCCATCGCTTCCAGCGGCTCGACGAGCCCGATGTGGAGCGTCTTGACGCCGTTGCGGCGCTCGCCGGGGTCGCGCAGCTCCAGCAGCCGCACCAGGTGCTCGAACAACCCGCGGTGACGCGGCGGCCCGTAAAGCACCCGGTAGTGCACCAGGTCGGGCTGCTGCGCCACGGCTGTCTCGATCGCCGCCAGGTACGCCTTCTCCCGACTGCGAGATCCCGTGACCACCAGGTGTTCACGCGCACCGGCCACGACCTCGACCATGGCCTCCACGAGATCGGTGTACCGAGTGAGCACCCGCACGACCACGTCGGTTCCGGTGGCCTCCAGAGCACTGGCGGTATCACGCCCGTCCTGGTGGGCGAAGAGCACCTCGGAGCGTTCCCGGTAGAGCTGGCTCAACGCCCGGCGATTCCTCACCCCCGTACGCTTGCGCCCCGACTCCCACGCGCTGAGCAGACTCGCGTCCGTCGCGCCGCCCGTGATCCCGTTCAGCTGGTCAGCAGCCTCCTCCTGGGTCAGGTTCTGCGCCAGCCGAGCGCGCTTGAGCGCCGAATCCGTCATTGTCGATCCGGTCACCGATCCCCCAGGGGTGTACGTGGACGGCAGGCAGAGCACCGGCGCTGGGCAATTACCGCGTGCCGAGTTGCGGAGTCGCGGCTACACCGTGCTGCGGGTCGCAGCTCTGCTCTGGTTCTGTTGTGCCCGCGCCTGGACCCTCTCCCGGGACGCGACGACAAAAAGAAGCCGCTCATCGTGCCCATTACCGCCGTGTGGATCCGCCGACGGTCCCCGCCCGGTAAGCCGCTCCTGCCCTGCACCGTGCCCCCAAGCCGATCCGTCTCGTCCGGTGAGCGATGCTGCCACCCAGACGCGACAGGCTACAGTCCCCCTGCCCAGTGCGATGCGCGGCTTGCTGGCACGGTTGGCACTGCACGCGAGTGCATCAACGAGTGGGTGGATGACTCGCCTCACTGGAGCACTTTCCCGCGAACGGTACGAGTCAGTCGATGCTCAGAGGCGATTCGCAGAAGGGACCAGCGACGGAAAAACCCTGGTCAAAGCACGGCGGCTCATCGGCACGCCGAGCACGACGACGCCCACCAGCAGGCCGCCGCCGACGTCGTGGCCGATCTCCGCCCCTGCGGGCTCGAGGTCCACCAGCCCGTACCGGTGCACCGCCGGCGGCCATCCCGACAGGTAGTGGTTCGCCTGGATGTACTCCCGGGCGGGCGCCTCGGCCAGTTCGACCACCTCGTAGCGGCGTCGGTCGAAGCCGCCCTGCGACGTGTGGCGCCAGGTCGGCACGCGGCCGCTCCACCGCTGCGTCCACCCGTCGGCACGGCCGGCGGCCATCTCCTCCCACCGCTGAGGGTCGGGCCCGGACGCCGCGCTCACCACTGCCGCCCGGCGTCGGCGCGCGCGGCGAGGCGGATCTGGGAGAGGCGCTGCTTCATCTCGCCGATCCCGGCAGCGCCGGCGAGCGGGGCCCGCAGCAGGGGCCATGCCGGCCGCGCGAGCTGGACATACTTGCCGCCGGCCAGCACCGTCACCTCCGCCGACTCGATGCCGCGCTCCCGGACCTGCGCCTGCACGAGCTCCGCGCTGATGCTGCCGGGATCGCCCACCGTGATGTCGTACGGGTCGATCTCCGTGGAAAGATCCAGGAGCCCGTGGGCAGCGGAAAGGATGTACTGTCGGCCGCCGTCCTGGAGCAGGGCTTTGGCGGTCTCCCGGCAGGAGCCATGGAACGGGCCCACGTACATCGCCCCGGCCGGCACGCGGCGGTCCTGCTTGGATTTCCCGCAGCCCACCACGACGATCCGGTACGGGCCCGCGCCCTCCGCCCGGGCCCGCACCCAGCCGGCCTCGGTCAGGGCGCCGCCCCAGACGTCGAGTTCGTCCCGTGTCGCCTCGCGACCACGCAGAATGTCCCGGCTCTGGTCGAGGCCGACGTAGCCGGCCTCGGCGAGGGAGGCCAGTGTCCGCAGGTTGACGGCATTGGGCAGCAGCCCGAGCGGGTCCCTGGCGCCGGCGAGGAGGGCGCGGCGCTGCGCGGTGGTGATGCGCGGGGCGGAGGAGCGGGTCCGGTCCGGCCCGGTCGGGGCGGCCGGGTCAGCGGTGTTGGCGTGCTGGTGCTCGGTGGTCATCGTCTTTCCTTGTGATCGGTTGGCGCCCGGCTGAAGCCACCGGGCGGGCAGGTTGGTCTCGCCGCCGTCCTCACGGCGCTGGTCCTCCGTGTCGGCGGCGCGGACACGCGCCCGGTGCCACTGATCGGCCGTGTGTCCGCTGGGCCGCTGGCACCGTGTCCGGGGCCCGGCGCGGCAGGTGGGGCAGGTCAGCGCCGCCGGGCAGGTGTCGCCGAGGTCTTCGCCGTCGCAGAACGCGCAGGGCCGGCGCGCGGTCGGCAGGGTCCGCCCGGCGACGTCGACGAGGAGCCCGGCCGCGCGCCAGGCGCGGCCCGCGTCGATGTCCGCGGGCGGCCCGAAGATCTGGCGCCTCACGGCGCGCTCCCCTCGGGCGCCGGCTCCGCGCGTACGAAGGCGCCGTTCTCGGGCCAGATGGCGATGATCTGGTGATAGCTCAGGAAGTCCCGCACGAAGGTGCCGGGTGCGGTGGTGAGCAGCAGTGCCCGGCGCGGCCGGGGGAAGAGCCGCGCGCAGTCGATGATCACGCCGTACGCGGCGATGAGCGCGAGGTAGTGGGTGCGGTGGCAGGCCATCACCAGCTCGTCGGTGGTGGCGTCGAAGAGGTCGGTGGAGGCCAGTTCGGGATGGGTGACGACGCGGTGGCGCAGCACGCGGTGTCCCTCGGCCTCCAGGTGGGTGAGATAGGCGGTCAGCACCGCGTTCTCCAGGCGGTCGGCGTCCTCGTCGGTGGCCCGGCCGGGTTGAGGCCGGGCGGGGTCGGAGGGGCCCAGGTAGGCGAGGTAGGGGCGGTCGGTGGTCACGTGCGGGTACTCCGGGGGCGGGTAAGGGGGGCGGCAGGTTGTGCTCGCTGCGTCGCGGCGGCGGGTCGGCGGTGTGCCGGTGTCGTTGGTGAAGGCCGTGGGTGTCAGAGACCGATGGGGCCGCTTGGCCTGCGGAAGAGGCCCGCCAGGACCTGGTCGGCCAGGAACGCAGGGGGTGCGTCGTAGGTCAGCAGCATCTCGCCGGCCCCGGACTCCACGACGGAGACGGCCGGGTGGCGGCGGGCCGCGCGTTCGAGCGCCCGGCGCAGCGCGCCGCTGTCCAGGAGCATGATCCGTCCCGGTCCGCTCGCCAGCCGGGCGACGGCGATGCTGCCGGGAGCGGCTGTGTCGCGGGCCGCGTAGTCGAGGCAGGCGTGGAGCAGCACGGCGGCCGGAGCCGACCGGCCCGCGCCCGTGGCGAGCGTGATCTCGTGGCTCCGGTCTCCGCGCGGGTGGGACCTCGGCGTCGCGGTGCTCAGCAGCCCGAGGTCGCCGAATGGGTTGGCGAGGACGTCTTCCAGGCCGGCGCGGGGCTGGTCGACGGAGCCGACCTGCGGCGCGTACATCGTGGCCAGGCAGGCGATGTCGCGTCGGACGGTATCGTCGGCCGGGGACCGCCATCCGCTGCGCGCCACGGCGCGCTGGATGCCGGAGAGCAGCTCGGCGCGGGTGAAACGGGAGAGCCCGTAGACGGCGAACACGTAGTACCAGCTCGGCACGGAACACGGCGTGCCGGTGAGCAGCCACCAGTGGAGCAGCCACAGGCTGGCCCGGTCCTCCAGGTACGGGTCGGCGCCGTCCTCTTCGTCGAGCAGCCAGCGCCCCCGGGCGGTGGGGACCGCTGCCCCGGGCGCTCCTGCGGAGTCCTCCTCCACGAGACCGAAGGCACCGGCCCAGAACCGCATGGAGGCCACCATGCTGGAGCCGACGCCGAGGACGACGGGAGCGTCGGGCCGCTGGAAGACGTGCGGATCGTCCTGGAGGGCGGTGTGCACCTTCAGAAGCCATCCGCGGCGTGGGGGGTAGGTCCGGTGCCGGCCGAAGGCGGGTACGCAGCCTGCCAGCGGAGCCGTGTGATCTTCCATGGGGATGTTCATCTCCGGGTGAGGGTGTCCTGCCGCCGGGCGGCAGGACACCGGGGGCGGGTACGGGGTCAGGACGAGGGATCGGTGCGGCCGAAGCCGCGCGGGCCGATCGGCCACACCGCGCTGACCTGCTGCCGGTGCAGGAGTTCGGACAGGTCCTCGTCCGGGCGCGCGGGGAGCACCATGACCCGGGCCGGTTCGGGGGTGAAGTAGCGCGCGAGGTCGTGGAGTTCTCCGATGGCCTCGCGTACGGCGGCACGTGCCTGCGTGGCCCGGGCCACCACCAGCTCGTTGCGGGTGATGTCGTACAGGTCGACGACCAGCTCCGTGACGGACCCGGCGACCTTGATCCGGTAGCCGGACAGGTCGGCTCGCAGTTCCCAGCGAGCGTGATGCTCGTACTGCTGGAGCAGCTTGCGCGCGGCCGTCTGCGCGGAGGTCTGCACCGGCCCCCGCAGCACGGCGCGTTCCGCCGGACAGGGAGCGGTCTGCTCAAGCACCGTGCGCCGGGCGACGGGTTCGGCCGTACGCAGTCCCACCGGCGGCCCGTTCAGCGGCAGGAGCCGGAAGACGAGCGCCCTCCTGACGTCCTGCGGCCTGCGCATGTCGAAAGGCGCGTCGACGTGCACGAACGGCAGTTCCGGGTCCAGCCGGAACTGGCCCACGTACTGGACCGGCCCGTCGTAGGGCTGGAGGAACACGCGCAACGCCCGGTCGTCTTGTTCGTGCTCGACGACGGAGCGGTTGCCTTGCGACACCTTCTGGTCCCTGCCGTCGAGCCCGCCCTCCCCGCCGAAGTACAGGTGCTCCCCTGTCCAGCCGTCGAGCGCACCCGCCTCGGCGTCCGGGGTGATGAACAAGAAGACGTTCGGGCTCTGCTTCGAGGGGCTGATACGCGGATGGATTCGGCCGCCGTAACTGGCGTGGAGAGCCGCGCGGTCGACGTGCTGACCAGGAACGAGGTCCCAGGACATGGAATTGGCTCCTCGGAGGGGATGGGCAGGCGGCCTCGGTGCCGCCCCGGTGCGGAGGGGGAAAACGGCGGTCAGCGGCGGCAGTCCACGCCCACGACGAGGACGTCGCCGTCGCGCGCGTCGATGTAGGCGTTCACGTGGTCGTGGTAGGCCGTGCTGCCGGACTCCAAGGGGTCGTCCGCGTTCAGCCAGGCCGGGTCCGTGAGCCACGTGCCGTCGAGTTCGCGGAGGCTGTTGCCGGGGACGGCGCGCCGCCGGGCCCGGGCGATGAACCCGGCCCGGTCCAGCCTGACCAGGGCCGCCTCTTCGCCGCGCTGGCGGGGACCGGTCTTGATCGCGTCGAGCACCTTGAGCCGCGGCTGCGCGCGGAAGCCGAGGAGCGCCTGGAAGGAATCCCCGCCCAAGTGCCGCTCGAACCGCTCCCACGGCTCGGCCGGGGGCATGCCGTCGGTGGCCTGTGTCCAGGCGTCGTGGAGCGCGGCGGCCTCCGCCGCGTGGCGATCGCGCAGCGCGGCGAGATCCAGCAGGCTCAGGACACCACCGGCGCACCGGTCGGCCGGACCGGACGCGGACCGTACGAGACGAGGGTCGTCGGCCTGAGCTCCGGGCTCCAGCGGGAAGTGCTCCGTGTACCGGCCCGTGGTGATCTCATAGCTGTCGAAGTGGCCGCCGCGAACCTTGTTGAGTGCGCGCCGCAGCCGCGTATCGAGGGTGTATGAGGTCTCGGCGGCGTGCGGGGGCAGGCACACAAGGGCATGTCGTGAAGCCATCGGGGGTTCCGTTCGCAGAGCGTGAGGCACCGTGCCAGGAGCGGGCTCCGTTGCGGGCGGGCTCGACTGGATCGGTGAAGATGTACCTAGACAATACTCGTAATCATAGCGTTAAGCAGTCTCTGGAGTTTTCATCGCCGCCTACTCCGAGGAATTCCGAAAGGGCGGCCGATGTGCCAGTGTGGCTCCCGCCCGCTGTACTGGCACTCGTAGGGCACCCGAGGATGCCGCCACGGCTCGTCGCGCGCCAGCCGTTCAGCAGCGCTCTGCGCCGCCTCCGGCGAAGGGTATCGCCGCTTGTCGAGGCAGGCGCGCTTGCGGGTCGCGGACACCTTGGTGCGCCGCAGTGCGGACTTGCCCATCAGGCTCAACCTCCCTGCGGCCACCCGGCCCGCGGTCTCGGGCGAGGTGCACTCCGCACCGCCGGCCCGGCCGGACGTGAGGCGAATCGCCGCCGCGCGTCACCGGCCGCCCACGGGGCGCGAGGTCCCGACACTCTCCCGGACTTCCAGCAGTCCATGACTTCCTTCGGTACGCGTTATGGGCTGAGGCGGGCCGCGAGCTGCGGCCGGGTACGAACTCCCCGTTGACGCCGTGGGGGCATCCGAAGCGAAGGTCACGCGTAGTAGTTCGCCATGATCCATTCCGGCTTGGTGGCGAGGGTGCGCAGTTCCAGAACCGACAGCGCCCGCGCCAGGACTGCATCGTGCTGTGACGCGGCGGCCATCGTTGCGGGGGTTAGGGCGAGTGGCCCGCCCTCAGGTTGGTGGATCACGGCGGCGACGATGTGGCCCTCCACCTCCCATCCGAGCGAGTACGTCCGAAGGAACAGCGACTCCAGGCCCGAGGCGGCCAGCCGCTCCGCGGCTGCGGCGGCGAAGTAGTCGGGGTGGTTCTCCTCGCGCATGTCCTCCGTCTCCCACGACACCCTGGGCATCAACCACGAGGAGCCGTCGATGCTGTCGGTGCAACGGACCAGCTCGTTCGCCAGCCCGGCCCAGCCGTCGGCCGGACCTCCCAGGCGGTACCCGTACATCATGGCTGCGTGATTCTCGATGGCGCCCAAGGCGTGCTCCTTGCTCGTGGTCGGATCGGGGCCGGTGGGACAGCGGGGCCAGGCTCAGGACAGCGCCTTGTAGATGCGCTCCGCCTCCTCGTGGAAGTACTGGCACGCCTCGACGTACATCTCCTGTCGGGCATTGGACACCTGGGTTCCCATGCCCGCCGTCACGCCGATCTCGACGGTCGTCTCCGCCCGGGCGATCGCGTCCTGAAAGACCAGCGAGGCGTTCCGGAGAGCGCATTCGCCGACGACGGCGGACCACAACTCGATGAGCTTCTGGCGTAGTTCCAGGCCCTTGAAGACGGCCGAGGCGTTGATGACCGCCGGGTTCATGTTCTGGAACCGGTCCCAGTGCTCGGCGAGCTTCTTCTTCTGGTCCTCGACCGCCCGCTGCGCACGGCCGGAGAGGCGATCGTGGATCTGGGCGGCGCGCTTGTCGGCGATGGAGGGCATCGTGGCTCCCGTGAGTCTCGGAGGGGTGAGGTGTCGGTGGTCGGCCCAGAGGCTCGGCCACCAACACCTCAACTATAACCAATCTCATAGATTTAAGCAAGATTCTGGGGCTTCACCTCCGAACCGGGGCAGCGCGGCGCGAAGTCGGTGAGAGCGGCGCTCCAAAATGAGAGTGAATACCTCAACATGAGAGTGCAGATGAGAGTGCTCGGCGCTCTGACCTGCGCGTTATCACTTCGACCCTGCTGCGCAGGCTACGGGGCGCGGCGCTCCCGCGCCTTGCGCGACCCGGGTAGCGGCCCGTCCGACGAGCGCTCTCATTTCCAGCGACCTGCCCTCGGGCCGTACCACCGTCGCGATGTTGACAGTGCCCAGCTCAGAAGCGCGGTCAACTCTCATCTACGACGGCAGCCTTCAGTCGGCCGCTGTCCCTCTGGTCGCGCGGAGCCGTGCGGCGGTCTCGACGGCTTCGGCGATGGCGGGCGATGAAGTCGGAGCCCCCTGCGAGAGCCACGCGGACGGTGGCCAGGCGGAGGAACCGCTGCCATGGCCCCTGGGTGACCTCGACGCTCTGTGCTTTCGGCACCGGCGCGAGGTGAATTCTGTTCCGCAGGAACCATCCGTCCCAGATGCACAGGTACTCGGCGTTCGCGGTGCAGGACAGCACGTGGCTCCACAAAGTGGCCCAGCGGGCCCGCCGGGGCGAAGGTGTTCTGACGCGGAGGAGTTCGGCGCCGTTCGCGCCGTACAGGCTGCGGACCAGCTGCTCGGCCTGCTCCCAGGTGGCGACGGGAGCAACGAGCAGCGGGCTCTGGTGGCCGGCCGTCGCCAGAGAGATCCGGACCCATCCACGACGGCGCCCCAGCAGCGGCTGCGACAACTCGACAGCGTGCGTGCGCTGATGGCGGAGTGTCTGGTGCTGGCGGTCGAACAGGCCGTAGTCGGCGCGGTACCCGCCCGGCTCGGCGGTGAGTGTCCAGCCGTGCCAGCGCGGCCAGCGCGAGGCGGTCAGCCGCCATGTCGCGCCCAGCGAACCGGCCGCCGAAAGCAGGGTGAGCGGCTGGTGGAACACCGCGTAGGGCACCAGGCCGAGAGCGATACTCACCGCGGCGGCGAACCAGGTGTGCACCTCCAGCAGGAGCGACATCCCCAGCATGCGAGCCGGAACGGACAGCATGACGTCCGACTCCGCTGCCGTGGTGGCGGCCCCGGAGGCGGGCACCTCGGTCGCCATGTGTCGGCGCAGCGCGCTGCGCAGTACGGCGGCCTGCGTGTCGGACAGGTAGCTGAGGTGGGCGCTCTGACCGGATACCGACAAGCGGAGCGAGCACATGCCGAGCCATCGTGCGAGGAACGGCCGGTGGGTGTCCGCCTCCTGGAGGTGCGCCAACTCGAACCGTCGGCGTCGGTGGAACAGGATGCCCTTCCGCACGTGCACGCGTCCGTGGTGAGACGGTAGGAGGTTCGCCGCCAGGAGACGTATCCGTAGCCGGCGGCCAGGAGGGTCACCGCGGCGGCGATCAGTGCCAGAGCCCACCATGGCCACGAGGCGGCGCTGGTGAACCATTCGTGCAGGTCGCGGAAGAGGAAGGTGGCGATGCCGGTGGCTGCCGCCCACGTTTGGCGCCAGGGCGTGATGGGGTGCAGCCGACCCTCCAGCAACGTTGTCTCGCTCACAGGACCTCCGCCCTCTCCCGCGCGGCCCAGGACAGGACGTCCCTGATCCGTTCGGCGTCGGTCGCGTCCAGGTCGGGACGCGGTGGTAGGCCCCGGTGGCGACGGTCACGGAGGCGAGACCCAGGCGCCGCTGAAGGGGACCGGACTCGACCTCGACGGCCTGGACGCGCCCGTAGGGAAGTTCTTCGAGGTATCGGTGCCACATGCCGCCCCGTACCCAGAACGCTTCCCTGGCCAGGCTGTAGCCGCTGAACCGCCAGGCGCTGCTCAGCCGCTGCCAGTGGACAGCACCGCGCACGGTCGCCGCGCCGGCGGCCGCCCAGGCACTCCAGACGAGCCAGGTCGGGCAGGCCGGCCACAGCTTCGGCAGGGCCACCGCGATACCTGCGGCCACTGCGGTGAGCACGGCGGCCCGAGCCGCCGTTGATACGCGCCACAGGACCAGGGTGGTATGGGGGAGCCGGGTGAACGGCACTCAGTCGGGCTCGAACAGGGGATGCGTGGGGGGCGTACCCCGACCGGAAGGGCCGGTCGACGCGATGACCTCTTGCGTAAAGTCGGGTGATCTTGCTTGCGCTGGAGTCAATTTCTTCATTCGTGTGGCGGCGCCGAGTGCGGCCGCGATTCCCCAGGGGCCGGTGGTTTCACCCATCTCTGGGCCGCCTGGTCCCATCTGGCCTGTGAGAAGACCCTGTTGAAGTCGGGCATGTAGTCGGTCCCATAGTCGACGGCGTCGGTCCGGGGAGCGACCGGCACCCAGCCTTGACCGGGACGAAGCGCGGCGAACCAGCCGAAGGCCACTGCGGCTCCCTCTCCCGGCAGCAGGCCGGTCCACACGCCCCCTCCGCTGTGGCCATGCCGACCGGGGCAGGAAGTCTGCGGGAGGCCGGTGCGCGGGCAGTGCGTCTCCAGGCAGCCGGCCGCGTGCTCCTCGCCGACCTGCACTCCGCAGTTGATGCACGGCTCGCCTCGGGAGAGCATGAGCTCGGACGGCATCAGCGCGGACCGTCGGAGAGCCAACCGGGACCGAAGCGCTGCTCAAGAAGGGCGAGCGCCTTCGAGTGCTGGCGGTGAGCGTACGCCCGCTGTTCAGCGGTGTAGGAGAAGGTGAGGGCCAGCTCGTACGGGGACGGGTTGGCCCAGAGCGGGACGACGACCTCGGCGATCTCCCGGGCGGCCTCGACCCAGTCCGCGGCGGCATCCTCCGGGACGTTGAACAGCGGTGCGAGCGTGCTCGCCGGATACGGGTCCTGGCGCAGCGGCCCAGGAGTGCGGGCCAGCTCCACGGCGCGGCTGCGGAGGTGCTCGGAGGGGCAGGTCCCGTCGCGGTCCTCCCGAAAAATCGTCTCCCCGGGTCCACACATGAGGTCTGCTTCGTCTGCGGAGACCTTGAACATGCCGTGCACCCTCAGGCAGTTGCTCCCGTCCGAGTCGAATCGCTGGACGACCTCGCCGCCCTGCCACTCGTACCCGGCGCCGAGCACTACCAGGACCTGGTGGAGCGCCTGGGTGCGATCGGGATAAGCACAGGGGAAGCTGCGGATGAGATCGGTCAGGGTTTGGTCAACGCTCGCCACAACGGCACCTCTTGACGGTCTGGATGGGGAGAGGGCCCGGGGGCGCGGCCTCACGGCCGCGCCGACCGCCGGGCTGATGAGGAACTGCCGCTACGTGGCAGTGAATTCGACGCATGCGGGGAAGTCGGGCTTGATGTCCGGGCCCCTCCGCCGCTGGGCCTTGACGGCACATTTCATCCTTGTCGTCCCGTCTCCGACCAGCCGTTCCACCAGGAAGGCGCATGATCCGCACCGGGAGGTGGGCGTGGTGGTGCCGGGTTCCAACAGCGGCTTGAGGGTGGCCGGGTGAATTCCGCGGTCCAGCTTGATGCGTATGGCTCCACGGCCGACGACGGGCGGCGGGATGGTCGGGGAAGTCATGGGGTTTTCCCTCTCGAAGGGGTATGGAGGCGGGCCGGCGACGGTGTGCGCTTGAAGTCTGGCGGCCCGGATAAGACAACCATAACTGCACTCATAGTTTTAAGCAACTTCGTTGGTCCCGTCCCGTCGATGAGTGCGTGTCCGATCGCTGGCTGACGCCACCTTCGGCCGTCTTTCCGGCCATTGCGCGAGACCTGCGTTGCGCAGCACAACGTCTTCCGCTGGCTCCGCACAGCGGCCTGCTTAGCCCTACTGCGGCGCCCGCAAGCCACTCCTCGAAGACCACATCCGGCCTTCAGGGAGCGACGCCAGCCTTGCGCCACGCCGTGAGGATCTCGGTCACCGCATCGACCGCTTCCGGCGTGTCGCACTCCTTCGAGGAGAGGTGCGTGTAGAGGGCGCGGGCGGCGTCGATTCCGAGGCTCAGGACGGCAAGTACGCGCCCCACGCACGCGACGAGGCCCTCCAGATCTGTGTCGTCGTAAGCGCGGAGGAAAGGGGAGAGCAGGTCGGCCAACTTCGTGGCTTCGGCGTGCCCCTCGTGCGCACCCACAAGGGCTTCGTAACAGGCCCACAGGGCGCGCAAGTCGCGCTCCGGCACCACCATGATCCTGATGTTCGAATGATGATGATCAACCGTCGGACATTTCTCGACCAGATCGGCCGCGACCTGCCAGGGCAGGGGCGGAAGGACGTAGCGCGCTTCATCACCGGTCGCCGACGCGGCTGCTTGAACAGTCCGCAGGGCCCCACCCACCAGCCGCGCATCCTCGCTCCACTCGCAGCTGGACGGGAGGAGAACAGGACGGTCATCGCTCATCCCTCAAGCCTAGCGGCTCGACACACCCTGGAGACCAAGACGGAAGGCTCGCCCGTAGTTCTGGTGACAAGAATCCTGCCTATGTGACAGCTGACGTGCTTCGGCTCACTTCGATGCCTCGCCGGAGACGATCGAGCGCCAGGCGCTGGTGAACCGCTTCCTCGATCGCCCTCCACACCAGGCCCTGAGAGGGGTCTTCGGGCATCCGCGGTTCGCCGCGGTTCCCCCGGATGGTGATGATGGTGTCCCCCTGCGGGGGCTGCGCGTTGTGGACCATGATCACCGTAGGCGTGCCATGCCCCGGGATGACACACCCACTGGTGTCGATGACCCAGGTCAGGTCCACCGTGGGGAGGTACTGCTCGATGAACTTCTTGCCGAACTCCCTCTTCATGAAGGAGTTGGCCGTGAGCTGCGCGATGGTGCCGGCCGGTCTGGCCAGCCTCGTCATCAGCACGGTGAAGGGCAGAGCGAGGGAGTACTTGCCGCTGCACACCTCCGGGTAGGTGCGGCGGATCTGTTCGCGCAGATGGGGGTCGCGGACCGTGATGTACGGCGGGTTGCCCGCCACCGCGTGATAGCGGCCCGGTCGGAGCAGCGGTTCCTCGGTGCTGAGCAGCGCATCGGCTGCCGCCACCTGCACAGGCCAGCCGGCGGGTACGGATGCGATGGGCAGCTTCAGGAAGCTCGCGGTGGCCGCGAGGAGCCGGTACCGCGCCAGTATCACCGCATAAGGGTCCAGGTCGACACCGTGTACGGCTTCGAGGGCGCGTTCCAGCGAGCGTTCCACCGGGACCGTCGCGCGCGGGCCGCGCCCCTTGGGGACATGGATTCGCACGCGGTGGAAGGCGGACATGAGGATGTGCCCGGTTCCGCACGACGGGTCGATCATCCGGGCCCGGTCGGCCCCGACCTCGTCGAGCGCGGGCTCGAGGGACAGGTCCAGCAGCAACTCGGCGACCCAGATCGGTGTCTGGCGCAAGGCCCTCGATTTGCGTGCGTCGACCGACAGTGCCTGGTAGGCGTCTCCGAGGCGGAATCCGTCCACGCGGTGGCCGACGTCGCCGATCGGTGTGTGAGTCCACATCTGTGCAGCCCGGGCCCAGCCGGCCTGGCTGATCGGCTCTTTCCACATGCCGACCACCTGGGGGTCGGTGAGCGAATCCAGTGCCGGATGGGAAGCAGCCAGGGCCTCCAGCCCGCGCCGCACGGCGTCGGGTCCCCCTTCCAGCTCGACGGGGGAGGCGAGCAGACGGTGTTCTGCGGCGTGCCGCACCAGGGCAACGCCGTGGGCCCAGGAGACGGCCGCGTGCACGCCGACCTCGTCGGCGAGTCCGTCGACCAGGTGCTCCAAGGCGCGAGGCGACGCGTTGGCGGGGGACGGCATCGCTAACTCCTCCTGAGCCGGGCGTCGGCCGCGCGCATGACAGAGCCGCGCCTCTCGCTGCGGCGGACGTGTGCTGCGGCGGAGCGCGTCGGTTCATCGGTACCCCTCCCGGAGTGCTCGTGCAAGATCATCCCGGCTTTCCCACTTTGGTGCTGATGGTGCTGATGGTGCTGATCCGGGCGGTACGGCGGATGTCGAGCTCTCTGCCCCTGGGGCCGTTGACGTGCTCCTTGACCCGCACCCTGACCTTCGGGCAGGTACCTCCTGCGTCGACGATGGCCTTGTGGCGGTGCGGGTTGGGGCAGCGCCAGCTCCACCGCTCCTCGACCTTCCAGCGCTGGGTTTCCTCTCCCCAGTGGTGGTCGTGTTCGGCGCGATCGGGCGCGCCGGTATGGCGGGTGGCGGTTTCGCGGATCAGGTCAGCGGGTGTGCCTGGCGGGCTTTGCCGCCGTGTTTCGGGATATCGAAGTCGACGGCACACCGCAGGTTCCTGATCTGGTCGCGGGCCGGCGTGTGGGGCCGGCTGCACGAGGAGATCCTGCACCGTCTGGACGACGCCGGTCTCCTCGACCTCTCCTGGGCGGTGCTCGACTCCGCGCACGTGAGGGCTAAAAAAGGGGCGAACTCACAGGTCCTAGCCCCGTGGACCGGGGCAAGCCGGGCTCCAAGATGCACGTCCTGTCGGACGCGAACGGCCTGCCCCTCCTCGTCGGCCTCTCCGCGGCGAACACCCACGACAGCCTCGCGCTGAAGCCGATGATCATGGGTCACCAAACGAGACATGACCCCCACCGAGGCCGGAACTTCAAGCCGCAGCGGCTCCATGCGGACAAGGCATACGACATTCCTCACCTGCGAAAATGGCTATGGGGCAAGCACATCGGCGTGCGCATCGCCCGCAAGGGAGTCGAGTCCAGCGAACGGTTAGGGCGCCGACGGTGGGTCATCGAACGCACCATGTCCTGGCTCACCGGCTACCGCAGATTGAACCACCGCTACGAACGCCACCCCCGTAACTACCTGGCCTTCCTCGGCCTCGCCGCAGCCCTCTGCTGCTACAAACGACTGCTCCGACTCACCACATAGGACACGGTCTTAGTGGCGGGGGCCGGTCGGGGAGTGCGGCGCAGCAGGCTCATCAGGAATCGGCGGGGCATGGAAGTCCTTCCGCGGATAAGTCCGCTTGGGGTGCGGGGAGGGCGGTCGGGTCGGTGGCGCGCGTCGGCGACACCGACCGAACCGCACTTCTAGTCATAGTGTTAAGCAGTCATCTTGAGAGGAGGTGCCGCGCGTCGGCCAGCCTCCCCGCCCGGATCTCTTCGAGGCTGGTCCATCTGTCGCAGAGCGCCATGACCTCCTCGGAGCCGTCGGGGAGCCGGAGGCGGATGGCTTCATGGGCGAAGGTGCGGGCCAGGTACATGGTCTGCGGGCGCTCCTTGGCCACCAGCGGCGACGACGGCCGGGTGCCGCGGTCCTTGCGGAAGCGCGCGGCGGGCATCAGGAGGAAGGGGCAGCCGGCTGCCGCGTGGGTGGCGGCGAAGACCGCGCACGGTACGCACATCGGCGGGTCCATCGCGAGGTGGTGTTCCACGACCTGCGGTCCTCCGATCACGGCGCGGACCAGCGGGAGAGCCCGCCCGCACAGGCCGCACAGGTGCTCGACGATGGCTCGGGCCCGTCGAGGGCCGTCCAACTCGGTGAAGTCGGGCGTGCCGTCGGGCCCCACCGCGGTCACGAAGCTGATGGGGTACCCGCGCGCGTCCCGCGGCAAGGCCGCGATGCCGGGCGGCAGTTGCGCGGCCCGCCGCCGCTCGATGGCCGATCCCTGCTCGGGATTCATGCCCCCTCCGGGCGGTGGTCCACGAGGAAGGCGGTCCAGGCGTCGTGCTCTCCGGGGGTGAAGATCGGCGCCGGGTCCAGGGGCGCCCTGCCGAAGCAGCCCGCGCACTCCGGCGGGAGGCCGCCGGCGCTGCCTGCGGAGTCTGCGGCCTTCTGCTCCACCTGCTGCCCGCAGACGGTGAGAATCCCAGGCTCGAAGGCCCCGACGGCCAGGTGCAGCTCCGTCTGGTCGAGAGTGAGGGCCGGTGTGACGGCGGCCGGTGCCTGCCCAGAGGCGCGACGGGAAGGGGCGAAGGTGCTGCACTCGCGCCTCTCCTCGGCGTGCACCTCCAGGGCCGCGCCGAGGAGGCGGAGCGGGTCCTCCGCGTGTCGCAGGGCATGGTCCAGCAAGGCGATGGCCGCGTCACGGGCCCGGAGCTGCCATGCCTCCGGGACGGGATGGGGCGTGAACTGCGCGCGCTCGGCGAACAGGAGCAGCAGTAGGTGTCCGGCCCCGTGTCCCGGGGCGGCTTCGTCCAGGAGGTGGGCCAGGCTGGTCAGACCGTCTCGGGTGGCGGATACGACGGCCGGGGTGCCCAGGTCGTTCTTGTCGAGCAGTCCGCTGCGCAGCAGCCCGGCCTGCACGGCGCCGGCGCGGCCTCGTTCGTCCCGGGGCAGTGGGCCGGCCAGGGCTTCGATCAGGCGCTGGGCGTCTGCTCGGGAGTCGGCGGGAGTTCGCATCGTTCGGTGCTTCCATTCGATCGGGGCGGCTGCGGCGGCAGCCAGACGGTGCCGCGGTAGCCGGCCTGGGTCTTCTTCAGGTGGCCCTCGTACGTCCGGGCTCTGCACTTGCACGTCATGGGCTCTCTCGTCGTCGACGGGCTACAGCCGGGGGGGCGTGACTGGTCAGCCAGTCCTTGGCGGCCATGCGGTGGGCGTTCTCGGGGAAGGCCAGATAGAAGTCGAGCGGCCCCCTGCGGCGTGCGTTCGGGTCCCGGTGCGGGAAGAGGTCATAAATGATCTTGAGGTCGAATGAGACCCCGTTCATGCGGCGCTCGCGCAGAACGTAGCTGCGGGCGATCGTCAGCTCGACGTCGTCGGCCGCCGACAGCGTCGGGCAGACCAGCAGTGCGTATGCCGCGCACCGGGGATGAACGGGAGGTTCGATGTAGAAGCCCGCGTTCGGGGCGCCGATGAACACCAGACTGCTCGTCTTCTTGATCGCCCTGCCGCAGATCCCGCACAGGCGCTGCTCCATCAACTTCCGCTGACGGGGAGGGCACTGGTCGCCGAACGCGGCCGTTCCGCGACCGGGTTCGCACGGGCACACCACGTGCTCTCCCAGGTCGGCGCTGGATCTGATGGCCATCTGCCCGCCGTCGTCGGCAGTCTCGTACCAGGGCGTGTTGATGGGAACCGGCCGGCCCGCGGTGTTGCGCGGCAGCCGCGCGACGTTTGGCGGCATGGGAATGGATCGCCAGTGGGCGGTCAAGGTCGTTGCTCCTTAGCAGAGTTGGGTGAGTCCGGAGAGTTCGTGGCGTTGGCTGCGGGGGCCGCCATCGAGCTTGCGCTCAACGTGAGCACGATGGCGTCCACCACCTCTTCGGCCAGCTCCGCCTTCGCCTCACTGCGGGCGATGCTCAGGTGGGTGTCCGCGTAGTCGGGCTTCGGGGCCGGCGCGTACCAGGCGACGGTATCGACGGCCGCCTGTACGGCAGCGACGAGCCGGTTTCGGTCGGCGGCCCGGACGAGCCGGGCCAGATCGGGCGCGAGCATGACGTACTCCGGGTTAATGGCGGTGTGGTGCGGTGCCGAGCCTGAGCCGGCGGCACCTGGGCGGGAGCACCCCTGGGAGGAGTCGAACCTCCGCACGCGGCTCCGCAAGCCGCAGCTCTGTCCGCTGAGCTACAGGGGTATCCGAGGAGGCCGTGCCCCCAGAACACTCAGGACAATACACAGACTCTAAGATTTAAGCAACTACTTTTAAGTCCTTGACGTGCAGCGTGACGCTATGACAACTTGTCAATGCGTCGCCACCGCAGAGCGTGCGGCGCACCGCCCGGCTGACTCCACGCCGCGTGCTCCCTCGACTCCGCTCATGTGCGGGGCGTCCTCGGCCTCAGCGGCCCCGCAGAAAGAGATCTCATGTCTTCGAACTCCGCTTCCCCGCTCCCTTACGCCGACTTCGGGCCGTGGTCCGCCGAGGGCGGCCCCGCGCGTCTGGACGAGAAGGCCACGGACCGCGCCGCCGGAGTGCTCCTGGGCGCCGGATCGGGTGACGCGCTCGGCGTGCCGTACGAGTTCCGCCCGAGCATGAGCGACGACCGTCTCCCGGAGATGAAGGGCGGCGGTCCGTTCAACTTCGCTCCCGGCGAGTACAGCGACGACACCCAGATGCACGTCTGCATCGCCGAGGTCGCCGCGACCGGCGCGGATCTGCGCACCCCGGAAGCCCTCGACGCGATCGCCATGAACTTCCTCCGCTGGTACGGGGGCGGCCCGGCCGACGTGGGCAACCAGACGCGCAGCGTCCTGGGCACCACCATGCGCGCCAAGGGGACTTCACCTTCCGAAGCGATGCTGGCCGTGTCCCGCCGACACGCCGCCGCCCACCCGAGGAACAGCGCCGGGAACGGCTCACTCATGAGGACGGGCATCGTCGCACTCGCCTACCTGGACGACGCGACGGCCATGGCCGAGGCCGCGAAGCTGGTCAGCGAGCTGACGCACGCCGACCCTGACTGCGCCGAGGCGTGCATCCTGTGGTGCTCCGGCATCAGGACCGCCGTCCTGACGGGGACGTTCGACGGTGTCCGTGAGGGCCTTGACCTTCTGCCCGAGGAGCGCCGCGCCGTCTGGGCGGCCCGGCTCGACGCGGCCGAGGCCCACCCGCCGCGCCACTTCCGGCGCAACGGCTGGGTGGTCGAAGCCCTTCAGGCCGCATGGTCCGCCATCACCCGTACCCCGGTCCCCGAGGACCTGCCCGAGCAGGGCAGCTTCGCCGCTCAGCATTTCCAGCTCGCGCTGGAGGCCGCCGTACGGACCGGGAATGACACCGATACCGTCGCCGCTATCACCGGAGCACTGCTCGGCGCGCGCTGGGGTTCATCCGCCGTCCCGCTGGCCTGGCAGAACAAGGTTCACGGCTGGCCGACCAACACCAGCGCGGACCTGATCCGACTCGCCGTTCTCACTGCCCGCGCCGGGCAGGACGACCGCGACGGCTGGCCCTCCGCGCCCCGTGTCACCACCCCCGTTTCGTCGGGCAAGGCGTTCAACGCGCGGCACCCCCACGACCCCGGCCTCGTCCTGGGCAACCTGGCGCTGACCGAGCACCCGGGCCCCGCTCCGGTCGATGCGGTCGTGTCCCTGTGCCGGGTGGGCTCCAATCCGATCCTGATCGGCACGGACGTCCAGCACGTACGCGTCTGGCTGGTGGACAAGTCCGGTAAGAACTCGCACCTCCACTTCACCCTCGACCAAGCTGCCCGCGAGGTCCTCCGGCTCCGCCAGGAGGGCAAGCGGGTCTTGCTGCACTGCGTCGCCGGGCGCAGCCGCACCCCCGCTGTCGCGGCCGTCTACAGCCACCTGGCCTACGGCGTGGCGCCCTTGGACGCGCTGCGCGAGATCAACCACGCGCTGAGCGGTTACTGGACGCTGCCCAACCACCCCGAAATGCTTGACGCCGTATTCGAGTTGGCGGGCGAGGAGCCGCAGCGGGACGCCTTCCCGGTGCGCCGGCGCTCGCGGTGGCGGGAGCTGATCCACCGGCGCTGAGTCCGGCGCATGTGGGTGTGGCCCCAACGGAGTTCCGTTGGGGCCACACCCATACCTGCTGCCTGCCTCCGCGACGAGGAGCCGGTGTTCACCGCTTCTTCTTGTTCGTGCGGCGCGTTCGGCCGGCGCGAAGCCGGCCTTGCCCCCTGCGCGAGTAGACGTGCTTGGTGATCGTCTCCAGGAACCACATGTCCTCGAAGACCTCGGGCCGTTTCCGGTCGCCCGGAGTCCGGTCCGGAGGCTCCAGGTGCCCCTGGCGCTTGTACGTCTGCGCGGTTGTACGCGCCAGCGGCTTGCCCCGTGTGGCGTTGCCGAGAATGACGCCGTAACCGCCGACGTCGTACAGATCCTTCGGATCGCCCTGCGGGGGCGGGACCACGACCGTGGGCCCCTCACCCTTGAACTCCGCCCAGACGTGCGCCCTGTGCTGCTCGACCCAGCCGTCAACAGCGCTCGTACGCCATCGGTCGCCCACCGATCCGGGGAAGCCCTCGATCCGGGTCCACGCCCCCACCGTCGCCTCGCTGACGGCGTACCGGAGCGCCAGCCCGGCCTTGTCCTCCAGCTCGCCGCCGCCCGCGGTGCCCGGGGCAGCCGTCTCGGCGGCGCTCTCCGAGCCTGTCTGCGCGGCCGTCGGCTCTTTCGCCGAAGCGTCCGCCCGCTGGGCGCGGGCCGGCCAGGACTGCGGCCGGCTGACCTTCACCCAGTCGTCGACCTGCTGCGCGTCCCACTCCTCCTCGCCGACCGGGCCGGGGAAGTTCAGCAGCCTCACCCATGCGTCAACCGTCCGGGGCAGCTCGCCGTACGTGTCGGCGATGCCTGCCCGGTCCAGCCGGGCCGCAGGGCGCTTGCCGGAGCTCATCGCTCCACCTTCCTGTCAGGGCAGGTCGAGCACGGCTCTGCCGGCCGGCTACGCCCGACCGTCGGATCGCCGGCCATCAGCGGGCACCGCCGACCTTGCCGGGGCGGCGGATGAAGCGGTAGGCGGTAATCCGGAACCACATGGGCTCCTCTACGGCTGGCGCTAGGCCGTCGTCGGGCGTCCGATCCGGCTTCGCGAGCAATCCGTTGTACCAGTAGGTCCGCATCGACGAAAAAGTGGTGGCCTTGCCGCGCCCGCGGGCTTTCCCATCGATCTGCCCGATCTTCCGCAAGGTCAGCAGATCGTCATGTTTACCGGGCGGCAGATCCAGCTTGAGCAAGCCGCCGGACTGGTCGGTGTCTATCGCGCGGCGTGTACGTCCCGGACGGCGGATGAAGCGGTAGGCGGTGGCGCGGAACCACATGGGCTCCTCTACGGCCGGCTCCTGGCCGTCACCGGGTGTCCTGTCAGGCTTCGCAAGCAGCTTCTGCGACTGGTAGTTCTTCAGGGTGCCGACGGTGGTGGCCTTGCCGCGGCCGCGGGCCTGTCCGTCCAGCTCTCCGATCCGCTGCAAAGTCAGCAGGTCGGTGTCGTCGCCCGGCGGCAGGTCCAGGTCGAGCAATGCCTCGTCGCCCGCCGGCTGCTTCGTCGGCGCCTTCCTGCCCGACTGGTTGTCGTCGGAACTCGTGGTACGGCGTGTGCGGCGCGGTCGGCTGATGTAGGTGTAGGCGGTCTCGCGGAACCACATGGGCTCGGTGACCTTCGGCTGGAGGCCGTCGTCCGGTGTGCGGTCGGCCGGCGGCAGGATCCCCTTGGATGGGGACAGGTAGGTGCGCAGGGTGCTGGTCGGCGTGGCCGGCCGGTTCAGGGCTCGGCCCTCGAGCTCGCCGATCCGTCGAAGCGACAACAGGTCGCGGGGGCCGCCCTTGGGTAGATTGAGGGGGTTTTTCTTGTCTCGCTGGGACTGGACCCACGAGCCGAAGTGGTGCTCGCGCACCCAGTCGTGGACGTCGTCCTCATCGTAGATCTGGAGGCCGCCCTGACCTGCGGCGTAGAGGAGCTCGGGGAACCCCTCCTCCCGCGACCACGTGGCCGCCGTCGTACGGTCCACCCCGTACCGTGCGGCCATCTTGTCGTAGTTGGTGTACTTGCGGTCGGTGCCCGCAGGGATCATGGTGGTCGCTCCGTCCCTGGCCAGCTGAGCCGGCGGATCATCGTGGCCTGCCCCGGGTGGGCTGGCCGGGTTCTGCTGCTGTTCAGGGCCGGCGACTCCGTACGCCGGCCGGTGTGGTGCGCCGGCTGAGAGGCGCAGGGTGCGACCTCGCCAGCGAGATTACCCAAACTCATAGACTTGCGCAATCCGGTCGGGGTGTGTCCCGGACGCCAACGGGGGCGGGTCCAGCTTGACGCTGGGCCCGCCCCTTTCCCGGGAAAGAAAATGGCTTGGTCAGGAGGCCAGGTGGAATGCTCGCCCGGCCGCTCGGATCTTCTTCTCCGCCAGCTTGGCGTCCAGCGCTTCCTGAAGACTTCCGAAGGTTTCCGAGCCTTGGCGCTTCTTCAGGTGTGGAATCTCGTTGGCTGGAATTCCGACGAGAGGAGATTCGTTGAGGACCGACAGTAGATCCGATTCGGTCTGGTCGGTGTACCCGGCTGTGGCGACGGCCTCGGCATCAGGGAATACATCAGCGTGTCGCTCATGCTCCCCGGTCGATGAGATGGTCCTCGCGCCCGCCGAGGCTGTAGCACCACAGGAAGTTTTCCGGTGCGGAGGGTTCAACGATACGCTTGAACCGGCTGATTTCCTTGGTGTAGCAGTAGAACCGCACGTCAGGAGATGCATCCATAATGCGAAGCCAAGCCGACAAATAACTGTCGGAAAAGAAGTCACCAGCGTCGTGGAGACGAATCCACTTGCCTTTGTAGCGCTTGTGGCCCAACTCCTCCTTCATGCGCTTCTCCCACTCGTCCGGAGCTAGGCTCCGGCGGGCGCGTAGCAAAGCGATGCGCAAGCGCCTGCCTGGGGGCACACGTTGAAATTCGAGCCATCTGGGAGTTTCACGTCAAAAGCTGGGAGAGTCCAATTGAAAATGCCCTCCTTGCGGAGCTGTGAGTTCTGTGTGAGAAGCCACTTCCGGGGCTGCGGCTTGGTGGTTCCGTTGTTGTCCGCTGTGTTGTTCACTTCTTGGCCTTCGCGAGGTCGGGGGCGCCGTGGCGCTCGCCGGGACAGTGGAGGTGCGGGGCGGTGCACGCGTGGACGCCGAGCGCACTGACACCGCCTTCGGCGCGTGCCAGGACGGCGAAACCCTTGGCCAGGGCCGTCCGGGAAGTGCCCTGGTGCCTGCCCCCGAACTGGAGGTCGTCGCCGTGGCTGGCGATCTGTTCGAGCGCTTCGACGCGGGCGAATTCGATCTCCTTGGCGGAGGCGTCGCGCTGCTCCGCGATGAACATCGGCACCATGAACAGCAGCCAGTCGGCCAGCCGTTCGCGGAACCCGTCACCGTCGGTCCCATTGGTGCGGGACTCGGGGTCGAGAACCACGCGGCCAAGGGGGCCGTGTGCGTCAGCGCTCATCGCGGGCTCCCCCGATGGCGTTCTTGGCCGGGAACTCGATATCGAGAACGTCCACCAGCACGACATCAGTGATCCGGTCCAGGGTGGAGTCTGTGCACTCTGCGGAGAGCACGCCGGGCTGGAGGTTCTCGACAAGCTGCCAGATCGCCGCGGGCTGGGCGGTGGCTCCTTCCGGCAGAGCGATCGTCAGGGTGAAATCGTACAGGGCGGACCGGGTCGCCTTCACGTGTACGACTGCGGTAGCGGGGCTGAGGGAGTCCATGGTTGCTCTCGCTTCTGGAGCGGACGCGTTCCGACGGAGGGCCGGAACGCGTCCGCCGGTGACCGGCGTGTGGTGGGCCGAGCCAGCCGGCGGCGTCGGGGCGTGGTGAGTGGGGCGCGGTGCGCCGTTCATGCAGGGTGCCCCCGGCTCGAAGAGCCGGGGGCACCCTGGGAAGTCGCGCCGGGGCAGGGCCCCGGCGCGGATGGAGCGGTCAGTCGCCGCGTACCGGGCAGTCGGCGCGGTGTACGGGCGAGGAGCGGAACAGCGGGGCCTCGCGCTGGTCCCGGGTGTCGATGAGCCAGTCGCCGAAGTCCGCCAGGGTGTCGATGACCACGGAGGGAACCGGCGAGAGGCAGGCGTAGCAAGGCGCGATCAGGCTGAAGGACAGCCTGGAGGAGCCGTCCTCGTAGGTGGCGATGAAGAGGTGGCGCCGACGGCCGTGCGACAGCTGGATGCGGGCGGCGCGGAAGCGCTGCGCGGCGGGGAACAGCGGGTGGTTCGCGTCCTCGTAGATGCTCAGCCGGATGCGGTCGTCCAGCCCGAGCCGGTGGCGCAGCACCGCTGCCACGCCCTCATTCTCGGAGTTCGCGTCCAGGACGGTCGGCTCCGGGTGCGGCGGGGTGTTGATCGCCGTGCCGGTCGCGCGGGCGAAAGCAGCCTGACGGGCGGCGTCTTCTATCGCGTCCAGAACGGGGCTCAGGGTTGCGTGCACGTCATTCTCCTCAACGGTGTGGCCCCAGAGGGGAAGCGAGGCCCGGACCGGCCGAGGGAGTGAGCCCGGTCCGGGCCTCGCGGCCCCTTCACCTCGGGGGGAACGAGGAGAAGGGGCGAGCCGCGAAGGCGGCTCCTACAGGATGGTTCGGGGTGGGGCGTCTCGCGCCCTCACAGAAAGAACTATATGAAGTCTCATAGATTTAAGCAAGTGTCGATGATGTGTTGCGGCCCGTGGTCAGCGGGCCGCTCTCGCGCTGGGACCGTGTTCCTGCCCCGTGGCTCAGCGGCGTCTTCGGTAGGAGGGTCCTACGCGGCCGCCGCGGTGAGCGAAGCGACCTGGTCCAGGATCTCCTGAGCGTAGGCGAACGCGATCTTCTTGTGTCCGTAGGAGGGAACTCGCAAGTGCATGCACTCATGGGCGAGCACGCGGTCGGCGTCCGCCCTCGTCGGAACCCGCGCCAGGTTCACCACCATGAGCGGCGTCTCCAGACGGGCATCTTCCTCGCCCCGGTAGACCTGAGCCACATAGTGCGGATGGAAATGCAGCCCGGTGGTCTCCGTGTAGCGGGTGGAGTCGAAGGTCAGGGCGAACGGCCGCTCTGCGGCCTCACGGAACAGCTCGGCTCGGGCCCGGAGCCACCGCGTGTCCACGGGAAGTTGGGCCTGGCCGGGCGGAAGCGGGCTGAGCAGGGCCTCGTGGCGGGCGACGGTCAGCGGGTGACCGCGGTGGTAGGTCACCTGGACTCACCTCCCCCGCCGACCGCCAGCCGCTGCGCCAGGTGCAGCAACTCCTCCGGAGTCATGGCGAAGTGGTCGGCCAGCCCCTCCAGAAGGGGGCCCTCAAGCATGAGGGGAGCCGGCCGCGACGCCTGGCCGGCCACCGAGGCGGCGTGGGCGGCCGCCACGGTGTCGCGGTCCACGCCGAAGAACTGGGCGAGCACCTCCGCCTCCTGCGGTGGCAGGGTAGTGGTGCGACCCTGCTCGAGCATCGCGTACGCGCTGCGCTTGCGACCGGACGCCACTGCCGTCTCCTGCTGGCTGGCGCCCACGCGCTGGCGCAAGTCCTTCAGCGTCACAGCGGCCGGCTGGCGCAGATCCTCGACCGTGCAGCCGAGGGCGTTGGCCAGCCGCGCGAGCGTGTCCGGCTCCGGGACGCGCTTCTCGGTCTCGTACTGGTTCAGCACCGTCACGGTGACGGCGGCCTCGGAGGCCAGCTGGGCCGGCGGCCATCCGCGCCGGACCCGGGCCTGCGCCAGACGCCGGCCGTCGAAGTTGCTGACGCCGCGTCGCTGGGTCCGCATGATGGCACCTCCTCCGTCCTTTCGATGCCGGCTCGGGGGCCGGCGCAGTGCCGCCGGCTGGACCATCATGCCAAGACGCTCCCGGCCGACCGGATGCTGCGGTTTCGCTCACGAGAACTGGCCGTGCCAGGAGTCGGAGTCCAGAGCGTCGAGCTGTGCTTCCTCCTCGCGTGTGAGGCGGTCGGTGAAGCGGTCCCAGCGCTGTAGTTCGGCCAGCTGCTCGCCGTTGGCCGGCTGTACGACCGCGGTCTCGCCGGACTGTAGGAGCAGCACGATGTCCCCGTTCTCCTCAAGCCGGGCCTGCGTCCACCCCAGCCCCCTGCGCCGAGCCGCGCTGAGGTTGAAGACGTATCCGAGGCCGGCGGACTCCGCGCCGCCGACCAGCGGCCGTATCCAGATCAGCTGCGGGTCGTCCTCGTCGAAGCGGTGATGTCGGGCAAGGGCCTGCAGGAACACCTCGTCGCCCTCCTCGTCGAACACCCTCAGCTGGGCGCCGGCGTCGACGGGGTCGCCCGTGTCGCTGTGGTTGCCGGCGATCAGTTCGGCGAGTCGGTCCTGCCAGGTAGTGCTCATGGCGACATTCTCCTTGTGGGTGGGCCGGGCGGGCCTCAGTGGCTGCTCTTGACGACGTCCTCGACGGGCTTGCCGCCGAGGTGGGTGATGCCGCGGGCCTTGAAGGACTCCAGCAGCGCCGTGCGCTGATGTGCGTAGTTGCAGACGATGCGGCTGGGCGCCTCGGCGCCCAGCAGGTCCAGGCCGTCGCGGAACATGATCTCGTTGTTGGACGCGCCGTGCGTGGCGATCTTCAGGGGGTCGCGGGTCAGACCTGCGGACTTCTTCTTGTCCGGGCTGACCCCGTATTTGTCCCCGTTGTAGGCGTAGTAGTCGGAGCGGCGCATCAGGACCGACGGGTCGTCCCAGATCAGCTGGCCGCCGTGGCCGGACTTCGGGGTGTTCGCGACGCGGATGAACACGCTGTTCGCGCCGCCGGTGTACTTGTCCTGCTGCTCGGACATACCGACACCGCTGCCGATGCCCATCACCGCACGCCTCTCGGTGGAGGCCAGCACTCCGGTGCCGAACAGCGCCACCATGTCGCCGCTGCCGATGCGGTGCGTCAGCGACCGGCCCTTGAACGCCTCCTTGATCTTCGCGCTCTTGCCCGTGACGTCGAACCGCGACCACGTCAGCCAGCCGCGGGACGTCGCCGGGGTGGGGTCGTACCCGGCGCTGGCCGCGAGCGCGTCACCGCCGTCGAACCCGGTCGCCTTGGCCACCGCCTCGCGGAGGACCTTCACCTTCTTCGGCAGGACCTTCTGCGCGGCCTCCAGCTGGATGCGCTTGACCTGGTAGTGGAGTTCGTCCTCCCCGAGACCGATCAGCGACTCGGCGCGCTGGTGCACGATCTCCTGGACCTGCAAGTCCTCCAGCCCCTTGGCCTCGGCGAAGGCCGCCTTCATCCCGGGCGCTCCCGCCAGGTTCTGGGCGGTCACGTTGTTGGACAGGTAGGTCCACTCGCCCTCGGCGGCCGTCATCGGCGCGTTGACCAGATGCAGCTGCTCCAGCCGGTCGACGAGCTGCTTGCCGTGGCCGGCGCCGACCGGGGCATGGACCTCGAGCTGGCCGCGCATCGAGAATTCGGTGCTGTGCGGGTCGTTGGCCGCGTACGGCCGGTACACCGCGCTCCAGCCGTCGCCCAAGTCGATCGCGTACTCCTTCCCTGTCGCCTTGCTACGGCTCCTGCCGTCCCAGGACGTCTCCCCGCTCTGCGCATCGAGCGTGGCCTTGATGCGGCTGGCATCGCGCAGCTGAGCCGCGAGGGTCCCCGGTTCCGGCTCGTCGGCCGGCGCCGGTATCTGCTTGGTCACCATCTTGGTGACCAACTGCCCGTGCGGATTGAAGTGCGCCATCGCCGCGCCGCCGTTCTGGATCTTCTCCCCGACGGTGTTGACCTGGTCCAGGTAGTACTGGGCCATGGCCTTCTCGTCGTCCGTGAGACCGGGGGAGGCGAGCACGGCGTTGACCGCGTCCAGAGCCTTCTGGTGCTTCTGGATCGAGGCTTCGGACATCGGCTCGCCGCCCTTGAGCTTGTGCTGGACCGAGGTGGTCGCCGCGGTCACCAGCTCGGCGAGCTGCGCCTTCTTATCCAGCTCCAGCCGCTCCTTGACCTGCTCCTCGACCTGGACGTCGACCATCTTGGTGCCCGACACGCTCAGCGCGTCGAGCAGCTTGCTCTCGGCGTCCTCACTGACGTGCGCGAGCAGGACCTCTCGGGACCCGTCGGGGGAGAGGTAGGACACCAGGGCCGCCTGCGAGTTCAGGAAGTCCTCGCCGCCGACCAGGATCGGCGTGCCCACGGCGACACCTGCCGGCGGGGCCTCTGGCACGGGCGTCAGCGGGGGGTCGGTCTCCTCCGGCTCCTCCTCCACCGGCTCGACCTCGCCCTGCGCCGCGGCACCGGCACCTTCCGTCCCCTCGGCGTCCGCCGTCTCCGCAGCCGTCGGCGCGGCCTCCTCCGCATCGTCGGCTTCCTCCGCCTCGGGCGCCTGGCCCTCCGCCTCCGCGGCCGCCGCCACCTCGTCTCCGGCCGGCTCGACCGCGGGTATCTCGCCAACGGCGTGCTCCCCGGAGGCCGGCTCACCATCGGTCGCCGAGGCACCGCCCTGGTCGGTGAGCGGCACCTCGCTGCCGGGGTCGGGCAGCAGCATCGACTCCAGCAGCGCCGGGTCGATCTCCATCACCGGCTTCGGAGCGCTGGCCGCGAGATCCGGGGGTGTGGGCGGGGCCTCGGTCGAGACCGTCGGGGAGACGGCGTAGGACTCATGGCTGCTCTTCGAATTCGTGCCCATCACTCAGCTCCGTGCTTCAGCGATGCCGCCTGCGGCATCTTCAGGTCCTTGACGAAGAAGTCCGCGAACGCCTGGCGCAGGCTCTGCTTCCGCTCGACGGCGTGGTCGAGGAACGCCTCGGCGATCTGCTCGGTGCTCACCTTCGAGGCCGCGACGCCATGCTTCATGGCGGCCCGCTTGCGCATCGCGGGCACCCAGTGCACGCCGCTGCCGGACTTCGCCCCCTCGTACGCGGTGGAGTGGAGCATGGACCGCCACTGGCTGTCTGGGATCGCCTCGAAGTTCTTGATGATCGGGTGGGCGACGGCCGGATTGACCTTGACGCCGTCGGCCAGCCCGTCGCCGAGTGCGGCGGAGTACAGCTTCTGGTGCACTGGGTCGTACGTCCCGCCGCCGGACGGCGCGTAGCCGAGCGAGAGCTTGTCGCTGCCCCAGTGCTTGAACGCCTGGCCCCGGTCGATGTGCAACAAGCCGCCCGACGCGGTGCGCAGCACGTTGGCCTGGTGACCGTCGTGGTCGCCGACGAGCCAGGAGCCGACGTGGGAACGCACGATGGAGTCGACTTCCGACTGCGACCACTTGTGCGGGTCGGAGGCGAAGTGGGTGGCGCCCTGGAGCATCTGCTGGACGCTGCCGACCTTGCCGCCGACCTGCTTGACGTACACCGGGACGGCGGGGACGCCGCCCAGGGAGAGGGCGTGCGAGGCGGCTGCCTCGGAATGGGCGATCACTCCGCCGTTGTGGTCGGCCTTGAACAGCCAGTTGGAGCCGTCCGGCGCGGAATGCAGCGTCTTGTTGTAGGTGCCGCCGAGGTGGGCGGGCGTCCCCGAGCCGAACGACCACGAGCTGACGACGTCGGAGTCGATCCGGGCCGGCACGTCCTGGGCGGTGGCCTTGGCCTGCTGGAGGCCGGCCACCAAGGCCTGGACCTTGGCGTTGAACGACCCGGGGGCGGCCGGCTTCGTCGGCGCCTTCGGGATCGGCTTCGCCGGTGCGGCGCCGGCGGCCTGGGCGAGTTTCTGCGTCTGGACGGGACTGGCGCCCATCTTGATGGCGGCCTCGACCTTGCTCTCCTGGGTCAGGCCGCCGGGACCCGACGCCGAGTTGGCTGTCGGGGCCGTGCTGCCCGTGAGCTTGCTCTTGAGGGCGTTGACCGCCTCGTCGGAGGCGAGCGGGGCCGCCGCCTTGGCGGCCGCCGAGGCGGCCTGCTTCTTGGCGGCCGTCACCTGGACCTTGGTGTTGATGGCGTCCTGGTCCAGGGCGGGGTTGAAGCTGGCGGCGATGTAGCTCTGGAGCTGACCGCGGTTGGCCTTGGCTGGGTCCGCCATACCCAGTTCACCGGCGACCGCGCGCAGGTCGCCGATCTTCTGGGTCTTCGCCCAGCTGTAGAACTCGGTGGTCAGGGCCTTCGGGTCGACCTGGTGGGTGTTGAGGAGCGCGGGGTTGGCGAAGCCGATGTCGACCGGGGACTGGAGGGTCTCGTGGATCCACCCCTGCGCGTCCTGCTGCATCGTGTGCAGCTCGCCGGTGTTCGTCGCCCAGGAGGCGACCTGAGCTGCGGCGTCCGGGTTGCCGGCCAGATCGGGCAGCGTCAGCTCGGTGTGGACGTCCTGCTTTCCGCCCTGGTGGACCTCCAGGGCGTTGTCGAGCGCCTGGAGCTGGTCTTTCCGAGCCTGGGCGGTGGCCTTGAGCGCTTCCTTCTCGGCCTCGGGCGTGCCGGTGCGCAGCAGACCGGTCAGTTCGACCGGCTTGAGGTGCTGGGCCTCGGTCAGGGACATCTCCCCTGACGCCAGGGCGTCCTGGACCAGCGGCATCACGGTGGACTGGTTGATCTTGGCTTCCGAGAGGAGGTCTGCGGTCCAGATCTGGGTGTGGTTCTTGAGGGTCTCCAGATCGGGAGCATCCGGCGAGTGCGCCGTGAGGACCTGCTTCTCCGCGTCGAGGAGGTTCTTCAGCTTCTCGCTGTCCAGGACGCCCTTGGCGTTGGCCACCTCGACGCTCGCGTCGTCCCACTTCTTCTCGGCGGCCTTGACCTGCTCCGGGGTGGCCGCCCAGGTTCCGGGCGGAGCGTCGGGAGCGCCGCTGGTGCCCTCGATCTGCTGGAGGTCGGCCAGGGTCATCTCCCCGACCGTCTGGCCGGCCGCGAGCTGCTCGTACCGCTTCTGCGCGGCAGCCTGGATCTTTTGCTTGGAGGGGATGTCGTCGCCGTAGTACGGGTCAAGCCAGTGGACGAGCGGGTGCTGGCCGGACCCGGACAACCCCACGAGGGCAGGGTGTTCGAACCCCTTGGCTGCGGCGATCTGCTGCAGTTCCTCGGGCTCCAGCGCGTTGAGGTAGGCCAGGGACTGGGCCCGCAGGGCGTCGAGCTGGGCTTTGATCTCCTCGTCGGAGGCGCCCTCCTCCTTCATTTTCTCGATGGCCTCGCGGGCGGACTGGATCTGGGCGGCGAAGATCTCGTAGCGCTCCACCGGGTCGTCGGGCAGCTCGGGGTAGTTGCCGGTCGCCACGCCGTTGCCGACCGCGAGGGCGTCCAGGTTGTCCATGGCCACCATCAGGTCGGTCTTGGCGTTGACGAGATCGTCGCTGAGCTCGGGCTCGGCCGCGGCGGGCGCCGGCCCGGCGCCTTCGATCCCCTCGGCCTTCTCCGGGGCGTCACTGGGCGCGATGGCGTAGGAGGCGTGCGAGCTCTTGGAGTTGGTGCCCATCAGGCACCGGTCCGCGGCGGCAGGGCGGGTATGACTTCGCCGAGGAGTTCGTCGAGGACGAGCTCGGCGGCGTGCCGCAGGTCCACGGCCCCCTCGGGGACCGCGGCCGGCGCGATCTGGCAGGCGCTGGCCTCGGACTCCCATCGGGCGATCCGCTCCGGGCCGACGCCCTCGGCCAGGCGCTCCCGCCATGGGTTGGCCTCGTCGTACACGAGGGGCACCCACACGGTGTGCTGTGCCGGATCGGCGCCCGGCGCGGTGTCCAGAGCCAGGATGGCGACCGGGTCGACGGCCATGCCCACCGTGGGGTGCCAGACCATCAGGATCCACAGCTGCCAGGCGGCCGCGGCCGGCCGCTCCTCGGGCGTCTCGGGCTGCGGTGAGGTAGGTGTCGACATGGCGGAAGCCCTCCTTTTTCGGGTTCGACGGATAGAGGTGTCGAACCCGGCTTCCGTGTGACAGCGCTCAGCGGCGCGGAAGGAGGGAGGCCATGAACTGGACCGTGGACGCGAAGGCGTCGGCCGGCCGTGCGTGGACGTCTTCCCGTCCGGCTGCGGTCATGATGGCGCCGTGGATCGCGTACTGGTGTGCGTTTTGGCTGATCAGGGTCAGTCGGTCGCCGAAGAGCGCGACGACCTGGGCGATCCGGTCGATCCGCGACAGGCCGGTGAGGAAGATCGGCATGTCCGCGGGCAGGTTCTCCGCCAGCCAGTACAGGCCCGGCAGCGCCCAGGTGTCCCAGTTGGAGTTCTCCCTGACCGTCTGGACGTTCACGGCGATCGCCGGCGGCGGCGCGTCCTCGATCCACGCCGTGTACCGCCGGAGGTCTTCCAGCCGGAACCAGTACACGTTCGGGATGGCGGCCACACCGGCGTCGGCGAACTCCTCGGCGATCAGCAGGCACCGCCGCATGTTGAGCAGGTGCTCGGTCCGCGGCCAGTTCCCGTAGATCGAGTAGTTGGGCGAGAGGACCAGGTCCCAGCCCTGGGAGGCGATCTCCTCGACAAGTCCGTCGCGCTTGCGGTAGGTCCAGAGAGCCTCGACGAGCGGGTCCTCCCCGTACCCGACGAGGACTGCTTTCTGCCCGTCCTGCAGGGCGAGGGCCTCGCGGGCCGACTTGCCGGCGAAGCGTGGGTAGATCGTGTGGGTGTCGGGCGAGAAGACCCGGCGCAGCCCCACGCCGTAGGCGGGCCAGCGCAGGCTCGCGTCCAGATGCGTGACGGCCGAGCCGTCGGTCATGGGGATGAACGCCGGCAGCTCGGGCAGGGCTCCGTCGATGGTGATGTCGTCGAAGGCCAGGGTCCCGCCGACATCGGCCATCCACTGGGCGATGTCGGTCCTGGAGCCGCACCTGATCGGGCATCCGCCGCAGGCACCGGCCGGTGAGCCGGCCTCGGTCGCGGCGCAGCCGCAGTACGAGCAGTCCGAGTTGGTGCCCGAGCACAGCGGTTCGACCGTAGCCGGGCCGCCCCGTCCGTCGGGGCCGGCCCAGAACGCGCAGCTGCGGCAGTCGCAGCCCCTGCCGGGAAGGGGGAGGCCGACTCGGGGCATCGGAAGGGAAATGCTGGTCATGCGGCGGTCTCGCTCTCTTGGGAGGGGGCGGCCTCGTCGGCCAGGTGTTCTTCGAGTTCGCGGACGGCCAGGCGGAGCGAACCGCGGTCGTACCGGCCGACCTGGCGGCCGGCCCGTACCTCGGCGAGGAGGCCGCGCAGGCCGTCCAGGGCGTTGCGCACGAGCTGGGCGTCCGCCGGTGCGGCCGGCGCAGGCGGTGCCTCCTGCTCCTTGGGCTCGGGGACGGCGGCGACGGGCCGGTGATCATCGGTGGCCGGGGGCTCGTCGTCCGACGACGGCGCTGCGTGGTCGTCGACATCGTCCGGCCTGTCGCCGGTCGAGGGTCCCGGTGAGGGGACGCGGGTGAGCTTCGCTCGGCGGTTGGCGTTGGCCCGCTCAAGGCGTTCCTCAGCAGCACCGATGACCTCGTCCGGCTCGAGCTCCGGTGCTGTCAGGCTGATGTCGACCGCGCTGGGGAGCAGGTGCAGCCGGCTGCTTCCCTTGAGGGCGGCCCAGATGTCCGCCGCCGCCGACTCCCGCCCGCGGCGCAGCGCGGCGAAGCGGATCCTGGTGTTGAGGCGGACGGCCTGCTCGTCCATCTCCTCGGTCAGCTCTCGCGGCAACTCGCGGAACGCTCGTACCAGTTCGGTGGCCTTGCGTTCGGTCAGCTGGAGGCCGAGACGGCCGAGGACCTCGGTCCACGGTGCGGCGCAGGTCTGATCCGTGCCGCGGATTCTCTCCAGGGCCTTGAAGCGTTCGACGCTGTCGGCGATGGCGTAGACGTGGCCGGGTACGGGTTTGCCCGCCCGCAGCAGCTTGCCGGTCAGTACTGCGCACCGCTGGTACATCAGGGCGGCGGCCTGCTCGCCCGGCCGCAACGGCTCGCGGGCGAAATTTTCCACGAACCTCCACATATGCCGTTCTTCGTCGCTGAGTGGCCCCGGGCATACGACGGCGGGCAGTGCCGCGAAGTGCGGGTTGTCCGGCAGGTGTTGGGCTCCCCAGCGCATCGCGCGCAGCCGTCGCTCGCCGGTGACGAGGCGAATGGTCGGAGCGCGGCCGGCGACGGTGATCTCCTCGGCCAGGACCGGTTCGAGCATGCCGATGACCGACATGGACGAGATGAGGTCGGACAGCTCCTCCGGCGCGGTGGCGTCGCCGGGCTTGCGCCCGTGGGGCTCGGTGAAGGGGCTGCCGGGGCCGCGCATCGGCAGCATGTCGAAGCGGCGCTGCCGCAACTTCGTGCTGCGGTGCAGGATCTCGGTCAGCTGGATCATGCTGCCGCCCTCGGGCGGCGCTTCTTCCGCCGTGGCGATGTTCATGAACTGGTGTCCTTCGTGCAGTGACCGGCCCGGACGGGCCGGAGGCGGCCGTCCTACTGGGCGGTCTTGAGGTACAGGTCGGTCAGCGGGGGCCGTTTCTCCGGCGCGCCCCGCAGCAGGGGAGTGAAGATCGGCTCGAACGGGCCGCGCTCCTGGAGAAGTCGCAGGGTGGTCACGCCGATCGAGAGCCGGCCGGCCAGGCGCCCCAGGCGCGGGTCCGCCCGGGTGAGGGTGTAGAGGTCCTCGGTCCTCGCGGCGAGCCGGGCTGCGAGCGTGGGCGAGGGCCTGCCGTCCAGGACCACCAGGAGCCGGGGGAAGGTCGGGTAGGTGTACTGCCATGCGGGCCGGCTCGTCGCCGCCGACCGGCGGGTCCGGTCGGGGTGCTGGGGCACGTACTCGTGCAGACGGCCGTACGCCGCGACCTTGGCCGCCAGGCGGGCTGAGGTCATCGTGGCGCGGTCCATCTCCAGGAACAGCGTCATCATCGCCCGCCGGCCGCGGCGCACGTGCACGTAGTTCATGACGGCGTCGGTGATGACGTGATCGTCTTCGAAGCGTCGTGCGCCGTCCCGGATGCGATGCGCGACTTCCGGCATCCAGTCCAGCGGGCCGCACTCATGGCCCAGCCGGGCGGCGTGCCGGGTGAAGGCCAGTCCCATCTCGTTGACCGCCAGGGTGTGCTGCTGCCGGGCACCGGCGACGGCTTCCGGCGTGATCCGGTAGGGCCGCGGCTGGAGCTCCCCGCCGTCCTCCACGGACTGTGCGCCCTCCTCGGTCAGGAACCACAGGTACGGCGGCTTGACCGGCCGGCGCTTCCTGCCGTCCGGAGCTGCGGCCAGCGTCTGACGGTGGCCGGCCCAGATCCGCTGGACGAGGCCGGCCGTCAGGAGTTCGCGCAGCTGGCGCCGCAGGTACGAGGCGTCGCCGGCCGCGGGCAGGAGGAGCCGCTGAAGCTGGTCGGTGGACATGAGGCGGTGCTGGTAGAGCACGTGGAGCAGTCGGGTTCCCAGAGCGTGGAAGCTGGCCCGCTGCACGGGTGCGTTCTCGGGGGTCTCGATCGTCAGCGTCATACGAGCACCGTCTCCGGCTGGCCGCCGTCCTCGTCCTCCGGCGGCTCTTCCTCCTCGTCCGGCGGCTCCTCCTCGTGGGTCTCGCTGATGACGGTGCCCGGGTCCTTGCTGATCCGGACCCTCCCGTTCGCCGCCGCCCGCTCCTCCTGAGCGGGCCCGCCGTCGGCCTGGCCGCCATCCTGGCTGTCGGCCGGCACGTCCTCGTCGTCGTCCGGCGGCACCGGAATCTCGGAGAGCGTGCGCAGGATGCGCTTGTCGAGCCGGCGGAGGTCGTCGAGGATGTCGCGGACCGGGCGGCGGTGCAGGTTCTGGTCGACGGACGCCGACAGCTTCGGCAGATCGTCGGGCCGGTGGTAGTCCTCGTACAACTCCTCGACACTGGCGCCGCGCACCCGGAAGGGGTCCGTGCGCCCGTCGGCCAAAGTCGCCGACATCACGTAGTGGTACGGCCGCAGGGCGGTGATGGTGTCCGGGTCGACCTTCTTGCCCCAGCGCCGGGTCACCAGCTGCGCCTCGTCGACGTCGCTGGCCGTCGTCGAGAGGATCGAGAGGTTCTGCAGCAGGCCCTGGCGCGTCGTCGGCGTCAGCCGCTGCGCCATCTGCGTCATCGCGAGCAACTTGACCCGGAACTTGCGCAGTTGCTCGGCGATCGCGGCCAGTGTGCCCTTCGAGGCGCCGTCGACCGCGGTGAGTTCGTCGATCCAGCAGTAGAAGTCCTTGCGGTCCGCGACGGGGATGTCCCGGCGCGACAGGCCGGCCCGGAAAAGGTCGTAGATCAGCAAGCAGGACACGATCCGGTCGGTGTCGCCGGTCCCGGACGGGCAGATGAAGACCACCTTGCCCTCGTCCATCGCCGTGCGGATGTCGTACGTGGACAGCGAGGAGCCCAGGAACGCCTTTACCGCGTTGCTGCTGTCGAGGCGCTCGATGATGTTGGTGACGACCGGTGTCGCCTCGCCCGGGTACTTCTTGTAGGTCTTCTCCCAGAAGTCCCGCAGGTTCTTCGAGAGGTACGGCGCCACCGCGTCGCGCCAGACCTCGTCCGTCAGGATCGTGCGGATCTGGAAGATCGTCGGCGCGAGGTCCGGCCGGCCCGCCTTCGACAGCAGCAGTGACAGCTCCACCAGCGACTCGACCGACCTGGTGAGGATCGTCTTCGCGCGGCCCGCCGAGTCGCTCCAGTTCAGCGCGCTGGAGAAGCCCGTGACGATGTACTGCACGATGTCCGGGATGTCATCTTCCTTGCGGTTCTGCATCGACAGCGGGTTCCAGGACGCGACCCGCGCGCTGAGGTCCGGCGAGGTGAGGTCGATCTCCCAGATCCTCGGCGCGAGTTCGCGGTGGGCCAGGTAGGGGCGGGCCCGCTGCCAGCCGTCGCCGTGCGGGTCCAGGAACAGCACGCCGTGGCCGTTGTGGGCCAGGGCGATGGCCTGCACCAGGCTCATCTCGGTCTTGCCGTAGCCGGCCTTGCCGAGGAACAGCGCGAAGAGCAGGTAGCGCAGCGGGACGCCGACGAGCCGCTCACCGCCGCCGGGCTTGGCCACCCACCCCAGGGGCAGCAGATCGGGCTGGCCGGTCCACGACGGCAGACCCGGGTGGGGCGGCGGGACCACACCGCCGGAGCGCATCACGTTGGCGGCCGCGTTGTGCCGGGTCGGAGGCTTCAGCAGCCCGGCGATCTCCTCCCCGGTGACCCACCCGCGCTTGCGCGGGGCGAACAGGCCGCTCTCGAAGCGGCGGTCGAAGTGCTGGCGGTAGAACATCGAGTCGGCACGCAGCCGGGTCAGGCCGAGGTTCAGTCCGACCGGCCTCAGGTGGTTGTCGCCCGCCCAGCCCTCCAGCGCGGCGAGGACTTGGTCCAGCAGCAGGCGCGGGCGGTGGGGGTCGGTGGAGGAGGCGCGCAGGAGCAGCTGGAGATCGAAGACCGGGTCGACACCGGGGTGGAACTTCCCCATCGCCGCCTTCATGTCGGTGCCGTTGAGCATCCGCTGCGCCCGCGGGCGGTGGCTCGCGGAAGGCCGCTGGGCCTGGACGCCTCGCATCTCCGAGGCGATCTCCGTGCCGATCGAGGACAGCCGGTCCAGGCTGAAGCCCGAGCCGGCACCGCCCTGGCGCGGCATTCCCGGAACGGCCGGCATGTCGTGCGGACCCCGACGGGCGGCGGCGAGGAGCCGGCTGCGCTTGCGCGCAACCTTGGCCGGGGCGATGGGCACGAGGTCGAGGATCAGGTCGACCCTCTCCTGCAGGGATTCTCGGACGTCGGCGACCGCTGCGGCCAGCGCCTCGAGCGGGTCCGGCTTGAGCGGGACATCTCGCAGCGCCAGGTGATCGGGTAGCGCCAGGGCCAGCTCGGCGCGCGCTGTGTAGAGGCGGCGGTCCTGGCCGGACGGGTTGTCCTTCGCCAGGTTCACGGCTGACTCGGACGACGGCTTGGTCATGATCGTGTTCCTTCGTGCAGTGTCGGGGCTCAGGCCGCGGCCGCGGAGCCGGCGCCGTCGTTGTGGACGCCGAGGCGGATCTTCGGGCGCTCGGGCGTGCTCTCCTTGCCGGTGACCGCGCGCAGCTCGCACTGGGCGTAGCCCTGGTGCCGCAGCACCGTCGTCGCGCGGGCGGGCCCCTCGACGCGCAGGGTCAGCGGGCCGCCGACGCTCATCAGCCGCACCCGCATCGCGGTGCCGCGGGCCGGCAGCGCCCACCGGGACGTGCTGCGCTGGGCACGGGCGATCTGCTTCGCGAAACGGAGCACGTCCTCCAGCGCGGGATCGAACCCGTTGGTGGGCAGGACCTCGAACGCCTGGCGGTTGCGCAGCGTCGACCGGCTCATCAGCCGCTGGACCGAGCTGAGCGCGATCACCAGGAGGAAGGCCAGGCTGATGACCCACCACAGGTTGCCCAGCGCCCACTCCTGGGCGTGCTCGGCGAGCTCCGGCAGGTTGCCGGCGCCGGAGATGAGCTCGTCGATCACGTCGTTCGTCGTCATCGGTGGCCGTCCCCGTGGATGTACGGGCGGCGGGCGGGTCGGTTGTGCATCGGCGCTCCAGGTGAAACGGGGTGGAGTTCGGTGGATGCACATAGAGGTGTCGAGGGGCCCGAGGGTGTGACAGGCCGCGCCAGGGAGTTCCGGAACGCCGCCGGCACGGTGACGGGGCCCGCTGGTGGAACGGGCCCCGTCCGCTATCCGATATGGCGCATCGCCACGATCGTGTTCATCGCCCCGGCCGAGCCGGTCCACTGCGACAACGGGGTCAGACGCACGGGCTTCCCGGTCCGCGGCGCCTCGATGACCTGTTTGTTGCCGATGTACATGCCGACGTGGCCGGGGGCGGAGGCGCTGCCGTCGGATCCCGGGGTGAACAGCAGGTCCCCGGGCGCGAGCTGGGACACGCCCTTGACGGGGGTGCCGGACTTGACCTGGTCGGTGGTGACGCGGGGGAGGTTCACGCCGGCCGAGGCCCAGGCGTACTGCATGAGGCTGGAGCAGTCGCACCCGTTGTTGCGGGCGTGGTCGAAGGGGGGCTTGCAGTCGCCGCCGAACTGGTACATCTTGCCGAGCACGGACCTCGCGGTGGCGATGGCCTGGGCGGCGCCGCCCGATCCGGCGGGAAGCGGGATGCTGTCGGAGTCGTCGAGGGAGGCCCACTCCTTCGCCAGGACCCGGATCTTCTTGACGTAGTTCCGGGTCTCGGTGAACGGGGGGATGCCGCCGGCCTTCTGCACGGCGTACGGGCCGGCGTTGTAGGCGGCCAGCATGTTGTCGGTGCTGTCGCCGGCGACCTTCTTCACCTGGTCGGCGAGGCAGCAGTCGTAGGCGATGGCCGCAGGGACGGCGTCCTGGGGATTCCAGACGTCCTCGACGCCGTCTCCGTTGCCGTCGACTCCGTGAGCGGTCCAGGTGCCGGGGGTGAACTGGGCGATCCCGTCAGCGATGGGATTGCCCTTCTTGTCCTTGGACTGGGCGTCCCTGTCGAAGTTGCTCTCACTGAAGATCTGCGCTGCGATCAGCGACGGAGTCACCTCGGCGCAGCCGTACTCGCCGATGCTGTCGAGGATCAGCGTGCGCACCTCGGCGGGGACGGGAGCGTTGTCCGCGATGCCGCCGCCGAAGCCGGCGTTCTCCAGATCTCCGCTGGTGTTGTCGCTGCCTACCTTCATCGCGACCGCGACGACCGCGGCGATGACCACGGTGATCAGCAGGGAGCCCAGACCGGTCAGGATTGCCAGGACCTTCTTCATCGCTGCCCCCGGCTCACACGTACGGCAGCGCGGTGACGAGCCAGGTGCCCGCCTGGTCGCGCTGGAGCTTGAGGGCGACCTGCTCGTCCGTGCTGCTGGGGCGCCCCGTCGCCGGAGTGGTGGTCAGCCGGTAGCGGACGCGGATCCAGGCCGTATCGGCCGTGGGCTCCGGGGCGCCGTCGGGCACCGCGATCCGGGAGATATCCGCGGCGACCAGGGCCTTGCTCCGGGTCCACTGCTGCCACTGACGGGCGCTGCCCGCGGAGTTGGTCGTCAGCTGCTCGGCGAGGTCCTTGCTGGAGTAGGCGGCGGCGCGGTGCGCGGCGTCGTCGTAGGAGCTGTCCTTGCCCGGACGGGCGTCGTGACCGGACCAGGCCAGAACGAAGTGCCGTGCGGCCGCGGCGATGTCGTCCGGCACTGCGGCCGGCCTCGGCGCGTCCCCGCGCTTGGAGGGTGTCGGCGAGGCACTGGCGTCTGCGGACGAGGTGCGGCTCGGCCGGGCCGGGGTGCTGGCCGGAGGGGTGGATTCGTGTCGGCGCGCGGCCGTCGCGGTTCCAGTGGCTTGCGGTGCGGACGACGGGGCGTGGGCGAGCAGGACGAGCCCGAAGCAGGCGAGCAGGGCCGATCCGGCGAGCAGCGCCACGGTGCCCGCGGTGCGCGGCCGTCGCTGGCGGTCGGTGTGAGGCAAGGGGGTGCCCCCTTCAGTGGTTCGTGGTGGTCGCGCGGACGTGGCGCGGAAGAAGAGAGAGGGGCCGGTGGGGACCGCGTGCCGCGGCCCCCACCGGGGGCGTCAGGACTTCGAGCGGGGTGGCCCGGCCGGCCGGGTGGCCCGGCGGATGCGCCGGGGCGGTCCTGCGCCGGGGCCCGGCGCCGCAGGCGGCGCGCCGCTGCCCGAGCCGGCCGGCTTGGCCGCCGGCGTGGTGGACGCGTGCGGCAGCACCGGCACCGATGCCGGGCCCGCGGGGCCGGCCTTGGGCGCGGCCTTCGGGGCCGAGGGCCCCGGCCGGGGCGCCGTTCCCGGAACACGCGGTGCGGTGGCCGCGGCTCGGGTGCCCGGCGGCGTGGCCAGCTTGGGCTGTGCGGTCGGCTGCGCCATCCCGAGCTGCACGTTGGCTCCGTGGCGACCCACGAACTTGCTCGCGGTGGCGACGTTGCGTACGTACTCGTCCTTGAAGGCCTTCGCCTCGCCGACCTTCTTGTCCACCCGGGCCGTCGTGCGGCTCTTGACCGCGGTGAGCTGGCCCTTGACCTCGTCGGCGCGGGCCTTGGCGGACGCGGCGCCCCGCTTGGTCGCAGCGACGCCCCGCGGGATGCCGACAGGAGCGCCGACGGTGGCCAGGGCGGTGAACTTCGTGGCCTTCCAGCCGTACTTGCCGGCTGCGGCCCCCGCCTTGCCGGTGGCCATTGTCGCCCTGCCGCCGCGGGTCTGGGACATCTTGTTCGCCGTGGCCGTCGCCAGACGCTTCTTCAGGGTCTGCTTGGCGACGTTCTGCGCCGCGACCTTCGCCGCTGTCGCGGTGCCGCCGGTGCCGACCGCCGCGGCGACGTTGGTCGCCAGCTTCGCCGCCGAGCGGACGCGCCCGCCCTTCTTGCCGCCCTGCGGCGGGCCGGTCCACAGATGCCGGGCGGTGCGGCCGGCCTTCCCGAGCGGCTGCGTGACCTTCCGGGCTTCGCTGCGGGCCTCATCCCAGATTTGCTTCAGGCCGGGCGCGGTCTCGGCGTACCGTCCCGGGCTGCTGAAGACGCTCTGCCGGGAGCCGCCGACGCGGGCGTTGGCTAGGCGCCGGTTGAGGTTGACGGAGATCTGCCGGGCGGTCTCCTTGATCTTCTTGTGGCCAGCCAGACCTGTGATCGCGGTGATGTCGATCGCGATGAACTTCACCGCCAAGACGCTGCCGGTGTCAGCGCGGACCAGCGCGATGATGATCAAGATGAAGATCGACAGGAAGAGGATCGACAGCACCACGGCCAGGACGGCCTTGGTGATCGCCGCGACCCACCGCCACAGGACGCCGCGGCCGCCGCCGGGCAGGATGCCGGCGCACAGAGCCCAGTGACCGCGGATGCCCTCGAACGCGATCCAGCCCTGCGCGGTGAGGAAGCCGCCGGTGACCAGGACCACCAGAACGGAGACGATGATCGCGGCGATGGCGACGAACGCGGCGGAGAACGTCAGGTCCGCCGAGGCCTTCTTGGCCTCGATCTTGGTCTTCTGGCCCTTGCACGTCTTGGTGAACAGGTCGCCGGCGTTGAGCAACTGGTCGTTGTAGGAGGCGCCTTCGGGATTCGCCCGGGAGCCCTCCCAGAAGTTGATCCCTTTCTGCTTGTAGTTGTATTCGACGAGCTTGGCCTTGGCGAATGCCTCGCCGCACTTCCCGTCGAAGACCTGGCCGTAGAGCATGAGTTGCGTCGGTTTGACGATGAACGCATCGACCAAGGCGTCCGTGATCGGCTTGCTCACGTTCGAGGTCTGCGCCTGGGTGTGGCTGGGATCGTTGGACAGCACCAGGCTGGAGATCTGCAGGGACAGGTCCTTCGCCTTGCCCAGCAGACCGTCCTGGGAGAGCAGCATGGTCGAGCCGCCGGGGCTGGGCTGGTCCTGGGTGCCTAGCAGTACCTGGGCCGGCGAGAGCAGCACCGTGGTGGCGATCGCGGCGACGACCAGGGAGACGCCGGCCTCCGCGAAGCCGCGCGACTTCTGCTTGAACATGATGTGCCAGCCCGCGTACACGCCAGCGAACAGCAGGAACAGGCCGGGCAGGCCCATCCTGTTGATGACCTGGTCGCGGATGGTCGTGGCGATGTTGTCGACCGGGCCGACGAGGATCTTGGCCAGCCCGAAGTCCAGCGCCCACTTGATCAGCCAGCACGCGAACCCGATGAACCACTTGGCGACACCGAAGAACAGCTGCGCGAGAATGTCCCAGATTTTCAGGTCGATGTCGGTCCAGCCGCCGGTGTCCGCGTTGACCGTGTAGGCGCTGATCGGGACGCCGTACTGGTCCTTCACGTTGAACGGCTGGAGCAGTCCGTCCGAGCCGTCGGTGGGCGACGTGCTCAGGTCCTCGACGGGCTTTCCGTCCGGCGGAGCCGGGGTCAGGCCCGGCCGCGGCTCGGTGATCGGGTTCGTCTTGGTCGGCTTCGGCTTCGGCTTCGGGGTCGGCTTGCTGGTCGGCGTGGAGCCCGGAGCGGAGGGAGCGGGGCCGGGTGCCGGAGTGGGGACCGGGTCTGCCCACGCCAGGGCGCCGAACAGGGCGAGGATGAGGGCGATCGGTATCGCGAGGAGCCAGATCCGGCGGCGCCTGCCCGCTGGCCGCCGCCGGGCAGCCCGTCGGGCGCTCATGCGAAGCTCTTCTCAAGCACCGGGACCGTGTCCAGGTCCTCGACGTCGGCGTCCTTGCCGCCCGGGGTGGTGTGGATCGCCTCCGCCGCGCGCTCGTCCGCGGGGATCAGCACCTTCGCGCCGCCGATGCGCTTGCGCAGGTCGCGGTAGAGGCATTCGCCGGCCCTCAGCAGACGCTCGGTGTCCGAGACGTTGATGGGGCTCAGGTTCTCCGTGATCACCTTGATCATCTGGGGATCGGCCGGGTCCAGGTCGAGGAACTCCAGGCACCGGCTGGCCAGCGTCTTGCCGCGGTGGCGGAACACGAAGATGTGGGAGAGCAACGAGCGGATCTTGTCGCCGATCTCGTTCTTCGGCCCGATGTCGTATGGGTCATGGCTTCCGGCGAAGGCACCGGCGAAGTGCTTGCGCCCGTCGGCGATGAGCTCGAGCAGCAGGTTGGAGCCCTCCGCGCTCGAGGTCAGCCACCAGCACTCGTCCAGGAACACCCCGCAGAATTCGGCGGGGTTGGAGAACGCCACCTCCCTGCACAGCGCGGTGATCAGGTACATCAGACGCCACCCGAAGAGCTTTTCGATCTCCAGGCTGCCCAGGCGGTGCTCGGCGAGCTCCTCCTTCGTGGGCAGGCCGATCCGGTCGACCGCGAACACGATCGAGTCGGCATTGGTGATCTGGACGACCGGCAGCGTCGGATCGAAGATCACCTTGGCCAGGTCCTTCTTGGCCAGGGCCCGCAGGGTGCGCAGCAACTCGGATGCGGCCGCACGCACAGCGGCGTCGTTGGGCTCGTCCGGGTCCGAGGTCTTGGCCCGGCGGGCCAGCGAGTCCATCAGGGCGCTCATGCTCGGGTTCGGCGCCAGCCGGGTCGCCTCGATGGCCTCGGCCAGCGTGACGCCCTCGACGCTCATGGAGCCGATGCCCAGCAGCGGGGTCAGGAAGCTCTCGCAGTAGCGGGCGGCCCGCGGGCCGCGGAAGACCCGCAGGGGGTCGAGGGAGATGCCGGCGTTCTCGTCGACGCGGATGATCTGGGTGCTGCCCGGGCACGCGGCGGCGAACCGGCTCCATTCCTGCTGGGGAGTGCGGTCGATGACCAGCGCCCGGCCGCGGCTGCCGGCGGTGCCCTCGCGGTGGCCGGTGGCCAGGATCGAGTGCATCGCGGTCTTCATGGCCACGCTCTTGCCGGACCCGAGCTCACCGACGAACGCCGCGGAGGCGCTCGCGTTGACCTTCGGTCCGTGGCTGAAGTCCACCAGGACCGGCCGTACGCCGCCGCCGTTGAGCTGGAGCCCATACAGGCTGCCGGTGTCGTCGCCGAGCGCCGCGCCGCAGAAGGGGAGCGCCATGGCGAAGTCCTTGGCGAGGAGGAACTGGTTGTAGTCCGCGACCGGCTTGGGCGTCGGGACGCCGGGGAGCATCGCGTGGAAGAGGGCGGCCTGGTCGCCGACCGGCCGCACCAGGGTGTAGTCGTTGCCGCCGAAGTGTGCGGCCAGGCTGCTCGCCTTCTCGTTGGCCTCGTCCGCGTCCGCGCCCCACACGCACGTCATCACGGTCGCCCGTATCTCGACTTCGGTCGCGGAGGCGGTCAGCCGGTCGCGGTACTCGTCCAGCGAGAAGCTGGCCTTGTCCAGGGACGCCGGGACGCCGGCGGTCTCCCCCTCGTACTCAGAGCGCTGATGGGCCAGTTCCCGCTGCTGGCGGCGCGAGCGCGGCTCGGCCTTGGAGCCGGTCTCTACGTTCAACCTCACCGCCCAGTCGACCGGGAAGCCGAAGTCGTCGAGCGCGCTCAAGTACTCGCTGCCCGGGAAGATGAAGCTCCCCGGCATCTCCGAGAGCACCAGAAACGCCTGGTAGCTGTCGCCGTGCTCGCTCGTCGACTTGAGGTACCGGCGCCGGAAAGGGTTGGCCGGCGCCTTCGACGTGCTGTCGGCGCGCGCGCCCTCGTCGAGGATGACCTGCGTGTGCGCGGTGACGGTGTGCCCGCGGCCGCGCAGGGAGCGGGGCGCTCCCTCCTCGGGCAGGAGGGGCTCGCTGATGCCGCGGCGGGCGCTGTGCCCGTAGATCCACAGGATCTCGGCCTCGGTGGCCGGCCTCAGCTTGATGCCGGTCGGCCAGGACGCGGCCATCCGCCGGGCGTCGGCGAATCGTTTCTCTTCCTCGGCGATGCTCACCGGCGGTACCGACAGGCCGAGGGTGGACAGCAGCTCTCCCTGGGCGGAGGCGAAGACGGCCTTGGCCGACTCCTTGAAGTCGGAGCTCGGCAGCGGCATCGCGATGAAGTCCACCCGGCCCGTCAGCTCCCAGTTCTCGAGCTGGTCGAGGACCTTCAGGGACAGGTCGATGTACTCCGGGCTCTTGTCCAGGTCCACGCCCGAGGTCATCCGCGTGACGACGGAGGCGGCATCGACCTGGGGGCACAGCGACAGCAGCAGGACTTCGCCCCGCAGCGACTTGAAGAGGGCTTCGAGCGCGTCCAGGCGCTCCCGCTTGGTGGCGCGGCTGGCGTGGGTGTAGTTCTCCGAGTCAACCTTCCACACGCCCCACACGGCGGCGTGCTTGGTCCAAAGGAGGTGGCCGCTGATGTGCCGGACGGGGAGGCGCATGATCATTTCTGCTTTCTGTGCTGGACGTGCGAGGGATGCCGCGCCACCCGGCTGGAGCGGCGTTGTCGTGCCGGGGTCAGGGGGCCGGTGCCGGTCGGGGCTCGGAGTAGGGCGCGGTGATCCGGTCCAGCGCGGTGCGGATGCGCGCCGCGTTGCCCAGGACCCAGGAGGAGAAGACCTCCTCGGTCACGTGGCCGCGCCGGGCCTCGGCGACCGGCCCGTCGTGGCGCTCGGCGGCCGTTTCGAGGTGGGCCATCGCGGCGACCAGGTCGGTGATCAGCGGCGTCTCGATGCGAGCGACCGTCCGGACGTGGTCACAGGCGGCGGGGGAGGGGGAGATGGCGTTCATGGTGAAGTCCTTCTGGAAGCGGAGCGGGGGATCAGTGCTCGTCGAGGGAGGCGAGCAGGGCTTGCAGGCCCGACCTGGCCGGCGGACGGCGCGGAGCCGCGGGCGTCGGGACGGGCGAGGCCGGGGGGACGGGAACGGTGCGCGCCGGCCGGGTGGGGGCCGGCGCCGCGGCGACCGGCACGGCAGCAGCCGCTCGGACGGCCTTCGGCTTGTCCCGGGCGGGCGTTCGCACGTGGACGGTGCAGGTGGCAAGGGCCAGTCGAGGCCGGCTCCCGTGCTGGGGCGAGCCCGCCAGCCGTCCGCCGGCCGGAGTCGAGGCGTACACCAGGAGGCTGCGCAGCGCGCGGGCCGGATCACGTCCGTCCAGGCGGGCGTAGCGCAGCACCCAGGCTGTGCCCCAGGGCAGGACGATCATCACGAGGATGTTCATGACGCCGAAGTGGGCCCACAGCTGCCGGGTGATGACCAGGAGCAGGAACACCGCGACCATCGTCACGATCTGGGTGATCGTGTACGGGCCTCCCGGCAGTCGGCCGGCGCCCGGGAGCTTCCCGATCACCAGCGGGTGCCGGCGCGCCCGCGTGTACGAGTGGCCGATCAGCTGTTCCTCGTCGGCGCTCATGCCGACTGCCCGGCGTCAACGGTCGACGGCACCTCTCGGGGCGCGACCTGGACGGCCTTCGGCTGGGGCGCGCTGTTGACCTCCGAGCCGACCTTCGTCTGCAGGGACGGCATGTTGGCTATGCCCCACAGCACCAGCGCGCCCAGGAGGAAGGCGACCACGGTGGCGACCCAGCTCTTGGTGCGCCAGTAGGCACCGAAGATCGCGATGACGACGCCGACGCCGGCCACGAGCTTGACGAGGGTGCCGATCTGGTTCGTCTTGGTCGTGGCCCAGGTGATGATGTCGCCCGCCAGCAGGACGGTGTTCGGATCGGTGGTGTGCATGGGTGTTCTCTCTCGTTTCTCGTTGGTCAGGAGGAGGGGGACGGCGACGGCGAGGCGTCCGTGCTGCCCGAGTCGTCGGAGTCGGGGGCGGGAGTGACCAGCGCCGGGCCGCTGTCGCGCTGGAGCACCGGGGCGGTGTCGAGGGAGGCGACCTCCCAGCGGCCGCCGCGCGAGTGCAGCGACAGCGTGTAGGTGAGGGGGTAGCTCGAACCGGAGTCGTCCTTGGCGGTGACCGTGGCCATGGCGTGGCGGACTGCGCCGTCGCTGGGCACCGTTGTGCTGCTGGCGTTGCCCGAGTCATCGGCGACGTCGGTGATCTCGACGCCGGTGTACGGCGCCGGGGCGACGGGCTGCAGGGTCACGCCGGGCGACGTGTAGCGGTCCAGGCCGCCCTTGCCGGCCAGGTAGGCGTTGAGGAAGCCCGAGATGGTCTGCGTCGCGGGGTCGGCCGGATTGTTGCCGCGGTCCGTTCCGTAGCCGAGGCTGCTGGGCTTCAGCGAGGCGGGCGCGGCGACCTGGGCCGGAAGCGCGGTCGCCGCGTAGCCGGCGGCGGAGTCGTCGGACTTCTTGGTCCCGCCGGCGGACGCGGGGCCCAGCACCTGGACCGCGACCTGGTAGTACTGCAGGCCGGCGTCGACCCAGGCGCCCTTGCTGGTCTTCTGCGCCACACGGGCCGCGACGGTCACCGCCCAGTAGCCCGGCTGCACCTCACGGCTGGCCACCGCGACCGTGCTCGTGGCGCTGCGCTTGCCCGGCGTGTTCGTCAGGGTGACCGAACCGGAGAAGAACGGGCTGAGCGAGGACTCGGTCCCTTGCCCGGCCTCCAGGTAAGCCGTCACGTACAGCTGAGCCCACCCGCCAGGCCCGGTGGCGGAGGCCGACTGAGCGGTCGGGGCGGTCACCGGCGCGCCCTGAGCGGGGCTGGAGGAGCCGAGCAACGAGGCGACCCCGAGCAGCGGGCCGGAGGCGATCAGGACCCAGGCGCCGATCCGGGCCAGCCGCGCGGCCCCCGACAGCCCGGCGGTGGTGGTCTGCCAGCCGGTCTCCGCTTCGGAGTCGACTGCTTCCTCTTCCGTCTGCGCCGCGGGGACGTCGTCCCATGTCTCGTCCTCGGCCGCCGGACGCCGGCGGAACCTCACGACGCCCTCCGCTCTGCCTGGGCGGTGATGACGGCGCGGATCCGCTCGCGCAGTTCCTCGGGGGACCGCCGGAGCATCGACTCCCAGGACCGCAGGGCGGCCTCGGAGTCGGACTCCATGAAGTGGCGCAGTGCCTGGTGCACACCGCGGTCGAGCGGGTCGAGGACGAGAGCGGTGCCCAGCTGAGTCAGCTGGCGCCGAGCCCGGGCGACGCGGGTCTCGTCTTCGTCGAGCAGGGGTTCGGCGGATCCGGGCGGGCCGGTGAGGGAAGTGGACACGGTGGGACTCCCGGTCTCGGTGATGGGCTGGGGGGGAAGAGGTCGTGAACGCGGATCGCCACTAGAGGTGCGGATCGGGCCCGCGGTGTGACGGCCGGCGGCCGGGAACTTCAGACGGTCGCGAGGTAGCCGTTCAGGTCGGCGTCGCGCAGGGGGCGGACCGCGCGGCTCGCCCGCTGCCGGAGCCGGGCGCCCTCGGCGCCCATCGCACGGGTGGTGCGGAACGCCTGGTCGTCATCGAGCGCGGTGCTGAGGTAGTACTCCGTGATCCGCTGCGCGTCGGAGACCTTCAGCGCCCCCATGTCCACCGCCCACATGACGAGGGCGAGCAGTTCGGTACGCGCTTCGCCGTCGGTCAGCTCCGGCTCCTCGCTGCTCACGAGCTCGAGTTCCGCGGCGTGGGCCAGGAGGTCCGCGAGCTCGACCTGGAGGAGGGGGTCGTCTCCGTCGGCGCCGAGCAGCGGCACCTGCGGATCGCCGGCGAGGGGTGCGAGGGAATTGGTGATCTTCCGGAGCTCGCGACGGTCGTCGAAGTCGTCGGCCAGGATGCTCTGCGCCAGCGACAGCGTGTCCATGGCGAGGTTCGCGAAGATCGAGCGGGGCCGGCGCTCCAGCGGGTAGGTCCGGACGTTCTCGAACAGCGCGCTCAGGACGGTGCCGAAGACGACCTCCCAATCGACGCCGGGACGGAGCTGGGTCTTGGCCGTCAAGATCGCCTTGGGCAGCAGGACCCGAACGGCGATCTTCCAGGCGAGCTGGCTGTCGAAGCCCTCGCCCGCTGCCCGCTGCACCAGCACGGTCATGACCTGGTCGTGCCCGGCCCAGTCCCCGCGCCGGTACAGCGAGACCAGCAGCTGCACGATGTCCTGAGGGGTGCGGACGTCGACGAGCTCGGCGTGCTCCTGCGACCAGCGGGTGACCCCCTCGGCGGCGCGCGGATCACTGCACAGGACCTCCCAGTCCCGGTTCATCCGCTGCAGGGCGCCGTACCCGGAGCCCGAGGGGGCGGTGGCCGCGGCGGTGCGGACCTTGGCGGCCACATCCGCCTCCGTCCAGTTCCGGTTCATGCGCAGTACGGCGCCGTACCGGGACCCGGAGGGAGCGGTGGCAGAGGCGGTGCGGTTCTTGGTGGCCACGTCCGTGTCCGTCCTTTCGCGACATCTGGCTGATGTCGCTCACGCTCTTCGCACCCCCCTTGTCCGCGGTCTGATCGCCTCCGGGGCGTGACGCGGTCCAGGGGATTCGCAGGTGCGGTGCGGTCGGACAAGGGGTGCGCGGACAAGGGGGTGCGGTCCGCGGACAAAGAGGTGCGGTCCGCGGACAAGGGGGCGCACCGCACCATGCGCACCGCACCATGAGCGGTGCGGTGCGCATGGTGCGGTGCGGTGACGCCGACCTCCCGTGCGCACCGCACCGCCTCCGGACCCGCTCGAGGTGCGGTGGTGCGGGCGGGCCGGTTCCCCCTCGGCCGATGCTCTTCGGAGAGGTGCGCACCGGACAGAAGCCGACTGCGCTGTGTGACGTGGGGGAGAGATCTCTCCTGCTGGAGGCCCCTCGCGGCCCGTGCAGAAGAAGTTCGGAAGCGAGGCGGTGGGAACGCCACGCCGACATCCAGGCAGCAGCCGGCGAGAGCTGGTCCAGGAGGAATGTGGTCCTGGTCGACCTGGACAAGGGGGTCGGGCGGTGCCGGACAAGGGGGGTGCTAGCTCGGTCCGGTGCCGGACAAGGGGGTGATCGGCCGGACCGATCCCGGACAAGGGGGTCGAGCCCGAAGCCGGACAAGGGGTCCTGTGATAGGCGCGCCGCTTCCGGACAAGGGGTCGGAATGATCACGCTCCGCAGCCGGCGCAGCCAGGGCGCGCGGTCAGGTCACCGTGCGCACCTGGTTGGCCGACGAGCTCCGGACCGCCACCGCACCGGGTGCTCCCGATGGTGGTGCGGGGTGCGCCGGCTCGGCCGCACCACCGCACCGCACCACCGCATCAGGTCTCGGGGAGTCCCGGTGCGCACCGCACCGGGACGACCGCCCGCACCGCACCCCGCACCGCACCACCGCACCTGCCGCACCACCGCACCTGCGGTGCGGTGGTGCGGCAGGTGCGGTCCGGGGTGCGCACCGGTGCACCGGCCTCCCACCGTGGTGCGCTCCGCCGCATCGGAACGGCTCTGCCCTCGGCGACGATCTGGCGTCAAGCTGCTTCCGAGGCGAGTTCCAGGATCCGGTGCCGGGCGCAGACGCTTCGGGTGGGTAGGGCCTCGCGGCCGCAGGGGACGTCGTTCGCTCCGGTACACATCATCGGCTCACTCATCCAGGGCCTGGTCGGCATGGGGATCGACGCCGGGGCGGTCGGCCTCGATACCTCCGAGCGGCACGGGGGGCACAGCCCGTCGGCCAAGGCCCGGCCGACGAGGAAGATCCTGGTGCAGCATCCGGTGCAGGTTCCGCGAGGCGGCCCTGGCGGCAGATCGAGGACGGCCTTTTTCGCCGCCGGCCGCCGGACCGCGTCGTCCGCGGTGCAGTCGGTGCAGGCTCCGGACATACCGGGGCGGGTTCCGTGCTCAGGGCACAGACCGTCCTCCAGCCGCTGGGCTCGCTGGCGGGCGAAGAACCGGTCGGCCACGACCTCCGCGCACACGTCGCACCGGCGTCCGGTCGACCACATCACCCCGGCTTCGCAGTCCTGATGCCCGCACCCCCACCGCGGTAGCGCGACACCGAGCAGCCACCGGCCGGCATCGTCGATGTCCGAGGTCATGGTCTGGGCGAACCGCGTCGTGAGCCGGTGGCGGATCCGCTCCGCGGCCATGCCGGACCGCAGCTGGCGGCCGACTTCCCGCGCGATCTTCCGGGCCACGAACGCGTTGCCGACGCGGCCCAGCAGCCAGTGCACGGGTTCCAGCACCGCGTAGATCTCCGCGCTCATCGTCAGCTGCGGTCCGGCGTACGGCCTCCTGGGGGCGGGCGCCGGTTCGCCACGCTGCTTCGGGATGGAGGAGTTGGTGTTTTCACCCGCGCGGAGCGCGAGAGGAGCCGCCGGCCGGGTTCGCGCGGGAGCGCCCGGCGGGTTTTCCACAGGCCAGGCGCCCTCTACTACCTGAGCCTCGCCTACGGCGGGTGAGCCAAGCGCGCTCACGTCATCAGGTCGGTCAGTCGTAGGTGATTCCTCATTCGCGAGGGACCCCTCACCACCCAGCGGACCCGATCCCTCACCAACCGGGGAAGTGCCGGACTCGTCCGTCCCGGACTCCGCAGCCTCGCGGCCGCCGTCGTCGTCCTCGCACAGGGCGGGCGGAACCTCGTCCGGCACGATGTCGTGCGCGACGAACTGGTGCCGTCCGTATGCTGCCGCCCTGCGCCGTACGGTCAGCCATCGCGCGGACTCGAGCTCGTCCACGACCACGCCCGCCGCCGTGGTCGTCAGCGGCTGTCCGGCCTTCGCGCCGGAGTGGTGGAACAGGGAGCCGGCCAGCTCGGCTTCGGTCAGCGCCAATCCCACCGCCTGGGCGTAGGCGATGACCGCGTACGCGCGCAGCTGACGGGGGGAGAGGTCCTCCGCAGCCGCGACCGGCACCCACACGAACGCCTCCGTGCGCGACAGCGGCCTGGTCCGGCGCAACGCCGACGTGCCGCGCCCGCCGCGCAGCGTGCGCCGCCGCGAGGTCAGCTCCACGACCTGGTCTGGCGCGGGACGGGCCAGCTGAGCGAGCCCCCTCTCCACCGAGGCCTTCGAGATGCCCAGGTACGAGGCGATCGTCGCCGCTCTGGCCTGGCACCCCTCCTCGCGTAGACCCAGCGCCTTCACCTTGACGTACACCGCCAAGGCGATGTCCGCGTAGAACGCGGAGGTCACCAACCGCATCGGGACCCTGACCCGCTGGCGGCGCACGGGCGCACCGGGGCTTGGGCACGCCGTCGTGCCGGGGCGCGGCAAGGGGGCTGCGCTGCCCGGCGGTGCGGTGCTCGTTTCGTCCCCGGGGGCTGCGTGCGCGTCCGGGGAGGCGGTTGGGCTGACGTTCAGAACGGTGGTGGGCACACTTCTCCTGGCACAGCGGCCCGAGGCTCGCTGCGCTGGGTGTCGCAGTCCCTCCGACGGTGGGCGGGACTGTTGTGTTGTCGATGCGGGTGCGGTCCTCAGCCGGTCAGAAGTGGGTGTCGGGCATAGAGGTGCACGGACCCGGTTCGGTGTGACGGAAGAGCGCGGAGGATTTCGGCCCCCCTTGTCCACAGCCGGACCGTCGTCGGTCCGCTCGGCCTCCAGACCGCGGCGGGACCTGGGCTGACCTGCGGGACAAGGGGGTTGGTGAGGACCACCGGGACCCCTTGTCCTGCGGCACGGGACGCGAGGTCAGCGGGCAGCGCACACAGGCCGCCGAGGCCGCCGAGGCCGGCGGAACCGAGCGGGTCCAGGAACGGGACAAGGGGTCCGTGCGCCGGACAGATCCGCCGGACAAGGGGTCCGCGAGATCGGCGGCGGCGCCGTGCGGGACCCCGGGGACGGGGCGCGATGCGCGTCCGCGGGCACGGCGGCGCAGGCGATGGTGGCCGGGATCGGCCGCAGCGCGCGCCGCCTGAGCTGACAAAGAGCATGGCGGTACTGCAAGATGTACTCCGTCCTCCCCGAGCCTGGCCCGGGGTACGACAAAGCCCCGCTTGGGGCAGCTGCTGGTGAGGCAGTGATCATCAGACCGAGAGGTCTGAACTTCGCTCAGGGGAGCGGCAAACTCCCGCTGGGCGGTGAAGGCCGGATCGAGGAGCGGCAAACTCCGAGACCGGCGGAGAAGGGGCGAGGAGCGGCCTGGCAAAAGGCGCCCGCCCGGTCGGCTACGACATCCCGCCCCCCTTGACCGGGGCGGTGCGCCCGGAGCGCGAGCCGCTCAGCACAACAGCCCGCCACGACGGCGTCGAGGACGCCGCTCGATCAGCGGGCTGGCTGAGGGCTTGCGCGTGGGCGCGAGTACGCTTCACCACGAGACCGCCTTATCGGTTCTCGGTTCGACAAGCCCCCGTGACCTGCTCAAAGTCGCGGGGGCATCGTGCTTCGGCGTCGACACTAGATCGACTGAAAGTCACCATATCCCCATCCTCCTCGTATGTGGACAGCCGATTCATGGCCGCAGCACATGGCGTGCACACACCAAAAATGCCTACGAGATGGATCGTTCACGGACAGATCCGCGTGATTGTGACAGAAAGACGCGACCGGTGCTGACGGTCAGCAGCTCGCAGTAGACGGGCTCCTCGCCGCGGAAGCCTGTGCGCTGGATGACGTGCACGGGGGAGGGGCCGGACTTCAGCAGGCGCGCCTCGTCACCGGCGGCCGCGCGCGTGGACCACCGGCTTCGCAGGTCCGTCTCGTCGAGGTCGTGCTCCGACAGCAGCCGGACCTCGTCGACGTGGGTCGGCGTCGACAGCCCGCGGACGGTTTCGGCGACCGACTGCGGCACGTAGAACCGCCGAAGGACCCATGGCGCACCCGCACGGTGGTGGACCGTACTGCGCACCAGCACCTCCATCCCCTCCGGGGCCTGGAGGAGATCGGCGACCACCTGCGGCGCCTGAAGCCTCTCCACACGCAGCTGCTCGCCGCGGTCGAGCCGCTCCTCGCCGGCGGGCAGGAGCATGCCCTCCCGTGTCCAGGTCACCTCGAAGGCCGAGGCCGGCACCCCGATGACCTGATAGCCGCGCTTCGGCAGCGACTGGACCAGGCCCTCCTCGACGAGGGGGGTGATGCCGGCCGCGACCGTGTTCCGGACAACGCCGAATCGGGCGGCGAGCTCTCGGCCGGAGGGCAGGAAGGTCCCCGGCTCGAACGTGCCGGCCGCGATGTCGCGGCGCAGTTCGGCGGTGACTCTGTCCTGCTGGAGCGGGTTCGGCATGACGCACATCTTGCCGTACCGGCGTAGCCCGGGCCGGGCCCTGAACTGCTTCATCGCGGATCCCCTTGACGTGAGCGATCTTCCGGTGCAGCATCATTCCCCATCTGGCTCATCTGGACTAAGCCAAATGAGCCAGATGTGATCACGAGTGATGGAGACCGCCCCACCATGAGCACCCGAATCCGAACCACCACCGCCGCCGAGACGCCCGGCACCGGCGACTCCGACGAGACTGAGATCGCCCTCTACCTCGCCCAGGCCGACCCCGTCGATGTCCTCGCGGCCGGCGGCTACCTCTCCGGCCGCGACGGCCACCTCATCGCCCGACAGCTGCGCCGACCCCAGCTGCGCCAAGCCCTGGAGCACTCCGTCTGCCACGCTGTGGCCCCCGACCCCGACCGCTTCTACCAGGGCGACGAGGAACCCGACTCCAACTGGCGCCGCCGCAGGGCAGCCGCCATCCGCGACCACTGCGCGATCTGCCCCGTCCGCGCCGCGTGCGCCGAGCTCGCCCTGAGGGACGAAGACCCCCACGGCGTCCGCGGCGGCCTGGTCCAGCGCAAGCTCGCGCTGCGGCTGAAGACCGAGCACGACCGGCTGGCCACCGCCCGCGCCGAGGACACGCGTACCGCCCACGACCAGAACGAACTGATCCGGGCCGCGGCCGACGTCCAGCGCATCGCCCAGCAGTACATGGGCTCCTCCGTCCCGGCCGACAAACGAGCCGAGAACAAGGCCGCGATCCTCTCGGCCGTCGAGCGCCGCGACACCCTTCGCCGCGCCCACCGCACCCAGGCCGGCTGGGAAGAGGCGGCATGAACCAGGCCCTGCTCCACCACGTCGTGCCGCCCGTCCTCCACCACGCCAGCACTGACTCGCCGGCGCGGCGCCGGCGTACCGGCCGCAGTGGGGGTGAACAGTGATCCGCATCCTGCGCTCCGACGCGCTGCACCGGCTGCTGCGTGCGGCGGCGACCGCCCGCCACGACGCCCGAACCGCCCGCCGAGACCTGGCCGAGCTCCGCAGCCGCCACCGCGCCCTGGTCAGTCACCTCGCCCGGCGCGATCCCGTCCACCTTGTCGTCGACGTACCTGTCTCCGCCGCCAACGACGACGAGCACATCGCACCGCTGAACGTCGTGCTCCTCGTGCTGTGGCACCAGGCCGTCCTGGAACGTGAGGCGTTCCGCGACTGGGTGACCGAGGAGCCGCCCCTCGTAGCCGAGGAATGCCAAGCCCGCGCTGCCGCCGCCGCAGAGCAGAAGGACAGGCTGTGAACCTCGATCTGCTCCCCGGTACGACGCTCACCCTCGCCGAGCTGCTCACCTCGTGGCAGTTCGTCGTCGGCACGGTCGTTCTCACCCTCGGCCCCGCGCTCGCCCTGCGGCGCCGGCGGGCAGTCCACGCCGCCCTCGACGAGCAGCAGCGCTCCGCCGCGCTCGAGCTCCGCGGCCGCCGCGTCGAAGACCGCCTCACCCTGGTGATCGCAGCCGCCGCCGCGGCTCTGTCCGCAACCGGCCTTCGCCGTGTGGGCCGGCACCAGATGGGCTTGGCCGATCCGTTCGATCTCCTGCCCTTCATCGCCCTGGACATTGCCGCGATGGTCTGCGGCCGCCGCGCGCGCCGCCGCGCACGCACCGGCCAGGGGCCCGGCCTGTCCGGAATCCTCTTCTGGGTGCTGGCCGGCACCAGCTCCTTGTTCTCCGCGGCCGAAGCGGCCTCCCCGCTCGGCGCCGCCGTACGCGCGGTGTGGCCCATCCTGGCTGCAGTCTTGTGGGAACTCGGCTCTTTGGAGGAACGCCGCGCGGCCCACAGCAACCGGGCCCGCCCGGACCGTCGCCTGGCGCTGACCCGCCTTCTCCACCCCGTCGAGGCCGTTCGTGTCGCGCTCCTGCTCGCAGCCCGACAGGAACTCACCCAGGAAGAGGCCACCGCCGAGGTACGCATCTCCCGCGCCGCCTACCGCTGGTACCGGTTGCGCCGCGCCCAAGACGCGGTCCGCAAGGCCAGCAGACCAACCCGCTGGGCATTCCGTCTTCTCGAAGTACGGGCCGACGGTCGCGCCCAGAACGCCAGCGAGCGGGCGCGGTGCGCCGATCCCGCGGTGCTGGAACAGGTCGTCAGCCGACTTCAACTGCGCGTCCGCCAGACGGAATGGGCCGGTATGAATCTGCGCTCCGCGGCGGCCTTCGAAGCCATGCGCGGCACGCTGATCGGATTCACCGCACCCGTTCCGGCCCGTGCCGGTTCCGCCCATACCACCTCGTCCGCCAGTGCGGGAGCCAGCGGGAATCCGCAGGTGGAAGCCGGTATGGACAGTGCGGACAGCACGAGCGACGTCCTCACGGACGCAGAGGTCGAGGAGAGTTTCGTGCGTCTCATCCCCCGCCACCGCGACGGCAAGCTGGCCTATGGGATCAACAAGTGCGCCCGCATCATCGGCATCGGCACGCCGCGGGCCCGCAAGTTCCACACCTCACAGAGCGAATGGCTCCCCGCCGCCGTAGCCCGGCACGGCGGCACAATGCCCCCTGCCCCGACCGGGCCGGCGACTCCGCCTCCCCGGGAGACGCACGTCGACCAGGTCCTCGCCCTGGCCAACGCGGATGCAGGACCGCCGACCGAACCCGACCACCGGGACCAGCCGCGCGAATCCGCTGCACCGGGCAACCGCACCGACGAACTCCTGCGCCCTGGTCTGGCCGCCGCCTACCAGCCACTCCCCGGCAGCCAGCTCCTCGTTCCCATCGGCGCCGGCCGCCTCTGACATCCCCTGCTCGACGGACACCGGCTCCGCCGCCCGCGAGCACGACTTCTCCAAGGACCTCGCCATGACTCGACCTGCCATGTCCGTGTCGTTCGACGACCACGTCGCCCAAGCTCTCGCCCTCGTCGCCGACCAGCGTCCCGCACGTCCTCCGCTCCCGGCGCACCGACCGCAGCGCCCCGCCCTCGCCCGTGTCATCCCGTTGCCGACACGCGCCTCCGGGGCCGGCAGAACCCGCCGATGAAGATCTCGACCAGACTGCGCCGAAACGAACAACCCCCTGCGGCCTGGACCCCGGAGCCCGCCCGAACGGCGACTCGGCCGCCGGTGGCGGAAACGAACTCCGAGCCCGCCCGTACGTCAAATCCGTCCCTGGCGAGACCGCCCCCGTGGGCTGGCCCGGATGACGAGCCGCTCACCCGGTGGCCGTTCCCCACGTCGAGGGCCATCCGCTATCTCCCTCGCCTCGCGTCGGCCCCGAATTTCTCGGTAAGCCCCCGAGGCACCGGCTCGCAGACCTGCGCGACGCCCTGGCCGACCAGAACTGCTCAGCCGGAGAAGTGGGGCATGGAATCCGAGATTGCTTAAAACTATGAATGTTGGTAATGTAATGCTTGTTGGGTGTGAGACGTGTCGAGCGGCACAGGCCGCTCGACGTCACACGGACCCGGCACATCACACCTCTACTGCCCGAACCCGCAAAAGCGGGCGTTCCCGCACGCGAACCAGGAGCACCATGTCCACCCCGATCAACCTGACCAAGACCTCCGCCATCAGCCTGGAGAAGGTCGCCGGCACCGCCCCCGGCCTGATCGACGCCTACAAGTCGGCCGAGACCACCCTGAGGAAGAACGAACTCCTGGGCGAGCGGGCCGCCGTCTACCTCGTACTCGACCGCTCCGGCTCCATGCACCCGTTCTACAGTGACGGAAGCGTCCAGCGACTGGCCGAACAGGCCCTCGGCCTGGCCGCCCACTTCGACGACGACGGCATCGTGCCACTCACCCTCTTCTCCACCGAAGTCCACACCCACAACGTCCGCCGGGGGCTGCTCCGCCGCAGCTCGAAGACCATTGACATCGCCCTCAACGACTACCAGGGGCGCGTCGGCGCGATCCACAAAGCTCTCGGCCACATGGGCCGCACCAACTACTCGACCGCGATGGAAGCGGTCATCGAGCACTACCAGCAGAGCAAGACCAGCGCCCCCGCCTTCGTGATCTTCCAAACGGACGGCGCCCCGGACGACAGGGCGGCAACCTCGGAACTGCTCCAGCAGGCGGCGAAGCTCCCGATCTTCTGGCAGTTCGTCGGCTTCGGAGAGGACCCGTTCACCTACCTCCGGCGCCTGGACGAGATGCCCGTCCCGCAGATGCGCGTCGTTGACAATGCCGGCTTCTTCCCGGCCGGGGGCAGCCCCAGCACCCTGACCGACGACTACCTCTACGCCAACCTGATGAGCGAATTCCCGAAGTGGCTCACAGCCGCCCGCGGCCAGGGCATTCTGCGCTGACCCGCCACAGCCCCGCGTTCGCCCCCTGGCCAAGCCAGGGGGCGAACGCATTTCCACCCTGCTGCTCGCGCCCCTGCGGTCGGCAGCTGGAACACCCGGCTGTGCCGCCCGCGCCGGAAACGCCGAGAACAGTCCTCGACCCTTGGACTCGGCCGGGCGCCGCCGCGACGCGAGGGTACCCGCGGCGGCGGCATCGTCCACGGCTCTGCTCCGCCGAACCACACGCCGCCCCTGCGGCCCGGGAGACACGGAGCCGGGACAGAGCTCCAGACGCTCACCAGGTGCGAAGACACCTCGGACGGCACATGCGACGGGCCCCACGCCACGTCCAGCTGGTCACGCTGTCGATGCCGATGCGCCAAGGGAGAACTCTCCTCCCCGATTCCATAACGTAACCGCATGAGAGGGGGAGATCTCTCCCCTCCGACTGGGTTGCAGCAAGGGGACCCGCCGCCTCGACGGAGGAGAGATCTCCCCTCCAGCGGCGAAGGGAGATCTCTCCTCGCCAGCCCCTGCGATGCCGGCCACATGCCGCCAGGGAGAGATATTCCCCTCCGAGCGCGGCGACCAGCAGGGCCCCGCGTACTGCATTTCGCCAAGTCCCGTTTCGAGTCCCCTTTGGAGTCCTGGTTGGACACCCGTTTCGAGTCCCGTTTCAGATCCCCTTTCGGGTCCCGTTCGGGCGCTGCCGAAATCGGTGAAACACGCAGCTCACAGGCACGGACAAGGGGTAGAAGTCGTGCCGACTACTTCCCTACGGGCCTATGGCAGAGCTGGGTGGACGTGCGAAGTCACATCAGACAGAGCGGGAGAGCAGGCGGAGCCGGCGCGAGGCGGGATCTAGACGAGCAACCAGAGCGGAGGCAGGAACGGACAGGGTGACGACGTGCGGAGGTGGAGCGGGTTGAAGCTGGTACGACGTGCGGAGGTGGAGCGGGTTGAAGCGGTGCCGAGGACAGCGGAGCAAGCAGAGGCAGAGCAGAGCAGCAGCGGAGGAGACGGGCCGAGATGGGTGATGTGCGGTGGGAATGAGACGGGCCTGGTCGGTCGCGGAGCAGATCGAGGTTGGCGGGCGGAGACGACGGGTGACCTTGTGTGCGGAAACAGGGACCAGACAGCAGCGCGCCCCGCTCACGTTCGTGAGCGGGGCGGGGGGCGGGGGCGGGGCGGGCGTTACGCCGCACGCTGGTTGGCGTCCGCCAGAAGGGAGCGACCGACGTCACCTGCGGCCTCTGCGGGGGTCTTCCCGGCCCCGAGGGCCAGAAGGTATCGAGTGGTGGTGACGGCGACCGCCTCGGGCGTGCTGAGCGCCTGATGGACCGTGGGCGCTCGCACGCCCCACTTCTGGGCGATCAGTACGCTGGCGGCTGAGGTGATGAACGCGACGGCGTCCGCCACGCCGTCGGGCGATCCCGGGGGGAGCGAGTCGCTCATGGTCCTACCTCCTTCCTAGGTGATGAGACGAGTGGTCCGGCCCGGGGTGCGCCTTATCCGGCGCACCCCGGGGGACGGCTCACGCCTGGGTCAGCGTGGCCAGTTCGGCGGACAGGTCGGCGCGCTTGAGGTTCAGGACGTTGATCGCACCAGTGAGCTGAGCAGCGGGAGCCATGTCCGGCGTGACGTCCGGGCTGGTGATGGTGTTCTCCGGAAGCTCGTCACGCTCCTTGGTCATGTCCGCGATCCGCTCACCGATCGACATGATGTCCGTCGTGAGCTGGTCGATCTTGTCGGCCTTCGTCTTGGCGTGCTGCTCGGTCCAGGTGGTCTCCGCCTTAATGAACTCCGCGTACTTCGCGGTCAGCTCGGTGAGGTCGTCGCGCTTCATCCACTCGACCACCAGGGCCGTCACCAGATCGGCGGTGCGCAGCGCCGTTCGGCCGCTCACGTCAACCGCGTTGACGCCGGTGGCGTACTGGGCACCGGCGAGGTTCCGGAGCCAGAGGATCGGCGACGTCTGCGAAATCTCCAGAGGGTTGACCTTCTTGTGCCCGACCACGAACGGGGCGTTCGCGCTGCCCAGAGCCGGAACGTCGCTGCGCTGGTGCCGGTTCTCGGCCGACCCTGCGCCGAACTGGACGTTCACGAGGCCCGGGGTCGTCGGCTCCGCGTTGTAGTCGGGGTGGATCACGAAGGACCCGACGGGGATGACGCCCTCCTGTACGACCCGCTTGACCGCGTAGGTGACCTCGCCGTTCTCGCCGATCGTGCTCTCGGCCGAGTAGGTGGCGCCGGTCGTGGTGGTGAAGGTCTGAACGGTCATGTTGTCCTCCAGGACAGGTGGTGTTGAGAGGGGCCGGAGTGCCGTTTCCGGCCCCTTCTGAGAATTACTATACCCAAATTCATAGTGTTAAGCAATAAGGTCAGCTTACCGAGTGGTGCGTGCGGTCAGTTTCGCGTACCGGGGCTGGCACCCCAGCATCTCGGCGTACCACGCCTCCTTGGTCGCCAGCCAAGCGCCGAGGTCGAGCACTGTTGCGTCGGGCGCGGTGCGCTGCGCTGCCAGGAACGCCTCCCAGTCGCTCCACCAGATGGTCGCCTCGACCGTGTACTTCTCGGTGAACCAGATGCCCCACTTCAGGACCTGGCGGGTCAACTCGACCGTCTCCGTGTGCGCCGCGCGGTGGCAGCCGGGGTGGCTCGCCTCGCGGCTGCAGGTGTACGTCGTCGCGTCCTGCTCGCGCTCCCGCGTGTACGTCGAGGTGCAGTTCGTGGTTATGGTGTTCGCTCCTTCCCGCTCACAAGGAACTGGGCGAGCCTCAGCCGGAAGCGGGTCCATGTTCACGAAGGTGGTCATCAAGCTCTCCTTAGTTCCTCGGTGTTTCCGTCGACCTCGTGAGCACTACAATACACAGACTCATAGAGTTAAGCAACTAGGATTATTGGGAGGGGTGGGGTCGCCTGGACGGCCGCTCGCAGGTCCCCGCGTAGGACGGCGTCCGCGGCACTGGCCTCGGAGACCTCGGTCCGCAGGGTGGTCTCGGCGTTGTGCAGCATGTCGCGCAGGCCGGCCAGCTCGGTGCGCAATTCGTCATCGGTCCGGTGATCCGTGGCCCGCAGGAAGGCGCCGACGTTCTCCTCCTCGGCTTCCTTCTTCCGCAGGTCCGTAGTGAGCTGTGTCCGGCTCAGTGACTACAATATTCAGTCTAATTCATAGAATTAAGCAACGCGCTAGGCCCTCTGGAGCCATTCGAGGTTCTTCGCCAAGAAGAGATGCCCGATGTCGCCAGCCGTCACGTAGAAGAACTTCCTGCCTACGCCGTAGGTCTCCTCCC
>NZ_JBEYWK010000018.1:0-173214 GCF_040644415.1 Streptomyces sp. NPDC046985
CGTCTGGTGTCCCGCCGACTTTGGCCCGAACCCGCGACCCCGGCTCTGGACGTCACTCTCCCCGAAGCGCCATCAGGCGCTTAGTTCAGAGAAGGCACGGTGCACGCCAACGCCGCAGCCGACGTGCCCGCCCGCCTGGAGGCGCTGGGCACCGCCGCTGGACTGGACCGGGCGGCCCTGCACAGCCAGGTCGCCGCCGCGCTCTCGGTGGTCGTGCACCTCGTGCGGGACCGCTCCGGACAGCGGCGGATCGCGGAGATCCGGGTGCTGGAGCGGGACGCGTCGGGCCTGGTGCGCACGGTGCCGGCGCTGCGCTGGGGTGCGGAGGCGTTCGTGGCGGAACGGGGCTGGGAGCGACTGCGGGAGCTGCTGCGACGGGGCGGAACCCGGGACGCGGACCTGGAAGAGGCGCCGGACACGGGACTTGGGGAGGTGAAGCCGTGAGCACGGTGGCGGAGTCGGCCCGGGGCGCCGCAGCGGTGGGGGCGGTGGCGGTCGGACCGATGTCCATGGCGGCGGCCCTGGCGTGCGCCGGGGCGGCCGTGTGGCTGTTGGGCGGGCGGCCTTCCGTGGCGCGGCGGGCGCGGCTGCTGCTCGCCGACGGTGCGGTGGCGGCGCCCAGCCCGCCGGTGTGGGAGCGGGCGCGCGAGGAACTGGCCCGTCTGCGCGGCCGGTTGCGAGCCGAATGGTGGGCTGCGGCGGCCGGGCTGCTGCTGGCGGTGCTGGGCTCCTCCTTCCTGCCGGTCCTCGCGGGGGCCGCCGGAGTGCCGGTGCTGCGCCGCTTGCGCATCGCCCGCACCGCGCGCGTGGCGCATGAGCGGCGGGCCGACGCGGTGATCGCCCTGTGCGGGGCGCTCGCCGGGGAGGTCCGGGCCGGGCGGCAGCCCGGTGCGGCGCTGCTGGAGGCCGCGCGTGACTCGGGCGGCCTGGGGGAGAGCCAGGCGGCGGTGCTGGCGGCGGCGCGGTTCGGCGGCGACGTCCCCCGGGCGCTGGCCGCCGCGGCCCGGCAGCCCGGTGCCGAGGGGTTGCGCGGACTCGCCGCCTGCTGGCGGGTGGCCGTGGACCAAGGCGCGGGGCTCGCGGCCGGCCTCGACCGGCTTGAGGCGGCGCTGCGCACTGAACGGGATCAACGCGCCGACCTGCATGCCCAGTTGGCGGGTTCCCGGGCTACGGCGGTGATGCTCGCCGCTCTGCCCGCCCTCGGGCTGCTGCTCGGCACGGCGATGGGCGCCGACCCGCTGCACGTGCTGCTGCACACCGGAGCGGGCCTCGGGTGCCTGCTCGTCGGCGGGGCGCTGGAGGCCGTGGGGCTGTGGTGGGCCCTGGGGATCGTGCGGCGAGCGGAGGCGGCATGAGTCGGGAGGTTGTCCACAGCCTGGGGACGGCCCTGGGCGCGGTCGCGCTGCTCTGGTGGTCCGCGCGGCGGCTGAAGGCGACACGCCGCGATAGGAGAGCACGGCGCCGTGCGGCAGCGCTGTTGGAGACGGCGCCCGCGCCGCGGGCCGAGCGCGCCGGTTCCTCCGGTCCGGGCCTGCCGTCGCCGGACGCCCTGCGGCGGTGGTTGCCGGTGGCCGGTGCTGCGGGCGCCGCATGGATGCTGATCGGCGGGGCCGCCGGGGCCGCGGCGGGGCTGGCAGCGGCGGCGGCGCTGTGGAGGCGGCAGCGGCGCCAGCAGGCCGCGGACCCTGCTGAGGCCGGGTTCGACGCGGCTGAGGCCGCCCGCCAACTCCCCCTCGCGGCGGACCTGGTGGCGGCGTGCATCGCGGCCGGCGCCGGTCCGGTGATCGCCGCTCAGGCGGTGGGAGAGGCCCTGGGCGGCCCGGTGGGGGACAGCCTGGCGCGGGGTGCGGCGGAAGTGCGGCTCGGCGGCGAACCGGCCGACGCCTGGCGCAGGCTCGCCTCGATACCGGGCGCCGCTGCCCTGGCGCGGTTGCTGGAGCGGGCCGACGCCTCCGGGATCCCCGCCGCCGCTCCGGCGGCGCGGCTCGCCGCGGACGTGCGCGCCGAGCGGGCGCGCACCGCGACGGCTCGTGCCCGGCGGGCGGCTGTCCTGGTCACCGCGCCGGTGGGGCTGTGCTTCCTGCCCGCCTTCGTCGCGGTCGGCGTACTGCCCGTGGTGATCGGCCTCGCGGGCGGAGTGCTGAGAGGAGGCGGCGGCTGACGGGGCGGTGGACGCGCAGGACACCGGAAGCGGATCGCGTCCGCGGCAGGCGAGACGCGGTCGGGAGCGACAGACGATGAACACGACGAGATCTCTCGGGAGTTGCAATGCACGAAAAGGCCAAGGCGCGGTTGCGGGTCCTGGTGCGCTGGATGCGCCGGGACGCGGGGATGGTCACGTCCGAGTACGCGATGGGAATCATCGCGGCGGTGGCGTTCGCCGTGCTGCTGTACGAAGTGGTGACCAGCGGACAGGTCAAGACGGAGCTTCAGAACATCGTGAAGCGAGCGCTCAGTGCGCGGATGTGAGAGCCGGGGCGGATGCGAGCGCCGGGGCTGCTGGAGCGCAGACCGGGGGTTCGTGACGGCCGAGGCCGCCATGGTGCTGCCCGTGCTGGTGCTGGTGGTGACGACGCTGGTGTGGGGGCTGCTGATCGTGCTCGCCCAGATCCAGTGCGTCGACGCGGCCCGGGTGGGCGCTCGGGCCGCCGCCCGACAGGATCCGCAGGAAGCGGTCACCCGGGTCGTACGCGAGGCGGCTCCGCAAGGGGCGAGGGTGTCGGTGATCCATCAGGGAGAGCAGGTCCACGTGCGCGTGGTGGCCGAGCCGCCGGGCATCGGCGCGCTGCCCTTCCGGATCGAGGCGGAGGCCGTCGCGATGGCGGAAGAGACAGACGAGACAGGAGAGACACGAGAGACGGGGGAGACGGTGGGGAGAGCGGGTACGCCGGGGGTGCGTAGTGGGAACGGACGGGGCTCATGACCGGGCGTTTCTCGGACGACCGGGGCTCCGCCACCGTCTGGAGCGTCGGAGCGATCGCCTTGCTGTGCGTGGTGTTCGGCGTCGGGCTCGCGCTGGGGCAGGCCGTGGTCACCCGGCACCGGGCGGCCGGCGCCGCGGACCTCGCGGCGCTGGCCGCGGCGGAGCACTGGGCGCAGGGCCGCGCTCCCGCCTGCGCCGCGGCAGACCGGGTGGCGCGCGCCCAGGGCGCCTGGCTCGCCCGGTGCGCGCTCACGGGCGATGTCTCGGACGTGACGGCGGTGTCGCGACGGGGGCTGTTCACGGCCCGTTCCAGAGCGCGGGCGGGACCGCCCGGCCCCCCGGCGGCGGGGGCGCGGGCCAGCGGGTCTGCGGCGGGTGCGGCAGGTGCGGTGGGAGCGGTGGGGGCGGTGCCGGTCACTGACCCGAGTTGAACATCGCGCCAACCTATGCGGTGCTGGTCACCGGCTCCCGGCTCCCGGCTCCCGGCTCCCGGCTCCCGGCTCCCGGCTCCCGGCACCGTGTGCCCAAGCACCTGTGCCCGATCCGCGGCCTCTCCCGGCCCCTCAGCTCCTCCCGCCTCTCCTGGCCCTCAGCCCCTCCTAGCCCGTCAGTCCCTCCTAAGCGGGCCCGGCCTCCTTCGCCCCCTCGGCGTCATCCGCGACCCGATCCTCCGCGGAGGCGGAGTCCTCCGGAATGACGGAGTCCTGCCGCCCAGCGGAGGACTCCGGCGCCCCCCTCAGCAGCACCGTCAGCAGCCGCACGGCGCCTGCCTTGTGCAGCGGTTCGTTGCCGTTGCCGCACTTGGGGGACTGGATGCAGGACGGGCAGCCGGCGTTGCACTCGCAGGAGGCGATGGCCTCGCGGGTGGCGGCGAGCCACGCGCGGGCGGTGTGGAAAGCGCGCTCGGCGAAGCCCGCGCCGCCGGGGTGGCCGTCGTAGACGAAGACGGTGGGCAGGAGGGTGTCGGGGTGGAGCGGGAGGGAGACGCCGCCGATGTCCCAGCGGTCGCAGGTGGCGAACAGCGGCAGCATGCCGATGGAGGCGTGCTCGGCGGCGTGCAGGGCGCCGCCGAGGATCTCCGGGGGGATCCGGGCCTCGTCGAGCTGGTCTTCGGTGATCGTCCACCACACCGCGCGGGTGCGCAGGGTGCGCGGAGGGAGGTCGAGTTTCGTCTCGCCCAGCACCTCCCCGGTCAGGACGCGTCTGCGCAGGAAGGAGACCACCTGGTTGGTGACCTCGACGGAGCCGTAGCACAGGCGGCCGGCGCCCCAGGGCAGCTCGACGTCGGTGTCCAGGACGGAGATCGACGTCGTGTCCCGGGCGACCGTCGTGTACGGCGGGTTCGCCTCCTCCACCAGGGCGACCGAGTCGTCCTGGTCGAAGGAGCGCACCAGGTACGTGCGGCCCTGGTGCAGGTGGACCGCGCCTTCGTGCACGGTCGTGTGCGCCGCGGCCTCGTCGACCGTGCCGAGCAGTCGCCCGGTGCCGGCCTCGACGATCTGCACCGGCCGGCCGCCCCCGCCGCGGATGTCGGTGAGGTCCGCGGCCCGTTCCCGGCGCGTCCAGTGCCACGCCTTGGTCCGGCGGCGCAGCAGCTTCGCCGCCTCCAACTGGGGCAGCAGCTCCGCCGAGGCCGGTCCGAACAGCTCCGTGTCCTCCTCGGTGAGGGGCAGCTCGGCGGCGGCCGCGCACAGGTGCGGGGCGAGGACGTAGGGATTGTCGGGATCGAGGACCGTGGACTCCACCGGCTGGTCGAACAGGGCTTCCGGGTGGTGGACGAGGAAGGTGTCCAGCGGGTCGTCGCGGGCCACCAGGACCGCGAGCGCTCCTTGACCGGCGCGGCCGGCCCGGCCCGCCTGCTGCCACAGGGAGGCGCGGGTGCCCGGATACCCGGAGATCAGCACGGCGTCCAGGCCCGAGACGTCCACGCCGAGTTCGAGGGCGGTCGTGGCGGCCAGTCCCAGCAGGTCGCCCGAGTGCAGGGCCCGTTCCAGGGCGCGGCGCTCCTCGGGGAGGTAGCCGCCCCGGTAGGCCGCGACACGCCGGGCCAGCGAGCGGTCTATCTCGGCCAACCGCTCTTGGGCGATCACCGAGATCAGCTCGGCGCCGCGCCGGGAGCGGACGAAGGCCACCGACCGCACGCCCTGAAGGGCGAGGTCGGTCAGCAGGTCTGCGGTCTCGGCGGTGGCGGTGCGGCGGACGGGCGCGCCCTTCTCGCCGCGCAGTTCGGTGAGCGGGGGCTCCCACAGGGCGAACACCAGTTCACCGCGGGGCGAGGCGTCGTCGGCCACCTCCACCACGGGCAGGCCGGTGAGGCGGCCGGCGGCCGCCGAGGGCTCGGCCGCGGTCGCCGAGGCGAGGAGGAAGACCGGCGAGGCGCCGTAGCGCGCGCACAGGCGGCGCAGGCGGCGCAGCACCTGCGCCACGTGGGAGCCGAAGACGCCCCGGTAGGTGTGGCACTCGTCGATGACGACGTATTTCAGCGCCCGCAGGAAGGAGGACCAGCGGGGGTGCGAGGGCAGGACGCCGCGGTGCAGCATGTCGGGATTGGTCAGGACGTAGTTGCCGTACTGGCGGATCCACTCGCGCTCCTCGACCGGCGTGTCGCCGTCGTACACGGCGGCGCGGACGGCGTTGCCCAGCGGTTGGGCCAGCGCCCGCACCGCCCGGCACTGGTCGGCGGCGAGCGCTTTGGTGGGTGCCAGGTATAGGGCGGTGGCGCCGCGGCCGTTCGGGGCCTCGGCGCCGTCCAGGAGCGTGGAGAGCACCGGGACGAGATAGGCGAGGGACTTGCCGGACGCCGTGCCCGTGGCGACGACCACCGAGTCCCCGTCCAGGGCGTGCTCGGCGACGCGTGCCTGGTGGGCCCAGGGATGCTCGATTCCGCACGCCTGGACGGCCGCGATCACCTCCGGGCGAATCCGGTCCGGCCAGACGGCATGGCGACCCGCCCGGGAGGGCAGGTGCTCCGTATGAGTGATGCGCGCAGCCCGGCTCGGCCCCGAGGCGAGCCGGTCCAGAACCGTGCCCGGAGGCAGGGGGGTTGCGGGGTCCGTCGGGGGTCGATCGGATCGGTGATTCTTGGCCATCGGCATCGAGTGTGTCACCGGCGTGACGGACAATGGTCTCAAGGCGTCGTGCACGCCTGCCCGTAAGTGATTGAATGCCATCGCGGCTGGCGTACCGTCCCGGGGCCTCACGTTGAGGCGCTTGAGGGGGCGACCGCTCGATAGCAAGGTGCTGGAGGATCCGTGGACCTGTCCCTGTCGACCCGTACCGTCGGCGATCGTACGGTCGTCGAGGTCGGTGGCGAAATCGACGTATATACCGCGCCCAAGCTGCGCGAACAACTGGTCGAGCTGGTGAACGACGGGAATTTCCATCTCGTCGTCGACATGGAGGGCGTGGACTTCCTCGACTCCACCGGGCTCGGCGTGCTGGTCGGCGGTCTGAAGCGCGTGCGGGCCCATGAGGGCTCGCTGCGCCTGGTGTGCAACCAGGAGCGCATTCTCAAGATCTTCCGCATCACCGGTCTGACCAAGGTGTTCCCGATCCACACCTCGGTCGACGAAGCGGTGGCGGCCACCGACTGACCGCCGGTCCCGGGCTGGCGCCCGGGTCGGGAGAAGTACCCGCGAGGCCGGGCTCGGCGGCCCGGCCCTGCGACAGCACGCCCAAGTTCCAAGGGGGACGCATGGCCACCGTCGAACTCCGCTTCAGCGCGCAGCCGGAGCACGTCAGGACCGCCAGGCTGGTGGCGGCGGCGGTGGCGCGCAGGGCCGGAGTGGACGAGGCAGTCCTCGACGAGGTCAGACTCGCCGTCGGCGAGGCGTGCTCCCGCGCGGTCGGACTGCACCAGAGCGGCGGCATCGCGGCGCCGGTGACGGTGATGCTGATCGAGGAGGAGAAGCAGTTCTCCATCGAGGTCGGCGACGAGGTCCGGCACGCGCAGCACGCCCCTGGGGACGCCCCCGGCGTCGGGGGCGGCGTGGAGATCGAGGAGGACGAGATGGGCCTCGCGGTCATCAGCGGCCTCGTCGACGACGTGAAGGTCACGGCGGGGGAGGACGGCGGCCTGATCAGAATGACCTGGCCGACCACGCCGCCCACCGCAGTGCTCGCCTGAGCAGCCCCCCGGGCGGACTCGCGGACTCAGCCTCCGCCCCGGCGGACCCGCGGGCTCACCCACGCCCCGGCGGACCCGAGACCCAGCCCCGCCCCGGCAGACCGCGCCCCGCCCCTGAGCGGCCTCCGTACGAGCCGTGCACCCGAGCCGTGCACCCGGCAGCCCGGACAGCCCGTACGCCCCCACAGGACCCGTACAACCCGCAAGACCCGTACGCCCCGAAGGGCCCCACCTGTGTGGGGCCCTTCACCATGTTGGCGTACTGCGCGGGCGCGGCGCCCGCGACCGTGCCTACAGTGGCCCTGCCGTGCCATTCATCAGGCACGACACCATTTCGTGAACGAATTCACGATCAATATCCCGGCAAATGGATCAACGATCAATGGTTCCAAGGCGTTACCGCTTTTGAGGCGGACGGCATCCGGCGATCAGTCGTGAGAAGCAAGTGAAGGCTGATTCCATTTACCGCACCCTGTTTTGATCGGGTTCCGAAACCTACAATCCGTCCAGATCTTGAGCTCAGCCCAAGCGTCAAGGAGGACGAATGGCGGGGCTTTTCACCCCTCAACAGTCAGGTCACCTCACACCGCTCGCGGCCGCGGTGCTGACCGACGGCAACCGGATCATCCTGGCCGTGATCGCGATCGTCGCGGTAGCCGCCCTCGCAGTAGCAGGCGTGTTGGTGCGCCAAGTACTCGCGGCGGGCGACGGAACCGGCAGCATGAAGAAGATCGCTGAAGCGGTGCAGGAAGGCGCCAAGGCGTATCTCGGCCGACAGCTACGCACGCTCGGCGTATTCGCCGTCGTCGTGTTCTTCCTGCTCCTGTTGCTTCCCGCGGACGACTGGAATCAGCGCGCCGGACGGTCGGTGTTCTTCCTGATCGGAGCCGTCTTCTCGGCGGCCACCGGATACATCGGCATGTGGCTCGCCGTGCGCAGCAATGTGCGCGTCGCCGCGGCGGCCCGGGAGGCGACTCCCGCGGAGGGCGAGCCAGAAAGGGATCTCACCGCCGTCTCGCACAAAGCCATGAAGATCGCTTTCCGCACGGGCGGCGTCGTCGGCATGTTCACGGTCGGGCTCGGCCTGCTGGGCGCCTCCTGTGTGGTGCTGGTGTACGCGGCCGACGCGCCGAAGGTGCTGGAGGGCTTCGGCCTCGGCGCCGCGCTGATCGCCATGTTCATGCGTGTCGGCGGCGGCATCTTCACCAAGGCGGCCGACGTCGGCGCCGACCTCGTCGGCAAGGTCGAGCAGGGCATCCCGGAGGACGACCCGCGCAACGCCGCGACCATCGCCGACAACGTGGGCGACAACGTCGGCGACTGCGCCGGAATGGCGGCCGACCTCTTCGAGTCCTACGCCGTCACGCTGGTCGCCGCGCTGATCCTCGGCAAGGCGGCCTTCGGCAACGACGGCCTCGCCTTTCCACTGCTGGTGCCCGCGATCGGCGTGCTCACCGCCATGATCGGCATCTTCGCGGTGGCGCCCCGCCGCGCCGACCGCAGCGGCATGGCGGCGATCAACCGCGGCTTCTTCATCTCGGCGGTGATCTCGCTCGGGCTGGTCGCGGCGGCCGTCTACACCTACCTGCCGTCGTCGTACGCCGACCTGACCGGCGTCACCGACGCCGCGATCCGCGGCAAGGACGGCGACCCGCGCGTCCTCGCCCTGGTCGCGGTCGCCATCGGCATCCTGCTCGCCGCCGTGATCCAGCAGCTCACCGGCTACTTCACCGAGACCACCCGGCGGCCGGTGCGGGACATCGGCAAGACCTCGCTGACCGGCCCGGCCACCGTCGTCCTCGCCGGCATCTCGGTCGGTCTGGAGTCGGCCGTCTACACCGCCCTGCTGATCGGGCTCAGCGTGTACGGCGCGTTCCTGCTCGGCGGCACGTCGATCATGCTGGCGCTGTTCGCGGTGGCGCTGGCCGGCACCGGCCTGCTCACCACGGTCGGTGTGATCGTCGCCATGGACACCTTCGGCCCGGTCTCCGACAACGCGCAGGGCATCGCCGAGATGTCCGGCGACGTGGAGGGCGCGGGCGCCCAGGTGCTCACCAACCTGGACGCGGTCGGCAACACCACCAAGGCGATCACCAAGGGCATCGCCATCGCCACCGCCGTGCTGGCGGCGTCGGCGCTCTTCGGGTCGTACCGGGACGCCATCACCACCGGGGCGCGGGACGTCGGCGCGAAGCTGTCCGGGCCCGGCGCGCCGATGACCCTGACCATGGACATCTCCCAGCCGAACAACCTGGTCGGCCTGGTCGCCGGGGCCGCGGTGGTCTTCCTCTTCTCCGGGCTGGCCATCAACGCGGTGTCCCGTTCGGCGGGCGCGGTGGTGTTCGAGGTCCGGCGGCAGTTCCGGGAGAAGCCCGGGATCATGGACTACACCGAGACGCCGGAGTACGGCAAGGTCGTCGACATCTGCACCAAGGACGCCCTGCGCGAACTCGCCACGCCCGGACTCCTCGCCGTCATGGCGCCCATCTTCATCGGATTCACGCTCGGCGTCGGGGCCCTCGGGGCGTATCTCGCGGGCGCCATCGGAGTGGGCACCCTGATGGCGGTGTTCCTGGCCAACTCGGGCGGCGCCTGGGACAACGCCAAGAAACTCGTCGAGGACGGCCACCACGGCGGCAAGGGCAGCGAGGCCCACGCCGCGACCATCATCGGCGACACGGTCGGCGACCCCTTCAAGGACACCGCTGGCCCGGCGATCAACCCGCTGCTGAAGGTGATGAACCTGGTGTCGCTGCTCATCGCGCCCGCGGTCGTCAAGTTCAGCTACGGCCATGACAAGAGCCTCGCCGTCCGGATCGCGGTCGCGGTCCTGGCGCTGCTCGTCATCGTCGGCGCCGTCTACGTCTCCAAGCGGCGCGGCATCGCCGTGGGCGCGGAAGACGACGCCGACCGCGTGTCGGAGCCGACCGACCCCGCGGTGGTCTCTTAGGCGGTCCTCCAGCGGACCAGCGCACACAGCGGGCGGACGGCGCATGCCACGCGCCGTCCGCCCGCTGTGCGCGCCCGCCGCTGTGTGCGCCCGCCCGTCCGCCGTGTGCGTCGCCGGGCGGCGCCCGTGAGCCTTCTCTCGCAGGGTGCGAATCATGGCAAGGGGGCCCTTAAGGGGCGTCCGGGTCTCAGTGCTCGCCGGTGCGCCGTGTATGTTCCGGGGCCGAGGGCCATGGAAGGGACCAAACCGGTGAACAAGAAGCTCGCGGCCGCGGTGTCCGGCGGTGCGGTACTGGTACTGGCACTGACCGGATGCACCGGCAGCAGCGCCGACGGCAAGAACGACGACGCGCTGGACGCCTGGGCCAAGCAGGTGTGCGAAGGGGTGCAGCCGCAGGCGAAGAGGATCGAGTCCGCCAACGCGGCGATCCAGAAGGAGACCTCGGACAACAGCGCCCCAGCCGACGTCCAGAAGACCGACGCGCAGGCGTTCAAGGACATGTCCGACGCCTACAAGGCCATCGGCGCGGCCGTGAGCAAGGCCGGCGCCCCCAAGGTCGACGGCGGCGCGACGAAGCAGCGCGACGCGGTCAAGGAGCTGGACGACCTCGGCGCCTCCTACGCCTCGCTGCAGCAGCAGGTCGACAAGCTCGACACCAAGGACCAGGCGAAGTTCGCCGACGGCCTCAAGGACGTCGCCACCCAGCTCGACAAGCTGAGCAAGACCGGCAGCGACGCCCTGAAGAACCTGGAGGCGGGCGACGTCGGCAAGGCGATGGCCCAGCAGACGAGCTGCAAGTCCGCCTCCGCCCCGCCCTCGGCCCCCGCCTCCCCGGCCGCCTCGGGCTGACCGCCCCCGCTGCCCGGCCGCCTCCGGCTGACCGCCCCCTCTGTCCGGCCGCCTCGGGTCAGCCGCCCCCGCTGCCCGGTCGGCCGCCTCGCGCTGACGGTCGTCGGCTGATCCGCCAGGCCGCGGCGGGCAGCGGCCGAGCGCGGCGGCCGAGCGCCCAGCCGCCCCGCCGTGCCCGCACGCGCGCGACGCGTCGTGCCCGCACCCACGCGACGGTCATGCCCGCACGCGCGATGTCAGTGGGAGCCGACACAATGGGTGCGTGAGCGACTCCAGCCTGCCCGCCCCCACGACCCTGCCCGCCGCCGACCGCCCGGAGGCCGCCGCCCGGCTCCGGGAGGCCCTGCTCGGCGTCTCCTTCACCGCCGACGGACTGCTCGAACTGCTCGGCGCGCCCGCGTACGCCGCGCTGGCCCGCAGCGAGACCGTGCCCGCGCTGCGTGCCACCCGCGGGGACACGCCGCTGGAACTGCTGGTGCGGCTCTTCCTGCTCCAGCAACCGGCGCCGTACGCGCGCGTGGCGGACGTCCTGCCCGTCGAGGAGTGCCTGGAGACCGGCTGGCTGGCGCGCTCCGGCGCGGACGAGCTCGCCGCGACCGTGGACGTGCGGCCGTACGGGGGATCCGACGGCGAGGACTGGTTCATCGTGTCCGACCTGGGCTGCGCGGTCGGCGGCGCGGGCGGCATCGGCAGCCGTGAGGAGGGCGTCGTCCTGGGCGTCGGGGGCGCCTCCACCACCCTGGCCGGCATCACCGTCCGTGCGCCCGCCGGGTCCGCGCTCGACCTCGGCGCCGGCTCCGGGATCCAGGCCCTGCACGCGAGCCGGCACGCCACCCGGGTCACCGCAACCGACGTGAACCCGCGCGCGCTGCACATCACCGCCCTCACGCTCGCCCTGTCCGGCGTCCCGGCCGCCGATCTGCGCGAGGGGTCGCTGTTCGAGCCGGTCGGAGACGACGAGACGTTCGACCTGATCGTGTCCAACCCGCCCTTCGTGATCTCGCCCGGCGCCCGCCTCACGTACCGGGACGCCGGGATGGCCGGGGACGATCTGTGCCGCACGCTCGTTCAGCAGGCGGGGGAGCGGCTGAACGAGGGCGGGTTCGCGCAGTTCCTCGCCAACTGGCAGCACGTGGAGGGGGAGGACTGGCAGGACCGGCTCAGGTCGTGGGTGCCGCGCGGGTGCGACGCGTGGATCGTGCAGCGCGAGGTGCAGGACGTCACGCAGTACGCCGAGCTGTGGCTGAGGGACGCGGGCGACCACCGCGGCGATCCGGCCGCGTACCAGGAGCGGTACGACGCCTGGCTGGAGGAGTTCGAGGCGCGCAAGGCGAAGGCCGTGGGCTTCGGCTGGATCACCGTGCGCCGGACGGCCGCCGCGGCGCCCTCGATCACCGTGGAGGAGTGGCCGCACTCGGTCGAGCAGCCGCTCGGCGACGCCGTGCGCGCGCATTTCGCCCGCGTCGACTATCTGCGCGAGCACGACGACGCGGCGCTGCTCGACGGGCGCTTCCGGCTCGCGGGCGAGGTCGTGCAGGAGCAGGTGGGGCTGCCGGGCGCCGAGGACCCGGAGCACGTCGTGCTGCGCCAGCACCGCGGCATGCGGCGGGCCACCGCGGTGGACACGGTCGGGGCGGGTTTCGCGGGCGTGTGCGACGGCTCGCTGAGCGCCGGGCGCATCCTGGACGCCATCGCCCAGCTCGTGGGCGAGGACCCGGCGCTGCTGCGCGAGCGCACGCCCGCGCAGATCCGGATGCTGGTGGAACAGGGGTTCCTGGAGCCGGTGGACTGAAGAGCCGGTGGACTGAACCCGCGCGCTGCCCCGCCTCGGGGCGCGGCCCGTGGGCGGGCGGCGCTCGCCCGGAATTTTTTCGGTCATCCGCGCCGGGTACGCGCACCGCACCGGACATGGACGGCGAGTGATTGGTCACCGGTGACAGGCGCCCGGCCGCCCGCTGTTCACCAGGGGTTGGGCCGTCCGTCGGCCGCCCGTGCCACCCTCCCCGACCTGAACGTCAGCAGGGGGAGGGGAGTGGCATGGAGAGCGGTCCGGCGATCTTCACAGGAGTGGTGTTCGTGCTGTTCGGAGGGGCGCTGCTGGCGTGGACGGCGGTCCGGGCACGGCATCGGGAGCCCGTGGCACTCGGCGTGCGGCAGGCCGCCTCGGCGACCGTGGCGGGCGTGATCGCCCTCGCCTTCCTGGCCCTCGGCGTGTGGTGCCTGGCCCGGTGGTGAGAGCCGTCGCACCGTGCTCCGTCCAGTAACTGCGAGGCGACCCTCCGCATCGAGCCGAATCGGCCGGTGAGCCCTCCGGGCGGCAGGAAGGGCGGTAGTCGGGTTACCGTTCGAGTGGCCGTTGCGGGCTTTCCCCGTTTGACACGGGGGCGGGATGTACCGTCACACTCCGCAGCGTCACCTCCACACGACCCCGGGAGTCCCATGCCCCGGGGGAACAGAGAACCAGCGCCGACCGGAGAGAAGAGCGAAGTTGTCCCCGACCAGCGAGACCGCACAGGGCGGCCGCCGACTCGTCATCGTCGAGTCGCCTGCCAAGGCGAAGACGATCAAGGGCTACCTCGGCCCCGGCTACGTCGTCGAAGCGAGCGTCGGGCACATCCGCGACCTTCCCAACGGCGCGGCCGAGGTCCCCGAGAAGTACACCGGCGAGGTCCGCCGCCTCGGTGTGGACGTAGAACACGACTTCCAGCCGATCTATGTCATCAACGCGGACAAGAAGGCCCAGGTCAAGAAGCTCAAGGATCTGTTGAAGGACTCCGACGAGCTCTTCCTCGCCACCGATGAGGACCGCGAGGGCGAGGCCATCGCCTGGCACCTCCAAGAGGTGCTGAAGCCGAAGATCCCGGTCAAGCGGATGGTCTTCCACGAGATCACCAAGGACGCGATCCGGGCCGCCGTGGCCAACCCGCGCCAGCTCAACCAGCTCCTGGTCGACGCCCAGGAGACCCGCCGCATCCTCGACCGCCTCTACGGCTACGAGGTCTCGCCGGTGCTGTGGAAGAAGGTCATGCCCCGGCTGTCGGCCGGCCGCGTCCAGTCGGTCGCGACCCGGCTCGTGGTCGAGCGGGAGCGTGAGCGCATCGCGTTCCGCTCCGCCGAGTACTGGGACCTGACGGGGACCTTCGCCACCGGGCGGACGGGCGACGCGAGCGACCCGTCGTCCCTGGTCGCCCGGTTGCAGACGGTCGACGGCAGGCGCGTGGCGCAGGGCCGCGACTTCGACTCCCTGGGCCAGCTCAAGAGCCCGAACACCCTCCACCTCGACGAGGCGAACGCCCGCGCGCTGGCCGCCGCCCTGGAGAGCACGCGCTTCGCCGTCCGCTCCGTCGAGTCCAAGCCGTACCGCCGCTCGCCGTACGCCCCGTTCCGTACGACGACGCTTCAGCAGGAGGCGAGCCGCAAGCTCGGCTTCGGCGCCAAGGCGACCATGCAGGTCGCCCAGAAGCTGTACGAGAACGGCTACATCACGTACATGCGTACGGACTCCACCACCCTGAGCGACACGGCGGTCGCCGCCGCCCGCGCCCAGGTCACGCAGCTCTACGGCGCCGACTACCTGCCGCCGCAGCCGCGCACGTACGCCGCAAAGGTCAAGAACGCACAAGAGGCGCACGAGGCGATCCGCCCCTCCGGCGACCGCTTCCGCACGCCCGCGGAGACCGGCCTGACCGGCGACCAGTTCCGGCTCTACGAGCTGATCTGGAAGCGGACGGTCGCCTCCCAGATGAAGGACGCGACCGGCGACAGCGTGACCGTGAAGATCGGCGGCGCCGCCGCCGACGGCCGGGACGTCGAGTTCACCGCGTCCGGCAAGACGATCACCTTCCACGGCTTCCTCAAGGCGTACGTCGAGGGCGCCGACGACCCGAACGCCGAGCTGGACGACCGGGAGCGCCGGCTGCCGCAGGTGTCCGAGGGCGACGCGCTGAGCGCCGAGGAGATCACGGTCGACGGGCACGCCACCAAGGCGCCGGCCCGCTACACCGAGGCGTCGCTGGTCAAGGAGCTGGAGGAGCGCGAGATCGGCCGCCCCTCGACGTACGCGTCGATCATCGGCACGATCCTGGACCGCGGCTACGTGTTCAAGAAGGGCACGGCCCTGGTGCCGTCCTTCCTGTCCTTCGCCGTGGTCAACCTCCTGGAGAAGCACTTCGGGCGGCTCGTCGACTACGACTTCACCGCCAGGATGGAGGACGACCTCGACCGCATCGCGCGGGGCGAGGCGCAGGCCGTGCCGTGGCTGAAGCGGTTCTACTTCGGCGAGGGCGCCCTGGAGGGGGCCGCCGCCGACGCCGGGAACGGCGACGGGGACCACCTCGGCGGCCTCAAGGAACTCGTCACCGACCTGGGCGCGATCGACGCGCGCGAGGTGTCGTCGTTCCCGGTCGGCAACGACATCGTGCTGCGGGTCGGCCGCTACGGGCCGTACATCGAGCGCGGCGAGAAGGACACCGAGCAGCACCAGCGCGCCGACATCCCGGACGACGTGGCTCCCGACGAGCTGACCGTCGACATCGCCGAGGAACTGCTGGCCAAGCCCAGCGGCGACTTCGAGCTGGGCGCTGACCCGGCCACCGGCCACACGATCGTCGCCAAGGACGGCCGCTACGGCCCCTACGTCACCGAGATCCTCCCCGAGGGCACCCCGAAGACGGGCAAGAACGCGGTCAAGCCGCGCACCGCCTCGCTCTTCAAGTCGATGGCGCTGGACACGGTGACGCTGGACGAGGCGCTGCGGCTGATGTCGCTGCCGCGGGTGGTCGGCGCCGACGCCGAGGGCGTGGAGATCACCGCGCAGAACGGCCGCTACGGCCCGTACCTGAAGAAGGGCACGGACTCGCGCTCGCTCCAGGCCGAGGACCAGCTCTTCACCATCACGCTGGAGGAGGCCCTGGCGATCTACGCCCAGCCCAAGCAGCGTGGCCGCGCCGCCGCCAAGCCGCCGCTGAAGGAACTGGGCGAGGACCCGGTCAGCGGCAAGCCGGTCGTGGTCAAGGACGGGCGGTTCGGCCCGTACGTCACCGACGGCGAGACCAACGCGACCCTCCGCTCCGACGACAGCGTGGAGGCGATCACACCGGAGCGCGGGTTCGAACTGCTCGCGGAGAAGCGCGCGAAGAGCCCGGCCAAGAAGACCGCCGCGAAGAAGACGGCCGCCAAGAAGACGACGGCGAAGAAGACGACCGCCGCGAAGACCACCGCCGTGAAGAAGACCGCGGCTAAGAAGACGACCACCGCCAAGAAGACGGCGGCCGAGTCGACGACCGCGACGAAGACGGCGGCCAAGAAGACCGCCGCGACGAAGGCGACCACCTCACAGGCGGCCGAGGACTGAGCCCGTCTCCGGCGGCGCGGCTGGGGACTGAGCCCGCTCCCGGGCCTGCGGCGGAGGGCTGAGTCCGCCTCCGGGGCGCGGCCGAGGGCGGAGCCCGGTCCTGGCGTGCGGCCGAGGACTGAGCCAGCCTCCCGCGCGCGGCCGGCGTCCTCTCCCGAATGTGCGCGACGTGTGCGCCCCGGCATCATTTCGGTGACGGGGCGTTCGCACGTTCGGGGCGTCACGGCATGCTGTCGGCGCCTCCCGATAGGCTGAACGCATGACGCGAGCCGAGCAGCCAACGGCCCCCACCCCGCCACCGGACGACAGCCTGGTGGCGGACTCCCGCGAGCGCGCCGTCCGCGCCCTGCTGCGCCGACCGCAGTTGAGGCGACTGTGGAGCGCGCAATTGGTGGGGGGTGTCGGCGACACCCTGGCGCTCCTGGTCCTGGTCGCCCTCGCCCTTCAGACGGCGGTCGCCCAGGGCGCCCTGGGAGGCGGCTACCGCGGCGTGGCGTTCGCGGTGGCGCTCGTCTTCGGGGTGCGCGTCCTGGCGACCGTGCTGGCCGGTGCCGTCCTGCTCGGCCCGCTCTCCGCGCTCACCGCTCAAGAGGGGCCGCTCGACCGGCGCTGGACCATGGTCGGCGCCGACGGAGTGCGGGCCGCGCTGCTCATCGTCGCGCCGCTGTGGATCGACTGGACGCCGGACAACGCGCTGATCCTGCTCCTGGTGACCGTCTTCCTCACCGGGGTCGCCGAGCGCGTATGGACGGTGTGCCGCGAGAGCGCGGCGCCCGCGCTGCTGCCCGCCCCGCCCCCGGAGGGCGCCACGGTGCGGCCCCTGCCGGACCACTTGGAAGCCCTGCGGCGCCTGTCGCTCAGGACGACCTTCCTGGCCGTCCCGCTGGCGGCCGCGGCCCTGGTCGTCGCGGCCCTGTTCAACAGCCTCCTGGGCGCCGGCCTCGTCTGGTTCGACCAGCACCGCGCCGCCCTCGCCGCCTATGTCGCGTCCGGCCTGTTCGCCGCCTCGCTGTCCGTGCTGACGTCCCTGGAGGTGCCCGGCACGCGCACCCCGCGCGCGCGGTCGCCGCTGGAGGGGCTGCGCCGTCCCAAGACCGGCGCCGGCGTCGACAAGGGCCGCACGGGGGCCGTGCCGCTCCTCGTGCTCGCCTGCGCCGCCGTCGCCGGGGCGGTCGCCGCGGCGGTCTCCGTCGGCGTGCTGCTCACCCGGGACCTCGGCGGCGGCCCGGCCCTCTACGGGCTGGCCGTGCTCGCCCTGACCGGCGGCGTGGCCGTCGGCGTCCGCACGGCGCCCAAGGCCCTGGTCTCGCTGTCCCGGCGGCGGCTGCTGGCGCTGGCCGTCGCCGTCACCGGCGTCGCCCTGCTGGCCGCCGGACTCGTCCCGGACGTCACCACCGTCCTGCTGATCCTCGTCCTGGCCGGCGCGGCCGCGGGCGTCGCCGCCCACACCGGCCACACCCTGCTCGACCAGGAGACCGAGGACTACCGCCGCCCGCGCGCCACCGAGCACCTGCACGCCGTGGTCCGGGTCCTCACCGCCCTCGGCGCCGTCGTCGCCCCGGTGGTCGCGGCCGGCATCGGCCCGCACCGGCTGGAGCACGGCAGGTTCGTCTTCGCGCACGGCGGCGCCGCCTTCACGCTGATGCTGGTCGGCGCCCTGCTGCTGCCGGTCGCCGCGCTGGTGCTGGCCAAGGTCGACGACCGCTCCGGCGTGCCGCTGCGCCGGGACCTGTTCGACGCGCTGCGCGGCGGCGACGACCCGGTGACGGTCCCCGCGGACTCGGGCTTCTTCATCGCCCTGGAGGGCGGCGACGGCGCCGGGAAGTCCACGCAGGTCGAGGCGCTCGCCGACTGGATCCGGGCCAAGGGGCACGAGGTCGTCGTGACCCGCGAACCGGGCGCCACCCCGGTCGGCAAGCGGCTGCGGTCGATCCTGCTGGACGTCTCCTCGGCCGGGCTCTCGCACCGCGCGGAGGCGCTGCTGTACGCGGCCGACCGCGCGGAGCACGTCGACACGGTGGTGCGGCCCGCGCTGGAGCGCGGCGCGGTCGTGATCTCCGACCGGTACGTCGACTCCTCGGTCGCCTACCAGGGCGCGGGCCGCGACCTGTCGCCGACCGAGATCGCCCGCATCAACCGCTGGGCGACGAACGGCCTGGTGCCTCACCTGACGGTCGTGCTGGACGTCGCGCCCGAGGTCGCGCGGGAGCGGTTCACCGAGGCGCCCGACCGCCTGGAGTCGGAGCCCGCCGAGTTCCACGCGCGCGTACGCTCCGGTTTCCTCGCGCTGGCCGCCGCCGACCCCGCCCGGTACCTGGTGGTGGACGCGGGCCAGGAGCCCGAGGCCGTCACCACCGTCGTCCGGCACCGCCTCGACCAGACCATGCCGCTGTCCGAGGCCGAGGTGAAGGCCCAGGAGGAGGCGCGCAGGAAGGCCGAGGAAGAGGCCCGCCGCCGCGCCGAGGAGGAGGCCCGGCGCAAGGCCGAGGAGGAGCGCCTGGAGCGCGAGCGCCAGGAACAGCTCGCCCGGCTGCGCGCCGAGGAGGAGGAGCGCAAGCGGCGCGAGCTGGAGGAGGCGCAGCAGCGCGAGGCCGAGCGCCAGGCCGAGGAGGCCCGGCTGCGCGCCGAGGAGGCGCGTCGCCGCGCCGAAGAGGAGCGGGCGCGGCTGCTCGCGGAGGAGCAGGCCAGGGCCGAGGAGCAGGCCCGGCGCCAGGCCGAGCAGGAGCGGCTGCGCCGACAGGCCGAGGAGGAGGCCCGGCTGCGGGCCGAGGCCGAGGCGCGCCGCCTTCAGAAGCAGCAGAAGGCCGAGGAAGCGCTGCTGCGGGCCGAGGAGGCCCGGCGGTCGGCCGAGCAGGCCGCCTCCGCCGCGCAGGCGGGTCCCCGCCGGCCGGTGCCTCCGGCGCCCGGCGCGGCGCAGGACGCGATGACCGTGCCCACGCCGGTGGTCACGCCGGGCGGCGCGTCAGACGGCGCGGCGGACGAGACGACGGTCCTGCGGCCGGTACGGGACGAACGCCCTGACCACCGCGACCACGACGAGCGAGCCGACGCCTCGGGGACTGACACGGGCGAGCGCGGCCCAGCGGGCGACGGGAGGCGGGGCGCCGCAACCGGGGCCGCCGCCCAGCCCGAGTCCGACGCCGAGGTCACGACCGAGCTGCCGCAGCCGGTGGTCCCCACGGCCGGGCCGGGGACGGCCGATCCGGCGGGCGCCGCGGACGAGACGGCGGTGCTGCCGCGGGTCTCACCCGCCGGGGCGGTCGACGAGACGGCGGTGCTGCCTCCGGTCCGGGGCGACGATCCCGCACGCGCACGAGGCGCGGGCGACGCTCAGGGCGGCCGGACCACACGTGAGCGCGGAGAGACGCGGGACGCGCGGAGCGCTCGGGACCGAGACGTCGCGGAGCGGGTCCCGCCGGGGTACTTCCGGGACGAGCGGGCCGCTCCGCACCGCCCGGACGGCTCCGACGACCGTACGCGCGAGCTGCCGCAGGTCGACCCCGAGGGCGAGCCCCGGCGCAGGCCCCGGCCCGACTGGGCCGAGGAGACCCCGCTGGACGACCTGCCGAGCCTGGCGGACGAGCTGCTGGGACCGCACGCGTACCAGGAGGACGACGGCGCGTACGGCGAGCGGGACGCGTCGCAAGACGAGGCGTCCGGCGGCGAGCGAGGCGACGGACGGGGCGACGGGCGGGGACGGGGCCGCGGGCGCGGTCGCCGGGGCTGAGCCGGAGCGGAGTACGGACGGGCGGCGCCGGGTTTTCCGGCGCCGCTCGTGCGTGAGCACCCCAGGCCCCCGCCCTCGGGTGCCCCCGCTCCCACCTGCAGGCGCACTTCTGCCCTTTGAGCCCTGGCCGTCCGCGGCCTCGCTGTCCGCAGCCCGTCGTGCCCAGTTCTATCGTCCACAGCCGATCGTGTGCGCCGCGTCGTCCACAGCCGACCGTGCGCCGCCGTGGTCCACAGCCCGTTGTCCACAGGCTCCGCGCGATGTCGGTGGGCGCCCGCACAATGGATGCCGCACCACGATCCATGACGAATATGACGAAAGGGCGGCGTGACCCATGAGCGTGTGGGACGACCTCGTCGGGCAGGAGAAGGCTGCCGAGCAGTTGGCCGCCGCGGCCCGGGACGCAGATGCCCAGGTCGCGGCTGCCTCCGGCGAGGCGCCGCCGCCGGAGGCGTCGAAGATGACGCACGCCTGGCTGTTCACCGGACCGCCCGGGGCGGGGGTGGCGCAGACGGCCCGAGCTTTCGCCGCCGCGCTCCAGTGCGTCAGCCCCGACCGTGCGCTCGGCGGCGTCCCCGGCTGCGGTTTCTGCGACGGCTGCCACACGTCGCTCGTCGGCACCCACGCCGACGTCAGCACGGTGGCCGCCGTCGGCACGCAGATCCTCGCCGACGACATGCGCGACACCGTCCGCAAGTCGTTCACCTCCCCGGCCAACGGCCGGTGGCAGGTGATCCTCGTCGAGGACGGCGAGCGGCTGAACGAGAAGTCCGCCAACGCCGTCCTGAAGGCCGTGGAGGAGCCCGCCCCTCGTACGGTCTGGCTGCTCTGCGCGCCCTCGGTCGAGGACGTGCTGCCCACGATCCGCTCCCGGTGCCGCCACCTGAATCTGCGCACCCCCTCGGTCGCCGCCGTCGCCGACATGCTCGTGCGCCGCGAAGGCGTCGAGCCGGACGTGGCGGCAGCCACCGCCCGCGCCACCCAGGGCCATGTGGACCGGGCCCGCCGCCTGGCCACCGACCCCGCCGCGCGCGAGCGCCGCTCGGCCGTCCTGAAGCTCCCGTTGCGGCTCGACGAGATCGGGGGCTGCCTCAGAGCCGCCCAGGAGCTGGTGGACGCGGCCGCGGACGACGCCAAGGCGCTCGCCGAGGAGATGGACGTCAAGGAGACGGAGGAGCTGAAGGCGGCGCTGGGCGCGGCCCAGGGCGGCCGGATGCCGCGCGGCACGGCGGGCGTGATGAAGGACCTGGAGGACAAGCAGAAGCGCCGCCGCACCCGGACGCAGCGCGACAGCCTCGACGTCGCCCTGACCGACCTCACCGCGTTCTACCGCGACGTGCTCGCCCTTCAGGTGGGTTCGCGCGTGGCGATAGCCAACGCGGACGTGGGGGACACGCTGGAGCGCGTAGCGCGCGGCAGCTCGCCGGAGTCCACCCTGCGCCGGATCGAGGCCATCGGCGCCTGCCGTGACGCCCTTGACCGCAACGTGGCGCCGCTGCTGGCGGTGGAGGCGATGACCATGTCTCTGAGAGCCGGCTGACGGCGAGGAGGCCGGGGACGGCGCGGACGGCGGAGGCGCCGGGACGGCAGGGGCGGCGGAGACGGCGGCGAGAGCGCCGCACGGGAAGGGGGGCGACGGTGCCGCACGCGGAGGGCGGAGTGCGCCGCACGGGGACGGAAGCGACGGAGCCCGCCGTCACTCATAGGAGGCACGCGGTCTACGGAAGGCATGGGAACGGTCGCGGAGAGTTACGCTCGCCTGATGTACTTCAGGCGCGTCCTTCGTCCGAGCGATCCCTTCAGCGGCCCATCGAGCGGCGCCCGGCCCTACCTGGCCGGAAGTCGTCCGGGCAGCGGGCACCGGCCCCGCAGCGCGGCCGTCCGCATGCCCCGGACGGGCGGCCCACTCCTCGTGGCCGCCGCCCTGCTCCTCTCCTCCTGCGCCGCCAGTGACGGGCAACGCGGTGAGGCGTCCGCGGCGGACGCGGTCGCGATGCTGACCGCGCTGCCGCAGGCCACGCCGTCCTCGCTGGCGTCGTACTACGCGCAGAAGCTTGCCTGGCGCGACTGCGGGGTTCCCGGTTTCCAGTGCGCCACGATGAAGGCGCCGCTGGACTACGACAAGCCGTCATCGGGCGACGTCAAGCTGGCCGTGGCACGCAAGAAGGCCACGGGGCCGGGCAGCCGCCTCGGTTCGCTGCTGGTGAACCCGGGCGGTCCGGGCGGCTCGGCCATCGACTACCTTCAGCAGTACGCCGGGCTCGGCTACCCCGCGGAGGTCCGCGCCCGCTACGACATCGTGGCGATGGACCCGCGCGGGGTCGCCCGCAGCGAGCCGGTGAAGTGCCTCGACGACCGGGGCATGGACGCGTACACGCAGACCGACGTCACTCCCGACGACCGCGCGGAGACCGACGCGCTCGTCGGCGAGTACCGGAAGTTCGCCGAGGGCTGCGGCGCCCGCGACGCCCGTATCCTGCGGCACGTCTCCACCGTGGAGGCGACGCGCGACATGGACATCCTCCGGGCGGTCCTCGGCGACCAGAAGCTGAACTACGTGGGGGCGTCGTACGGGACGTTCCTCGGCGCGACGTACGCCGGGCTCTTCCCGCAGCGGTCGGGCCGGCTGGTTCTGGACGGCGCCATCGACCCGTCCCTGTCCGCGCGCCGGACGAACCTGGACCAGACGGCGGGCTTCGAGACGGCGTTCCAGTCGTTCGCGAAGGACTGCGCGCGGCAGAGCGACTGCCCGCTCGGCGGCCGCGGCACGACGCCGCGGCAGGCCGGCGAGCACCTGGAGGCATTCTTCCGCAAGCTGGACGCGCACCCCCTGTCCACCGGCGACGCGAACGGCCGCCGCCTCGGCGAGGCGCTGGGCACCACGGGCGTGATCGCGGCGATGTACGACAAGGCGGCGTGGCCGCAACTGCGCAAGGCGCTCGCCTCGGCCATGAACAAGGGGGACGGCGTGGGTCTGCTCGCCCTCTCGGACATGTACTACGAGCGTGACTCCAAGGGCCGCTACAGCAACCTGATGTACGCCAACGCCGCCGTGAACTGCCTGGACTCGCCCGCGGCCTTCGCTGACCCCGCCGAGGTGGAGAAGGCGCTCCCCACGTTCGAGAAGGCGTCCCCGGTCTTCGGCGCGGGCCTGGCCTGGTCGTCCCTGAACTGCGCGTACTGGCCGGTGCGGCCCACCGGTGAGCCGCACCGCATCGAGGCGAAGGGCGCCGCCCCCATCGTGGTCGTCGGCACCACCCGCGACCCGGCCACTCCCTACCGCTGGGCCCAGGCCCTGGCCTCCCAGCTCTCCTCGGGCCGCCTGCTCACCTTCGACGGCGACGGCCACACCGCCTACGGCCGCGGCAGCCGCTGCATCGACTCCGCGATCGACGCCTACCTCCTCCGCGGCACCCCGCCGACCCCGGGAAAGCGCTGCTCATAGCCCTCCGCACCCGCCCCGCCGTCCAGCCCCCGGGGCGGGTGCGAACCACCCTGGGAAACTGTGTAGACTTACCGACGTTGCCGATCGCACCATGGTGCCGACAGCACGCCGCTTTAGCTCAGATGGCCAGAGCAACGCACTCGTAATGCGTAGGTCTCGGGTTCGAATCCCGAAAGCGGCTCGGATCAGCCCCAGGACTCACTCGCCGTGACCTGGGGCTTTTTCCATTTCGTGACCTAACTCCTGTCGGCGCGTCAGCCCAGAGGTTCGGCCGGGCGGCTCCTGGTGGCCGACCGGTGGCCAAACGTGCAAATGGCGTGCAGCGGCGGTGGCCGAGAGCCTCGACGAGTGTGGGCGGACGGCGACCTGCTTGTTGTTCCATCCCTACAAGCCCTCGTCTGGCGTCGCCGCCTGGGAAGGCTTCGGCCAGGTACAGGGGTCCGAAGCCGCATGCCGAGGAGACGGGCAGCATTCCTCCGCGTAGCTGTCAGGGATTCTTCGCGTTCAACCGTATGGACACCGAGCCCCACCTTCGGCTGCATCGGCAACGGCTGGAGCGCGAAGCGGAGCCGGGGCCCACGAGGGGTGATGTGCTGGTGGCTCACCCGAGGCCGCTCGTTGGACGCCGATTGCGCCGCGCCCTAAACGGAGCGCGCCCGGATTGGCTGTCCGGGGGGAGGGAAAGAGTCACGCTATGCGATCACTCTCGGTCCGCTGCGACTAGTGAGTGGCGTTCATCACATGCCGGAGCCCCGGTCAGATATCCGCTGACCGGGGCTCCTTTGCTCCTGAATCAGGCGGAGCGTTCTTCCTTGGCCTCGTCGCTCTTGCTCGGAGGCGTCATCCTGGGCCGGCGCGGAGAGGCTGCCGACTCCCCGACCTTCACCGCTGCCAGGGACCTCCGGGCGTGCGGCACGAGCTGAACGACCTTCTCGGCGGCGTCGCGAGCGAGGTCGTCGAGGACCGACTGGTAGATGTCCCGAGTGATCCGCGTGTCCGAGTGGCCGAGCGTGTCGGAGACCACCTTGACGTCGACCCCGGCGGCGAGCATGAGCGTTGCTGCGACGTGGCGAAGATCGTGAAGCCGGATCGGAGGGAGGGCGGCGGCTTCCACGAGACGCTCGAAGAGGTCGCTGACCTTGCCGGGGTGGAGAAGGGACCCATCCTCCTGGGTGAAGATGCGGCCGGTGTCCTGCCAGCCCTCGCCCCACGCTTCCCGCTCCTGTTGCTGGCGGGCCTTGTGAGCCAGGAGGGCCTGGTTGGTCTCCTCGTCGAGGGCGATCAGGCGAATGCCGCTGTCGGTCTTCGGGGCGCCCTCGTGGACCTCCCAGCCGTCCTGCACGAGCTGGGTGGCGATGGCGAGCGAGCGTGCCTTGGCCGAGTGGTCTTCCCAGCGGACGCCGCACCCTTCGCCGCGCCGTGTGCCCCGGAAGGCGATGATCCGCCAGAGCACGTACAGCCGGTCCTGCTCAACGAAGTCGAGGAACGTGCCAGCCTGTTCGGGAGTCCAGACCATGACCGGCGAAGGCTTCTCGCCGGTCTCTTTCCAGCGCGCGATGCGCTCGTCGCTCCAGACGAGGGCCTTCGGCTTCGTGCCCGGCAGCAACTCGACGTGCGCCGCCGGGTTGAAGGCGGGCATCACCTGCTGGGCGACGGCGACGTTCAGCGCGGCGCGCAGGGTGTCCCGGATGTGCGGCTGGGTGTTGAGGCCGGTAATCCGTCGGAAGGGGGGCATCGCGTCGAGCTGGGCCCGCAGCCAATGGCGGCGGGCGCGGTTCTCGGCGCCCTTGTTCGGCGTGGCCTTGAGGTCGTCGCGTACGACGCGCCGCTGGGCGTTCTGTTCCTGGACCTCGATGTTGCGCTCGTTGATCGCGTCGAACATCGAGTCGATGTGGTGGACGCGGAGCTTGTCGAGGCGCAGGTGCCCGAGATGCGGCTTCAGGTGGACGCGGATATCGCACTCGTAGCGGGCCGCTCCGCCGCGCCGCAGACGCTTGCGTCCCGCCAGCCAGGAGTCGAGCCACTCCGCCACGGTGACCTTGGAGTTCAGGGGCTGCCCCGTCTTGAAGCGGCGGCGGGTCTCGTCGTAGTCCGGGACCGGGTCCTTGTCCTTGACGCAGTTCTCCAGGAGGTCGCTGATCTGGGTTTTGCCCCAGGCGTCGTCTTCCTCGGGGATGGACATGAGGGCGCGGACTTTGTCCAGCTCCTCCTGGGCCTTGGTGGACGTCTCGAAGCCGCCACGGCGAAAGCGCCTGCGGTCGCCGTTCTGACTGGGTTCGAGTTCCTGGATTGCGGTCCAAGTGCCGTGTCGGCGTGAAGACTTGAGCTTCGGGCAGGAAGCGCCGTGTTCCTTCTTGGTCTTCGGGTCCGTGCAGCGGCACCGTCGTATGAGGTTGCCGTTCTTCACTCGCTGTCCTCCGAGGGAGTTGATGTTTCGGGCTGGTCGACGAAGGCCAGCTCGTCGGGCAGGGACGGAGGTGCCAGCTCGCGGTCGCGCATCCGGCCACGGAACGTACGTAGTTCTTGGCAGTCCTCGAACGCGTGCTCCTCGTAGCCCTCGGCACGTTGCAGGAGGGTGGCTCTGCGGGCCCGGTCCAAGGTGGTACTGGCCGCCCGCCGCCGTTCCCTGGCCAAGGCGTGGGATGACAGTGCGGCGGCCACCAGATCACCGTGCTGACGAAAGACGTCTAGGACGTTGCGTGCGGAGCCCTCGGGGGCGGCCTCGTCCAGGGGGGACTCGCCGGTGAACCACGCGACCGCCTCCCATGTGGACACCTCGCGACCCGGGAGGACTTCGACAGTGGCTGAAGACCCGAGCGGGAAGAGGAGGGTCACCGGTGGGACGCCCAGGACGTCGGCCAGCACGACGAAGTCCGCGACGGTGATGCTGGTCTTGCGCCCGGACTCCAGGTTCTTCAGGGAGTGCTCGGTCAACTCGGGCAGACCGCGGTCGGCGCAGCCCTGAGCTGCTTCGGCCATGGTGAGGCCGGCGGCCCGGCGGGCTTCCCGCAGGCGCTGGGCGATCCGGCCGGTGAACGTCGCCGGCCATTGAGTGGGTGTCATGATGACACTGTAGATCGTCAAAAAGCGCTGCCGCAACAACGTGATACGTCTACGGAATCGCCGCGACACTAGAAACTCTAAGGAGGATGTCATGAAGGCATTCGATGCGTCCCGTGAGGCGCGCGGGCTGACGGGCGACGAGCTGCTTGCCCTCCCCGCGGTGATCGACCTCGACACCTCGAACCGGGCGCTGATGATCGGCCGATCCACGGGATACGGACTCGCCAAGCGGGGGGAGTACCCGGTCAAGGTGCTGCGTCTCGGCAACGCCTACCGGGTGGTGACCGCTGACCTGCTGAGGCTGCTTGGCCTGGAGCGCCCACAGGAAGGCCAAGTTCGGGGCGACGGCCGAAGCGGGCACGGCCTCGCCGCATAGAAGCGTCAACCAGACGATGCTCTGACCTGGGGGTCAACGAAGACGGGCTCCGTCGTCGGCGCCGTATACGGCGCCCGCGTTCTACGGGACAGTGATGCAGCGGAATCCCGTGTCGTTGTCCTTAATCGACGCGGCGGCGGTGTTCATCAGGGACGGTGCGGCCCGTTCGATCGGGGAGGTGAACGTGGAGCCCTTCAGGTGATGTCGTCCGTTGCCGGACTGCTCTTCGGTGGCGCACCACTCCTAGACGTTGCCGCACAGGTCGAAGACGCCGAACGGGCTGACCCTGGATTGGTAGCGGGAGACGGGGGTCGTCGCGTCGATGCCGGCCTCGGCCGTGTTCGCCTTCGGCGGTCGGTTCGTTGCCCCAGGGGTAGATGCGCCCGCGCGGTCCGCGAGCCGCCTTCTCCCGCTGCTGTGCGGTGGGAAGGGCCTTGCCCGCCCATCGGGCGTACGCGGTCGCGTCGTGCCACGCCACCCACACCACGGGGTGAGTGGCCAAGGTGACGGGGCAGCGGCCCTCGGGTCAGTACCGAGGCGGCCGGTGCTCAGTGGCCAGCACGAACCTCCGATCCACTCCAAGGTGCTCAGGGAGTGCTGGGGGGAGGTCGGGGATGGTGGAGTCCTCGGCCCGCCAGGACGCGAGGGTCTTGCCGGTGGGGAAATTCGCCGAGTGGCGGCGAAGGCGCCGGGTGGCCGCGTCGCGGCCGGTGACCTCCTCGGAGATCAGCAGCCGCAGGACCTCGGCGGGCTCCCACCGCTGGGCCCTGGCAGTGACCAGGACGTCGGGTGCAGCCTTGCGCATGTGGGGCAACCGCATTCGGCGCATCAGCTTGTCGAGTTCCTCAGGTGGGTCGCGTGAGCACCGATAGGCTGGGCGGATGATCAATATGGCGGTGCGTAGTGACAGCGGGAACGTCGTGGTTCGCGCCGAAGCTGGTGTGGAGTGGACGGCCAGCTTCGCGGATCTGGACCCGGCGGAGTTTCCGATGCTCTGGGCCCTGACGCCGTTTGGGGATGCGGTCTTCAACCAGCGGCAGGTGCCGCTGATGCTGTCGGAACTCGACCGGCTTCCTGCCGACCGGGGTGGTGACTGGGTCGGGCAGGCCCGCGAATTGTGCCAGGTCGTCGAGCGCGGGCTGCACCTGTATCTGTGGTTCGTCGGCGACTGACTGCGGTCAGTCGGCCATGGACTCCCCAGCCGCTGTCTGCAAGGCTCACTCTGCCGAACCTGTTCAGACGCGTCGCCGGTCAGCCTTTTGGAATTGGCCACTCCGCTTGAGCTTTCCCTGTATTGCCTCGGTGGCTATTCGGGGCGGGGTCATCGTTTGGCTTTGGCGCCACCGTCCGGCCAATTCGCAGATTCCTATCGGTTTACTTAGACGCGCACTCGTGGATAAGCTGCAGCAGGTGATGCGGGTCTCTCAAATCCGGAATTACATGCCGTGCTCCTGCGGACGTGAGTTCGTCAACTCTTGTCGTACCGGAAGCTACCCCGATCACAGCGGCACCTCCTTCCTGACCCGTACGAACATCTTCTAGCGAATCACCAATAATTACGGTGTTCTGTGGGGTAAATTCATGCCCATGGCGTCTTCCGGCTCTCCGTTGAGCTACAGCCACTAGGGAAGGGCGGTGCGCGTCGTCCGAAGAGTAACCGCCGATGTCTAGATCGAGATAGCGGTCTAGTTCGAGCGTGCGCAATTTGATCGCAGCGCTCTCGCGTAAATTTCCGGTGACCACAGTAGGCAGTAGCTCATCACTCTTCCCCACGGCTTTCAAAGAGGCAAGTGCACCAGGCATCACGCGCCCCGTATCCGCAATGTCGGCTTGATGACTGAGAAGTTGAGCGGGCATGCGTCGCACGATATCGTCCGCGAACTTCCTAATTTTCCCCGCTTCTACGGAATTCACTCGTAGCAGTTCGAGAACAGCGAGCGGCATCGTCACTCCGGTCCCACGGGCGGGAAGCTTAACCACAGGTCGACCAACGACCTCCTCAAACAACTCGCGATAGACTTGCCGATCGATACCTCCCGTGTAGAGGAGGGTGCGATCGATATCCCAGAGCACGAGAATCACTCATTTCTCCTTTTACGCATAACGACCTTTCCCCGGTCCAGCAACTCCTCTGCAAACGGGGACGACTCGAATGTCGCGGCCTCTCGCAGCATCTTGAAGAGGTGGTCGTCGAGCCTGGCGGACTGCACACCTTCTACGATGTCCAGAACTTCGTGGGCAGTAGCGCAGCCAGCATCAGATTCTCCCGCGCGCATCTGTGCTGTCGCGGCTCGGGAGAGAAATTGCGCGGTAGTCCGGGTTTCTTCCCGGTTGAGCACGCCGCGAGCCGCAGTGAAGCACTCTGCCGCCCGGACCGGCTGGTCAAGATCGAGGTAGCAACTGCCAGTCTGTCCGAGAATCTCGCCAGCGTTGACCCAGTACAGCCAGTGGGGGTCGTCTTCGCCTCGTCCGCGGGAGCACAGTTCCTCAGCTTCACTGAGGGCGGCCAAGGCCCCGCGCTCTTCGCCCAAGCGGGCGTGGCCGCGTGCCTGACGAGTTAAGAGCATCGCGTGGAGTGCGGGTGCGTCGTGCCCGATGACGACCTGCCGCGCAGTACGCGTCGCGGTGATGGCGTCGCGCGGATCGCCAGTCGAGTATGCATGGATGGCGAGGAATCCCAAGGCTCCGGCTCGCAGCCTCGCGTCACCTGAAGCGTGAGCGGCACGCAGGGCACTGAGGAACAGGCGCTGGGCGGCTTCGTGGTCACCGCTGTCAAAGGTGAACCATCCTGCCTGGGAGGTCGTGTCCGCTGCGACCGCTGCCAGCCGGCGACCGTGTTGCTCGGAGTGGGAACCGTGCTTGAGCAGGTGAAGGATCATCCGCAGATGGGCCTTTGCCGTCTGCGCAAGGTTGCCGCTGCCGTTGGTTGCGTCGGCCTGGCGCAGGGCGTCGGTGGTGGTCTGCAAAGAGTCGATCAGAGAAGCGGAGACGGCGGTGTTGCCGGCAGAGGCCACGAAGGGTTCGACGGGTGCGATGGCTGATTGCAGAACGTACTGAGTGAGTGCCGCTCCACTGAGCGCAGCTAGTACGTGGCGGCGTTTCATGGTGGTTCCTCCGGTGGCCGCTTCCAGTGACCTCACCATACGATCCATCGTCCAAGGCAATGCAGGGTCAGAGGAGTCCACTTGGATCGGGATCGCCGGCTCTCCCCCGAGCGTTACTAAGAGCAGAGATTGCAGGTCAGAGGGCAGACCTAAGCCGCGGAGTAGGTCTAAAAGTGTGTCAGGGCTGCCGATCTGCTTCTGACCGCGCTCCAGAGCGGAGATGAAGGACTGAGGGAGAGCGGTCAGTTCACGTACGGCCATCTGAGACAAGCCAGAACGCTTGCGCACGAGTCTGAGAACCTCACCGAAGTCCCAGGCGACCAGGGCTCTCTGAACGGCCTCATCCCGCCAAGCACGGTCTGGCACACCTGGTGCGGCGGCCGTCTTGGAACACACGGAGCACAGGGCGTCAGGGTTGTACCGACTCAGCTCTGTATGGCACTTCGCGCACGCTCGGTTCGACTGTCTCATGGCGGGAGATCCCCCCTGGGCTTGTACCTTCCCGGCTCTTACACGATATGCGGGATGCCTTATCTCCACAGAGATATCGCTCTAGGGATCGGCTTGGCGACGTCCTAGTCCCACAATCTTGCCCGTTGCACCGAGCGCACCGTCCGGAAGTGACCGCGTTCACGGCGGAGGGAAGGGCATGAAGAGCGTCACCGAGTCGCAGACCGGTCTGGTCACGCACGGCCGCAGCCGACCGCCCCGGGATGAGTTCGATCAACTCGCGCTCGCCAAGGTGCGTGCTGCTGTGGCTGTCGGCGTGCTTTCAACGGCTCTGCCACTCGCCGCATCCCTCGTTGCGTGGCTGGCAGGGCTGCCCCTTGCCTGGCTGCTGGGCGGTCTGGCGGTCTGTCTGGCAGGCACCGGTCTGATGTCCTGGCACCGCGTCCAGACTGCGGCCCGAGCGCTGGCTGCGGCTGGGGTCAAGAAGCGGGCTGCGGAGTGGCAAGCTGCTCTGGACGCGGCTGCGGCCGTCGAGAAGTCGGTGCAGTGGTCGGCGGACGAGCTGTGCCGTGGGGCGCGACCGCCGCTGCCGGACAGCCGGACGTCGCAGTCGGCCGGTCCTGCCGCGGAGATCGGCAAGGCGTTGAGCGCCCTCCAGGTGCAGGCCGTCGCGTCGTTGATACGCGTGCACGACGAGTCCCAGTCCGTCGTCCTCCTGGAGGTGCTGCGCCGCTTGGCCGTGCGGGAGCACGCCCTGGTCGGGAAGGCGCTGGAGGCGCTGACTCGCTTGGAGAAACTCACGGACGACCCGGAACTGCTGTCGACGATCTTCGAGATCGATCACCTCGTGACGCGGATGCGGCGCCAGGTGGAGAGCACGGCGGTGCTGGGCGGCCAGTCTCTGCGCAGCGTGCGTCGTCCCGTTCCCGTGACCACCGCGCTGCGCGGCGCCGTCTCCGAGGTGGTGCAGTATCCGCGTGTGACGGTCGCGGCCGGTTCGGTGGGCGCCGAGCTGGGTCTGCCGGGACATGTGGGTCCGGACCTGACGCACCTGCTGGCCGAGCTGATCGAGAACGCCTGTGAGTGCTCCGATCCCGCGACAAAGGTGACGGTGCGTGCGCAGCGGGTGGCGACCGGGCTGGCGGTCGAAGTCGAGGACCGAGCCGTTCCCGTGCATCCGCAGGCGCGTGCACAGATGAACCGCCTGCTCGCGGCGCCCGACGAGGTCGACGTCAGCGGTCAGGTGCGAGCCGGGCAGCTCGGCTTGCTGGTCGCCGCGAAGATCGCCCAGTCGCACGGGTTGTCCGTTCTCTTGCAGGAGAACGTGACGGGAGGGACCACCGCCCTGGTCGTCGTTCCGGCACGGCTCCTCGTAGCGCTTCCTCCCGTGAGTGAGGCTGGCGCTCGCGGCAGGCAGACACGTCCTTCCGCGCCTCCGCCGCCGCGGCAGGTCGCCGCGGCGACGGCCGACTCGTCGGCGGGCCAGGTCACACGCCCGATCACCGCAGGTGCGCCCGGGATCGGAGAGGCGGGTGCCATCGCGCCCGACCTGCCCAGACGACCACGCCAGACCGGTTCGTTCCGTCCGCCGCGTGAGCCAGAGCAGGCTCCCGCGACGGCGGCGAAGCCAGGGCTCGCAGCCGACTTCCGCAACGGCGTCCGGGCCGGCGGAACCGCCGGTTCTCCCCCCCCCGCTTCGACGACCCAGCCCATGCCCTGACCCTCGCCTCTTCCCCCTTCTGGAGCGATCCCTATGAGCAGCACCCACTCTGAGATGAACGACATGACGGGCCTGGCGCCCCGGGCGGAGGTGACGGCGAGCGGCAAGCAGGGTGACATGCTCTGGCTGCTCAGGCACTTCGCCGCCGACGTCCCGGGCGTCACGCACGCCGTCCTGCTCTCGCGGGACGGACTGCGGCTGCTGGACAGCGAAGTCGACAAGGACTGGGCGGACGAGCTGTCGGCCGCGCTCAGCGGAATCGCCTCTATCGCGGCGAACGTCACCGGTCCCGGCCACAAGAAGAGGCCGGCCAGGCAGGTCGTCATCGAGCGGGACGACTGCCTGATCTTCGTCCAGAGCGCCGGGCGCAGCGCGGCCTTCGAGAACCATCCCGGCAACGAACGGGGTGCGGTGGACACGGTCCTCGCCGTCATCGCCACCACGGACGCCGACGTCGGCTCGGTGGGATTCGAGACGGGGCGCCTCGTCCAGAAGTTCGCGCCCTACATGCAGATTCCCGTCCGCGTCGGCACGGGCGACGAAACCAGGTGAGCGCACACGTCGGCGCGGCCGAGGACTCGACGTTCGTGCGGACCTACACCCTGACGCGCGGTCGCACCCGGCCACGGCACCTGCTCGGCCTGGACGCCGTGTTGGACACCGGACCCGGGCGCGCCGGCCCGGGACAGGCCGAGGAGTGCGAGGAGATCATCGCCTTGTGCCGCGAGCACCGGCGGTCGGTGGCAGAGCTGGCGGGCCGACTCGGCCGCCCCGTCGCCGCAGTCACGATCCTCGTCTCGGACCTCCTGGACGCCGGCGCTCTGGTCGTCTCCGCAACCGCTGCCTACGCCCCGGCCGGCACGGCCGCAGGAGCACGTCCCTCCACGCCCACGCACCTGTTAGCAGCCCTGTATGCGGGCCTGAGAAGGAAGTGGCCCGATGCCGTCTCCTACCGACAGGCCGGATGACCCGGCCGTGCCGCCGCCGACGGGCGCCCTTCTGCCTGCCGGTGCGCCGACCGTGCTGAAGGTCGTGATCGCCGGCGGGTTCGGCGCGGGCAAGACCACGGCCGTGGGCGCCGTCAGCGAGATCACGCCGCTGAGCACGGAGGAGTATCTGACCGAGGCGAGCGCGGGCGTGGACAGCCTGGCGGGCGTCGAGGCCAAGGAGACCACCACGGTCGCCTTCGACTTCGGCCGCCTCAGCCTGCTCGACGCGCCCGTGCCCCTGGAGCTGTTCCTGTTCGGCGCGCCCGGCCAGGACCGGTTCGTCGACCTCTGGTACGACCTGGCCCGCGGAGCCGTCGGCGCGGTCGTGCTGGTCGACACCCGCCGACTGGCGAGCAGCTTCACCCCCATCTGCTTCTTCGAAGAGATCGGCCTGCCCTTCGTCGTCGCCGTGAACCAGTTCGACGGAGCCCACCGCTACCACCCCGAACAGGTCCGCGCCGCCCTCGAACTGCCCGCCTGCGTACCGGTGGTCGCCTGCGACGCCCGCGATCCCAGCCACGTCGCCGGCGTCCTGCTGACCCTCGTCGGCCACGCCGTGCAGAACGCATCCGCGGGCGCCGTTCGCCCCGCGCCCACCTCCACCCTCCAGGACGCCTGATGTCGTATCAGCCTCACGACCCCTATCTCCCGCCGCAGACCGAACCGGCCACGCGGTCACTGCCGCGACGCGACTTGCGGCACCTCGTCCGAGGGCTGTCCGTCTCGGCCAGCGCCCCCGTCACCGGACCGCAGGCCCAGCAGGCGAGCGAGCTGGCGCGGCGCCGTGAGCTGCTTCAGCGCCTGGGCGTGCCCGTCGCCGCCGACGGGGACTTCGACGAGCTGGCCCGCGACATGGCCGCACAGGCCGGATTCCTGTACGGATTCGTCAACTTTTTCCTGGAGCGGCAGACCTTCGTCGGGCTGCACCAGCCGGCCGCGGACAGCGGGCACGTCATCGTCGGACGCACCATGAGCCGCGACCACGGCTGGTGCCCGGAGGTCATGGCCCGCAGGAAGGCGCTCCCGCTGCACGACGTGCACGCGTCTCCGCGCTTCAGCGGCAACCACGTGGTCGACGCGGTCGGCATCCGCTCCTACTTCGGCGCACCCCTCATCCACGACAGCGGCGCCGTGCTGGGCACGGTGTGCGTCATCGACCCCGAGCCGCGCCCCCTGAGCCAGGCCCGACGGCTCCGAGACGTCGTCATCGGCGCCGGTGCCCAGGTGATGGACCACATCGTCCGCGCGCCCTTCTGCTAGGGCCCTTTCGCCACCGCCGCCCGGGAGCCGCAGGCGATCCCCCGGCCGCTCCACCGCGCGACCACCACCCAGGGAGAGGGAAGACGACGATGCCCGCCACACCCGCCACGCCGCCACCGGCGCTGCGTCCCTACCTCACCGCCCGCCACGAACGGCTGTGGGACGAGGCGGACGCCTTCGCGGCCGAGGACGTCGCGCCGCGCGTCGCGCGCATGGAGAACGCCCCCGGCAGGGTGGAGCGCGAGGTCGCTGCCTTGATGGCCGCACGGGGCTGGTTCGCCGTCACCGTCCCCTCCGCCCTCGGCGGTCTCAGCGCCGGCCACGTGGCCAAGATGATCCTGGTCCACCGCATCGCGCGGGTCTCGGCGGCTGCCGCGGCCATCCTTCAGGCCACCTTGATCCCCGTCGGCGCCCTGTGGCACTTCGCCACCTGGGAGCAGAAGCGCCGCTGGCTGCCCCGTGTCGCGGACGGCTCCCTGCTGCTGTCGATCGCCGTGACCGAACCGCGGGCCGGCGGGCACATCGGCGGCATCGAGACCACCGCCGACCGCTCCGGCGACCACTGGGTGATCACCGGCAGCAAAGTGCACATCGGCAACAGCCATCTCGCGGGAGCCCACCTCGTGATCGCCCGCACCGCCGAGGCCGTCAACACCTCCCAGGCGCTGACCGCGTTCATGGTCGAGTCCGACCGCCCCGGACTCACCGTCGCCGACCACCGCCCCGGACTCGGCCTGCACGGCTTCTCCGCCGGTCGCCTCGACCTCGACCGCGTCCGTGTCCCCGAGGACAACAGGATCGGAGACATCGGCCAAGGTCTGGCCGTGGCCCAGAGCAGCAGCATCCTGTACGGCCGCCCCAACTTGTCCGCCGTCAGCCTCGGAGTCCACGAGGCGGTCATGGCCGTCACGACCGCCCGCCTCAAGACCCGCGCCCGCTACCGGGGCACCCTGTCCGACCTGCCCGTTCTGCGAGACCGCATCGGCGCAATGGAGTCCCGCCTGCGCGCCGCGCGCATCTTGGCCTACCAGTCCGTGCACCTGCTCGACCGCGGCCTGTCCTGCGACGGCGACCTGATCAACGCCAAGTACCTCGGCCACCAATGGGCCGTGCGGTCCGTGCAGGACGCCATGGAACTGCACGGCGCCCACGCCCTCGACGGCGACTACGTCCTCCAGCGCCTGTGGCGCGACGTCCAGCACACCCACCCACCGGCCGGGACCGGCGAAGTCCAGCGCATCCGCCTCGCCGACGCCGCCCTCGACGAGGACTGCGTCCAGTGGTCCGAACGCCTCGCCGCCGAAGTGGCCTGGGCCCGCCCCGATCCGACCGCTGCATGAGCCCCCGTGCGCAGCACCTTCCGTGAATCCCCGCCGCTGCGCACGGGTCCCGCTGCCGGCCCCTGCCTCCCTCTCCCCGAGGAGGGGCCGGCAGTCAGGAACCCCGCCCCCACAGCCACAGCCACAGCCACAGCCACAGCCACAGCCGAGGAAGCGACCATGACCCCACCAGCGGCCACCGCCGATTCATCGCAGCCGCAGACGGCGGCCCCCTTGCAGCGGCTACTCCAAGACGCCCTGCGCGAGGCCGGCTTCGAGGCGACGGTCTACCCCGCAGACGACGGGGCCGCGCTGAACCTCACGCTGTACAGCAGACACACGCCGTTCGCGACCGAGGCGGCCGCGCGTTGGCTGGACGAGGCCGGAGTCGTCGCCGACGTCACGCTCGACGGCGGCGGCTCCTCTAGCCCGGTCCTCACCCTGCACACGGAGGAGTCCGTGCGACGGCTCATCGCCCGACTCCTCGACCCCTGGACTCGCGCCTACTCCGCCCTCGCGCCACTGGTGGACCTTCTGGAAGCCCACGGCGTGATCAGCGACGCCGACGTCGGCACACACGCCGTCGCGCTCGAACTGCCGGACGACATGCTGGCCTCGGCCGTCATACTCGCGGCCCTGCTCGGCGCCCCCGCAATCGACGCCGGCTTGGACCTGAACCGCCCCCGCGGGCTGCGCCGTCTCGCCGACCGGATGCAGTGGCTCGTGACAGGAGTCGTCGGCTCCGAGGTCACGGCCACAGCAAGGCGAGGCTGCGCCCACGATCCTGATCGCCTCACCCTCCGCCTGACGATCGAGCAGGCGCAACGGCTGACGCACCGCCTCGACCCGACCCAGGCTCCCCCGCAAAGCGACCGGACCCCCTCATGACTACACACCCCTTACGCCCCGACCTCGCCGAAGACCTGATCAGCCGCGCCGAGCAGGCAAGTGCGCACTGGTCACGGCGTATTCGCAACCAGTTGGACGGCATCCAGCTCGGCCCCGGCCGCCACACCGACCACGCCAACGCCAAAGTGCTGCGCCGCATCCTGGCGGAGCACGACTGGCCCGGCCACCGTCTGGTCGGGCCCGCCGGCTGCCGCGCCGCCTGGCAGCTCGCCCTGCACGCGGACGACGAGCCCGATCTTCAGCGCTCAGCCGTCCGCCTTCTGCACCGCGCTGTGAAGGCCGACGACGCGCCGGCCTGGCAGTGGGCCCACCTCCTCGACCGGTCTCTGATCGCCAGAGCAGAGCCGCAGGAGTTCGGCACCCAGTACCGCATCACTCCCGACGGAGTGCAGCCCTGGCCCCTGCGCGAACCGCGCGCCCTCGACTCCCGCCGGGCCCACCTCGGACTGCCGCCCGCCGCCTCCGCGATGGCGGCTCTGCGCCGACGTCTCCTAACACCGCCCAATGACGCCGGTCGCACCGTCGATGATCTCGTGCCCGCCATGTGATAACCGCCCATTGGCGCTCTTTTCGGCCTCCTCCAAACCGCATCCCTCGTGGCCTCGTAGCCGCCGAAGAGGGCCCAAATTCTCGCCTCGCACCACCGCCACGCTCACCACGGCCTACGCCGCCGGCGTAGGCGTCTGGACGCTCATGCAGGACACACCGAATGGAGCAGCCCGTGACGATCGCACCTGAAGCACCGACCGAGACGCCGCCGGGTTCACCTCTCCCGGCAGTCCCACCGTCCGCCGCCCCCCGCGTCGGCCGCAGTAGCTGGCACGCCACGCCTGGAGCCTCTCTCGGACGATTAGAGGAGGCTGTCGACTCGGGCACTGACGTTGCCCGTCTGGACCTAGGGGACTCGGTGCCGCGTTCGGTGAAGGACGAGGCCCGCACGAGCCTGATGCTGGCTAGACGGTTGCGGATCGCGGTGGCTTCGGATGCGGCTGGTGCGCTGCACCGGGAGGCGCTGGCCGCTGATCTCCACGCCCATCCGCTGGTCGAGCGCGTCGTCGACCTGACGCCTGGTGCCCCGCCGCCTTATCCGGAGGCAGCGCTCGTTGCCGCCCGCCTAGTCGCCGACGGTGGCGTGGACCGGGCGCTGCTGGTGTGCCACACGGGACTGGGCGTGGCCGTCGCCGCGAACAAGGTTGCTGGCATCCGTGCCGTCACTGCTCACGATTCCTACAGCGTCGAGCACGCCGTCCGGTACACGAACGCCCAGGTGCTGTGCCTGGGGCAGGCGATCGTCTCGCTGGAGTTCGCCCGGGGGCTGCTGGCCGTCTGGCTGGCCCACCGCTTCGACCCCGCCGTCTCCGCCTCGGCGAAGGTCGCGGCGATCACCGCCTACGAGCAGGCCCGGGACCACCGCCCGGCCTGACCACGATCCACCTAGGCCGGTCCGTACGGCAACGCCCGGCCAGATCCGCACCCGAAAGGGGGGCTCCGGTATGGAGTTGTCCATCACTCGCTCGACCATGAACAAGCGCCGTCCCTGCGCCGAGGCGGTCCGCTCGGCCCACGCGGCAGGTTTCCGTCACGTGGAGTTGTCCGCCGCGAAGTGGCGCGTTGCCCTCGGCCAGGACCGCGCCCTCGCCAGCTTGCTCGGCGACGACTTCGGCCCCTGGCACGCCGGGTGGAATCTGCGCCTGGGCTGGGACACCGCCCGTTGGACGCGGGCTCTCGACGGCACCCCGGCCGCGATGGACCTCACCGCCGGTCTCGGGGCGCGCAGCGGCACACTCGTTTTGCCGCATGTCGACGACACCGGTGCCGCGATTCCTGGCCCGGCCGAGGTAGAGGATCGCATCGGCGTCGTCGCCGATCTCGCCGCCGAGCGCGGTCTGAACGTCTGCGTCGAATACATGGGGCTGCGCCCTGCCGACCCGCCGCAGAATGGCGTGCGCACTCTGTCCGGCGCGTTGGGCGTACTAGCCCGGGTCTGCCGATCCAACGCCGGCATCCTGATCGACTCCTACCACTGGCACCTGTCCGGCTCCCCTGCCCTACACCAGATCCCGTCGGCGATGCCGCTGTGGGTGCACTTCAACGACGCCCCGGCCGGCATCGAGCGGGAGCACCTGCGCGACGAGCACCGGGTGCTGCCCGGCGAGGGCGTCATCGATCTGCCTCGCCTGCTCGCTGAGCTGGATGCCTGGGGCTGGAGTGGGCCGGTGAGCGTGGAGGTCAAACACCCCGACCTGCAAGCCATGCCCACCCTGGACGCCGCCAGGATCGCCTACCGCGCCGCGCATGACGTCTTGGACCGCGCCGGCCACGCCCCTGCCGGGCCGCGGTTATGACCGTCTCCGACACCTCCGCGTCGCGGACGGTGCTGCGCTGGCCGGAGCAGCCCGCCCTCGGCGGCTGGTACACCCAGGAGGAGATCGACGCGGTCATGCAGGCCCTGGCCGACTCCGCCGACTGGCGCACCGGCTTTCGGGCCAAGGCGCAGGAGATCGCGTTCGAGGACGCCTTCGCCGTGCACGCCGGCGTCCCGTTCGCCGTCGCCTACAACGGCGCCGGCACCGCGATGGACCAAGTCCTGGCCTGTCTCGACCTTAAGCCGGGCGACGAGGTGATCTCTGGCGCGCTGAACTTCGTCGGTCCGCACCTGTCCGTGCTGCGCGCAGGCGGCCGCCTGCTGCTCGCCGAGCCCTCACCCGGCGGGTTCAATCTCGACCCCGATCACGTCGCCCGCCTTCTGACCTGCCGGACCCGGGCGCTCCTGGTCACTCACATGAACGGCCAGGTCGCGAACATGCGGGCCCTGCTCGACCTGGCCGAGCGCCATCCCCACCCCGAGCACGGCCCGGTCAGGATCATCGTGGACGCCGCCCGCGCGGTTGGCGCCGACAGCGAGTTCGGACCGGTCGGCCGCGCCGGCTGGGCGAGTGTCTTCTCCTTCCAGAGCAAGAAGGGGATGACGACCCTCGGCGAGGGCGGCATGGTCACCACTTTCGACGAGGACCTGGCCGTGCGGCTGCGGCGCCTGCGCAGCTTCGGCAAGGGCCGCCTGCTCGGCAGCAATTACAAGATGAGCAAACTGCCAGCCGCTGTCGGGCTGGTCCAACTGCGCCGCCTGCGGGAGATGAACGACCGCCGTATCCACCTCGCCGAGCAGCGCAGCGAGCTTTTGCGCGGCCTCGGCGTTCCTGGCCTGGTGCTACCGCCGAGCATCGGCCGAGCCCACACCCACTACCTCTACAACCTGCTGCTTCCCGAGGACTGGGGCGCGGCGGGGCGCGACCAGGTGCGCCGCCTGCTCGCGGCGCGGCACGGCATCGGCAGCCTGTCGGGCGAGCGGCCCACCCCGCTCGGGCACGAGCTGATCGCTCGTGCGACCGCCGGACAGCGCCTGCCTGCCGCCGGACGCACCGCCGATCGCGCGCTGCACCCGTGCCTGCACCCGCTGATGAGCGAGGCGGAGAACAGGGAGATCGCCGAGGCGATCGGCGACGCCATCCGCACTGTGGCCGCTACCTGCACCTGAGCACCCGTTCCCCCGCTGAGGCCCGCCACCGGGCTGGCCCCGGCCCCCGACCCGAGGGGAGTACCCGGATGCGAGCCCGGCATCTGACCGGCATCACCGCCACCACCGACGTCCACTCCAGCCTCCAGCGCGCCCCCGCACTGCTCGCCCATCTCCACCGGGCCCGCCAGCGGCGCCTGGTGGTCGACTCCGGCGACTGGTTTGAAGGCACCGGCTACCACCAGCTCGGCGGCGGAAACGTCGAGCGGCAGATCCTCACACGCCTCTACGACGCCGTAGTGCCCGGCAACCACGGCTTCGTCAACTACCTGCGCGACGAGAACCTCCACCGCATCAGCGTCTGCGTCAACGTCACCGGCCCCGACGGCAATCCGGCGTTCCCCACCGTGCACCGCGCCGCCATCAGCGGCCGCCGCGTCGCCATCACCGGCATCATCGGCCCGGCCGCGTTCGACGCAATCCGCGTCTCCCAACGCCCCGGCCTCCACCTGACCGACCCCGCCCAGGCCCTGAAGCGCTTGGCCGCCACCACAGTCGGCGTGGATACATGGGTCTTGCTCAGCCACGCCGGCTTCGAGCACGACCTCGCCCTGGCCGATGCCGTTCCCCACCTCAACCTGATCTTCGCAGGCCACTGCCACAGCGACCACCGCGGTCCCGCCCGCGCCGGACGGGCCGTGGTCCTCAAGGGCCTTGAGCACGCGCGCGGCTACGCCCAGGCCGACCTCCACCCCGACGGTCGCTGGAGCGCCGACTGCCAAGAGCTGTCCGAACACGGCACTGCTCCCGCCGATCTGGCAGACATCGTCAACCGGATCGACGGCCTCACGGCGCGCCTCGCCGAACCCCTCGGCGCCATCGCCCTCCCCTGGGCGAACACCACCCCTGACCGGCACGCACTGCTGACCGCAGTCGCTCGCCACCTGCACCGCCAACACCGCCTGCCGGTCGTCCTCTCCGACAGCGGCCTACGCCCGGCCCGCCTCGGCACCACCCTGACCAACGCCGACCTGCTCGCCCTGGAACCCTTCGCCAACCACCTGGTCATCGCCGACGCCCCCGCCGACTGGCCCGCTTGGCTACGCCACCACACGGCCGCGTACTTGGCCGGCCCTATCGCCTCCTGGCCCGAGGTCCTTCCCAAGGGAGCACATCGCGTCCTCACCAGCGACTACATCGCCGAGACCTTCCTGACCGGTGATCGGCAGCCGACCGGGCTCATGGCAGCCGACGCGGTCCGCGCCGTCCTGGCGCCCCGCCTCACACCAGGGCCCCCACGCCTGCCCTCACTCCTACCGACCTGACGGGACAAACTCGTGACCGCAGCCCTCGCCACCGAGACCGACCGCATCCGCCGCCGCGAGATCCACCTCCTCGGCCCCTACACCCGCACCCACCGCCCCGGCGACCTGCGCGTGGTGTTCCTCTCACCGTACGGTCACGCCTACAGCCTGCTCGCCACCGGCCCCATGGCCCTGTACGACCTCGTCAACCGCCGCCCCGACGTCCCGGCCACCGCCGAACGAGCCCTGGCCTACGAGTGCCTCGTCGCCGACGCCAACCGGCTGCGCACCCCCGAGGACGAGCCGTACCGGTCGATCGAGAACCCCGCCCCCGTCGCCGACGCGGACATCGTCGGCGTGAGCGTCACCAACGCCGGCGACCTGCACTCCGTGCTGCGCCTGCTCGACCTCGCCGGCATCCCACGGCGCAGCGCGGAACGCACCGCCGGACGCCACCCCTTGGTCGTCGGCGGCAGCGGCGGCCTTGCCAATCCCGAACCCATGGCCGACTTCCTGGACGTCGTAGCCCTCGGCGAGGCCGAACGCTCGTTCCTCGACCTGATCCGCGCCGCCCACCAGCACCGGGACCGCCCCCGTGCCGCGCTGCTGGAACAGGCCGCCCGCATCCCCGGCCTGTACGTCCCCTCCCTGTACGAACACACCCTGCTGCCCGGCGGCGGAACCGCCGCGATCCGCCCGAGCACCCCCACCGCCCCCGACACCGTCCACCCGCAGCACCTCACTCCCCGCGACCTCGGGCCAGCGCACTTCACCTCGCCTATCAGCGACGGCTCCTGCGCGTTGGTCATCGCCAACCTCGGCTGCAAGCACTCCTGCCACATGTGCACCCTCGGCACCCCGCCTTTCCGGAACGCCCCGATCGACCAGCTCACCGACTACATCGACACCTTGGAGCACCACCACATCCGCAAGATCATCATCAGTTCGCCGACCTTCACCCAGTACCGGCACCGCGACGACCTCCTCGCCCGCATCGCCGCATACGCCGACCGTGCTCCCGAACCCGTCAGTGTGATCATCGGCTCAGTCCGCGCCGACGAGGTCACCGCCGGTTACCTCGACGCGGTCGCCCGCCTCGATCCCGGACACCTGTTCACCGAACTCAGCCTCGACGCCCCGCGGGGCGTGATCACCATCGCTCCCGAGTTCGCCGCCGAAGACTTAGTGCGCATCTTCGGCAAGACGATGGACGAGGCGAAGGTCGGGCGCGCCCTCGACCTATGCCGCGCCACGGCCCACTTCGGCACCGTGATGCTGTACTTCATGCTCGGTGCCCCCGGCGAGACCCAGGCCGACCGCCTCGCCATCGCCGACTACGCCCAGCGCGTCTTCCAGCGCCTGGACCGCTCCGACGGCGCGGTCATCGTCAAGCTGCAGCAGTTCATGCCCCAGCCCGGCACCGCAAGCCAGCGCCTGCCGATGGCCGACCCCGACCTCGTGGACGGGTGGGTCACCGCGATCCGCGACCGCCTCACCGAATTGGCCGGCCCCGCCCACGACCGCTTCCGCGTCCTGTGGGGCGAGCACTCCCGCCTGCTGCTCGAAGCCGTCTGCGACCGAGGCGACCGCCGCGTCGGCCACGCCCTGGAACACCTCCACGACGTCGGCGCCGACTTCACCTGCCTCACCAAGTCCCAACTCGGCCAAGCTCTGGCCCGCCACGGACTCACCTTCGACCACCACCTGCGCGCCATGGATACCGCCCTCCTGCCCTGGCACACCGTTAACAGCGTCCAGCCCCACCAAGAGCAAGCCCTCGCCGCCGCCCTCCACGCGCGCACGGCGGCCCCGGCGTGACCCGCCGCCGTCCCGCGCTGCGCACGGCCTTGCCGTGCAAACACACCCTGGCCGCTGTGACCGACCCGGCCGAGCACGCCGCCTACGTCCGCACCCGACACCCCGGCGCCACCCTCGCCGACACCGCCGGCGCCGTCCTCGTCCACCAGAACAGCCTGCTGAACCACGCCCTGGCCACCCACTCCGAAGCCCAGCTCCTCGCGGGATGGTCGAGCGCGGATCTCCACGTGCTGCACCACTGCGGCCGCTCCATCGCACTGTGCTCCAGCATCGGCGCCGGAGCACCGGCCACCGCACTCGTCACCGAGCAGCTCACCGCGCTCGGCGTCCCCGCGGTCATCTCCATCGGCACCGCCGCCGCCCTCGCCCCCGCCCTCCGACCAGGCGACCTCGTGCTGTGCGAGAAGGCGCTGCGTGGGGAGGGCACCTCCCGCCACTACCTGCCGCCCAGCCTCTTCGCCCATCCCGATCCCCACCTCACCGCCTCGCTCGCTGGAGCGCTCAGCGGCATCGGGGCGACATGGAGCCAGGGACCGTCCTGGACCACCGACGCCCTTTACCGCGAAAGCGCCGCCGAGGCAGCCCTGTACGCCGGGCACGGCATCCTCGCTGTGGAGATGGAGGCCGCCGGCCTGTTCGCCGTCGGCCGCCACCGCCGCCTGCCGACCGCCGCCGCCTTCACGATCGCGGACTGCCTCGTCAACCGCACGCCTCGCACCGACTCCCCGCACATCGAGACCGCCCTTCGGCAGCTTCTGACGGCAGCGCTCGACGCCCTCACCGTGCACAGCCCGTCCACGGCCGCCGCCCCGCCGGATACGGTGGTGCCCCACCACGAGACGGAACGAGAGGCGCACCGTGGCTGAACATCCGGTTACGGGCCTGTTCGTCGTCGTCGAGGCCGCCGACGGCTCCGGCAAGACCTCGATCGTCGACCACCTCGTGCCCATCCTCGCGAGCACAGGTCGGACAGTGCGAAGGATCGACCGGGGCCGGCCGAACGGCGACCGCGCCCACGCCGACCTCGTCCGCGCCGTCGACAGACTGTTCCGCTCCGACGCCGCCACCGACGCCGGCTGGGAACAACTCAGTCTCGCCGCCGCCGTCCAGTACCGGTCCATCCTGCACGCCCAAGTCGCACCCGCCGTCGCCGCCGGCGAGGTCGTCATCGCCGAAAGCTGGTGGGACAAGACGCGCATCCGCCTCGGCGTTGAAGCGGCCGCCCACCACGGCCACAGCGTCGAGCGACAGCACGCGTTCGCCGCCTGGCAACAGAGCCTCCTTCCGCCCGCAGCGTCCGCCGACCGGCAGCGACTCACCGTGCACATAGACACCCCACAGCCAGACCGCACTGCCTGGTACCGGGCTGCCGGATGCCCCGCCCCCTACCTCGACCACAACGGCAAGCTCAGCCGCGACCCCGACGGCTATGGGCGCTTCACCGAACTCATCGCCGCCCGACTCCGCGATGTCTGCGCCGGGCAGGGCTGGCCCACCGTCACCAATGGCGGAGCCCGCACCGCTGACGCGGCCGCCGCCGACCTCCACCGCCTCATCGCCGACCGCCTCGCCCAGCCAGCATGACCCCGGAGAACCCGTTGCCCCCCAGCCCGAAGCCCGCCGTCGACGCGGTCGTGCTGACCATGAACGACCGACCGGACCAGTTCCCGAAAGCGATGGACTCCCTCCTCGCCCAACAGGGCGTCGAACTGCGGGTGGTCGTCGTCGGCAACGGCTGCGAGCCCGACCACGTCCCGGACGGCGCCAAGGTCGTCGCCCTGCCGGAGAACCTGGGCATTCCCGAAGGCCGCAACATCGGCGCCGGCGCCCTCGCCGGACCCGAGGCGGGCGAATACATCTTTTTCTTCGACAACGACGCCCACCTCCCCGACAGCCATGTGCTGGCCCGACTCGTCGACCAGGCCCGCCAGCACCCCGACGCCGCCTACATCCAGCCCCGCATCGCCGACCCCGATACCGGCGTCACCGTCCGCCGCTGGGTGCCCCACCTACGCGCCGCCGACCCCACACGGCCGGGGACCGTCACGGTCATGGCCGAAGGCGTCGTCCTCGTCCGCCGCGCCGCCTACGAGCAGGTCGGCGGCTGGCCCGGCCACTTCTTCCTCTACCACGAGGGTCTCGACCTCAGTTGGAGGCTGTGGGACCACGGCCACACCGGCTGGTACGCCCCCGACATCGTCATCCACCACCCCGCCACCGAACCCACCCGCCACGCCCTCTACTTGCGCCTGGTCGCCCGCAACCGGGTCTGGGTCGCCTACCGGCGGCTGCCCGCCCCGCTCATCCCCGTTTACCTGACCGCCTGGGTCCTGATCACCATCGCCCGAATCCCCTCCCGCGAAGCCCTCGCCGCCTGGTTCGCCGGATTCCGCGAGGGCATGCGCGGTGGCCACGGCGACCGCAGTCCGATGTCCTGGCGCACCGTCTGGCACCTAACCCGTGCCGGCCGGCCCCCGATCGTATAGAAGCGAGTCTGTCAATTCGATTGACAACCCGATCACCCGCCAAGGGCGGCGGAGCAGCGCTTATCCGATCCTGGCGGGAGACCCGTTGGACGACCTCAGTGGTAACTAAGGGTTGTCCCGTAAATGATCTTCGGGTCGAATCGAGCACGGTTGGCCGCTGTGCGGCCCGCTGGCCTACCCGGCGAGGGCGAGGTTGTGCATCCGGGCGATGCCGAGCATGGCGTGGTGGACACCGTCGCCCCTCAAACGGCAGTCGCGGAGGATCTTCCAGGTCTTCATACGGGCGAAGACGTGCTCGACGCGGGCGCGGACCTGCTTGTGGGACTTGTTGTGCTCCTCTTTTCCGAGATCCTTGTTCCTGGCACCGTCGGAGGCACTTCCCAGGAGGAAGCGTTGCTTCGCCCCGAGATGCTGGTGATCGGCGCGTAAAGGCGTGTGCAGGGGTGGTCGTGGCCTTTCGTAGTCAGTGGCTTGGCATCAACCCTGGGGCCGCGTGTGCGGCACGGCGGTCAGCCGGTAAGGCCATTTCGGGCCCTTCCTCGGCTCCGCTGCCATCCTGATCCGCTGTAGGCGGGCCGCCAAGCTCGCCATGCGGTACGACTACTGAAATGGGATCGTCATACTAATTGGAACACTCTTTCGAGGGACGGTGCGGGCGGCATCAGGGCTCTAGGATCGTTCGCATTCACAGGCTCATGAAAGTTTCATGAGTCCAACCGCGGCCTCTGTCCAGCCTGGCCAACCTTCGGGTGCGAGGGATGCGGGTGGCCGGGTGGGCGGCGTGCAGTAAGGGTGAAAGGAGAGCAGGTGTCAGCATATGAAAACGGGGTCGCTGCGGGATCGGTCTCCGGAGTCCAATGGGTGAAAAGCACGTTCAGCACCCCTGAAGGAGGCAACTGTGTAGAGTTCGCAGCGCTGCCGAACGGCGACACGGCTGTGCGCAACTCGCGGTTCCCGCAGGGACCCGCCTTGGTCTTCACACGTTCGGAAATGCAGGCGATGATCGCTGGCGCCAAGCAGGGGGAGTTCGACGGGTTCATCATCGGCTGAACCTTGACGCTCCCGGCTCGCATCAGCCGTCGCGCCGCCCTCGCCCCTAGGGGGTTTGGGCGGCGCGTCGCGGCACACTGGGGAGGCTGGGTGGCAGGCGGTCGGCTGCTGAGGGCTGTCGAAGAGAGTGCAGGCGCGAGCAGCGGCCCGTCACCTGCAGTGTGCACGGTAGTGGGGGCCCATCTGCGCAGGCTCCGCAAATCCAAGGGACTGCGGCTGATCGATGTCGTCAAGGCCGGTCTCGTGGGCTCCGCGCCGACGCTCAGCCGCATCGAGACCGGCTCCACTCCCCTGAAAGAAGACGTGGTCCTTGCGCTTGCGCGTTTCTACGGCGCCGGCGACCAGGACCTACAGTCCCTGCACAAACTCATCAGGCGGTCAGAGAGCGCCGCTTGGTGGGAGGAGTTCCGGGACGCGATCCCCGGCTGGCTGGAGCGCTTGATCAGCGTGGAGTCGTCGGCCGAGGAAATCCGCACCTACGAGTTGCAGTTCGTTCCAGGCCCCCTCCAGAGCAGCTCCTACGCCCGCGCGCTGAGCCGGCACGCCTACCCGCATTCCTCCGGGGGCGGCGACGACGACGAGGTGGAGCGAAAGGTGAAGGTTCGTCAGGCAAGGCGGGAAAACCTGACAGGCCCGCAGGGGCCCGCTTACTATGCCGTGCTGGACGAGGCCGTTCTCGCCCGCCCGATCGGCGGGCACCGGGTCATGAGGGCCCAGCTACGCGACCTGTACAACCTGGAGGAGAACCATGAGCGGATCCACATCCGCATCCTGCCCTTTTCCGCAAGTGAAGAAGTGATAGCCCCGGCTCCCGCCATCACCTACCTCGGTATGCCCTCGGCTCCCGAGGACGCCATGGTCTACCTGGAGGTTCGATACGGCGGCAGCTATCTGACGGACCAGGACCAGGTGGAGCGCCACCAGTTGGCCCTCGCGAACCTCTGGCGTAATGCGGTCTCCCGCGACGCCACGCTAGGACTGCTTCAGAAATACATCGACCAGTTGAGTCAATGACGCCCCGTTCGTCAGGGGACCCGGGCCACCCCGCCGTATTCGAACCATCTCCGGGTCGCCTGCGGCTGGATATCCGGAGTGCTGCGCCAGTACGCGACATCGCCGAGTGGGCCACCCACAGGTTCAAGGCCCTCGAAGAAGCGGTGGACCTGGTCCACAGAGCGCACGCACCATTCGTCGTTGGTGGACCCGCGCATGAGTGACGTGACTTCTTCTCGGAGTGTTTCGTCTTCACTCGCCAGGTGGCACAGCGCGAGGTAGCTTCCGGACGGCAGAGACCTGGTGAGGTGTCTGACGCTCTGCCAGGGGTCGTGCGCGTCCGGGACGCAGTGCAGCACGGAGACGAACAGGGCCGCCACCGGGGCGGTCGGGTCGTAGAAGCCGGCTCCCTTGATCCCGGAGAGGATGGCGTCGGTTTCCAAGACGTGGGCGTCGAGAACCAGGGTGTCCGGCTCGTCGAGCATCATCCGGGCGTGCGCCACCACTAGGGGGTCTTGGTCGATGTAGACGACTCGGGCCTGCGTGATGGCTCGTCGGGCGATTTGGTGGACGGGGAGGCTGTCCCGCACCGGCAGTCCGGGGCCGTGGTCGAGGAACTGCCTGACTCCGCGCTCCGCGGCGAGATAGCGCACGGCCCGCACGCGAAACGCCCGATTGATGCGCGCCAGACGCTGCGCGTCGGGTGCGAGAGCCAGCAGCTCCTTGCCGGCTTGCCGGTCCCTGGGGTAGTTGTCGGCGCCGCCGAGCAGGAAATTTTGAATGCGCGCATCACTGGCTCGGCTGACGTCGATTCTCATGCCGTGCCCCCAACATGCCGCTCGCGCACTGCCTCCTCGGCACACAGCGCTAGCTGCTGTGCGGCGAGGCAACGATGAGTTGCTTAACTCTAGGAGTTGCAACGCCCATTTTGCCACCCCTTGCGGGGGTGAAAGCGGCACGTGACAGCCGCCCCGGCGCTCTCACTTGCCGCTGGCATACGCGGGCGCACTTCTGTGCTCATCCGAGCGCCTTATCGGCGCTGACCGTGCGCACTGAGTCACTGAGCACACGAGCGAAACGGGCAGCACTCCAGCCCATCACGTCGGCGGCTTGCGCAGTCGGCAAGCCCAGGCAGTACCTCAGAAGCATCACATCCGCCTGCTCGGTGGGCAGGACACGGTAGAGGACGGGATCGCAGCCGACCGCGGCCCGGCCGGTGCGAGACGTCAGCAGCCGCCAGGCCAGGGCCGGGGGCGACGAACTCTCCAACGCCTCTGCCCACACCATCGCCAGATCGCCGAGCGCCACCTGAACTGTGCGTCTGGCCAGACCTTTGTCCCTCAGCCGCAGTGATGCGTAGCGGGTGTAGACATCCAACCGGCTAGCGCAGAAGGCGGCGAACGCCGTCGGCATCCCGATCTCGATCTCAGGCTGCTCGCGTCCCAGCGGCACCGTGACCGCGACACTCTGCCCCATGCGGCAGCCGGCCAGCGCCGCCTGCCGCACCGCCGCAGTCTCCGCCGGGCGCCCCACCCAGTGATCAGTGGAGTTTGTCCGCATGGGCGTCACCCCTCACTCGCAGAGCCGAACAGGTGACCAGAATCGTGTGCTGTACGCCCTTCGGCGACGGCCGGCCCGGCTCGGAATCGCCCTCTGCCTGTCGCTCCATCACGTACGACGTCTCCCGGTCCGGGACGAAGCCATCGCCCGAGACGGCCCGCGTCAAGGCGGTCACCGCCTCGCAGTCCGGGACTGTCGTCACCAGAGTGCACACTGCGAGCCAGCGAGGCACTCGCTCGCCGTCCACCGGGAGGAAGGACACCGCGCCGGCCAGCAGGTGCCCGATCGCCACCCCTTCGGAGCCGAACGCCGCGGGCAGAACGACCTGGTGCTCCGGACGGCGCCGCTCCGGCTCCATCGCCGGGCGTCCCCACCTGGCCTGCGCGGTCCTCACACTGACCTGGGCCGCGACTGCCACCTCATGCCAGCCCGCTCCCTCCGACCGCACGTCGGTGACAGCCGCCTCGACGTACCGGTCCACCTCGGCGCGAACATCTGCGGCCCGCCCGAGAAGTTCCTGCAGACCGGCCTTGCGGCTCTCGGCCTCGGCCAAGGCCCCGATCCGCACGAGAAGAGTCTGGGAAGCGGCCAGACCCAGTCGCGCAGGCTCCGCGACCTTCGCGGGCGCATCCCGGGACTCGCGCAGTTGCCGTTCCTGGCGTCCGCACTGATCGCTGCAGTACAGGCGCGGGCGCCCCGGCTGTCGTTCCCGGCGAAAGCGCCGGCGGCAGAGCCGGAACCCGCATGCGATGACCTCGTCGCTCGGCACGTGAGCGGCACTTTTGTCCGTCTGTCGTTCCACGTTCTCTGTCCATCCGCTGACCGTGTGCCTCCGCTGTGACGGGAGGCACTTGAGGCCGCGCTCTACGACACGAGCACGGCACAGCAGGCGAGCCAGTGAGGGCCCGCCCGCGTTCCTTCGTGAGTCAGCGGCGGCGCACCCGCTGGAAGCGGACGAGTGAGCGCTCGGCGAACGTCCCTGCGATCACACCCCACCAGAGCTTCTCTGGAATGACCGGACCGCACAGAGCGGTGATGGCGAGGAGGACAGGCGTAGACACGGCGCTCCAGCGCACTGTCAGGTCCAGGAAACTCACCACCCTGGTTTGGGGCGTGGTAAACGACGGAATGGTATTTTCGGTTGAAGCCGGGAGCGTGAGTAGCCGCAACCGGCTCTTGAGGTGGCTCATGTTCTGTTCCCCTTCGCGGTGGTGACGCATGAGTCCCACGTTGGGGCCCTCGCTGACATCGGGGGCCCCAGCTCGTGCGTCCGCCGAATCTAGGGCTCCACTCGCCGGATCACCAGGTCAGCCCCGGACGGTGAAAACGAAACCTGCCACTCCACACGTGAAGCGAAAATACTTATAACGTCATCTCGCCTCGTAGGGCAGTCGCTCCCTGCTCAAATCCGGAAGATTTCTGCAACGCAATGGACATTCTGGGCTCACGCGAGCCTTATGCGTCTCATGCGACTGTTGCGTAAAATCACTCGTGTGGGTGATGTCCGGCTCTCTGTTTCCTTCACGCCGTGAAAATCGATCCGAGGCGGCGCCTAACCTTGATCGTTCACGAGAGACTGCCCGCTTGCCGACGGAACTCGTCGTGGTGCCGAAGCGGCACATCCCCTCCCTGGTGGACCTCGGCGAGGGGAACGAGGAGATCCTCGCTGACGTGCTGCGCGTGGTCCGCTCGGTGGCTGCCCAGGTGCGCGAAGAGCACGGGGCAGCCTGCGTGGTGACCAATGAGCACCAGGAGTCGAAGCACATGCACTCACGCCAATCGCCTGACCTGCAGAGCAGGTTGGAAAAGGCTCAGTTCCCTCTATGAGGTACCGCGACCCACATGAGTGATCAAACACAGCATCAAAGCCCGCCCCGCTCCCGCGACACGACATAGGTGCCGCACCCCCGGTAGCAACACACACCGCTCACCATCCTCCAGCTCTGTGGGCGCACTTTGACAATGCTTGTAGGTCCAGTGCCCCCGGCGCGCGTCAAGGATGATGAAGGCGATGCGCAGCGTGTCGGAGAACAGGCCCGCCGAAGGGCCGGTTGGGCTCCGCCGAGGACGGAAGTGTGTGCTCATACGGCCTGCGGACTCGTGCTCTCATCGGCCTCTCATCAGCGCAGTGCCGCGAAAGTGGTGGCGGCAATCAGGGTTCCGAGAGCGGTGCCGGCGACGACTTGCGCAGGAGTATGGTCGCGCAGTTCGATGCGCGACCAGCCGACGAGTGCCACGAGAGCAAACCCGACAAGCATCCAGGGGCCATATGCCTGCGTGAGCATGATCACCGCACCGGCGGATACGGCGCCGTGCACGCTGATCTTCCAGGCGGTGGTGACGGCGAGAATGGCCGCGAGGGTGGCGAGCATTGCTGCTACCAGAGCGATCATCTCTTGCGGGGCGCTGAAGACGATCATCAGTGTCATGCCGAGAATGACCGACGTCATGATGCCGGGGATGACGAAGAGGCGGTCCTGCCTCCTCCGTACGTGCCTGTCGCCCCAGTATCCTCGGCGCTCGCCGAATTTGATGAACAGAATGGGGATGATGCCGGAGAAAACGGCACCGACAAGTCCCCAGCCGACTCCGATGAAGCGGTCGGCATGCCATCCGATCAGCACAGTGATCGCAATGATCCAGTTCTTCGGTTCCAGTCCGTCAGTCAACGCCCGCGCTATGCGGGATTCGGTGATGGTCGGGGTGGCGGTGGTGCTGGTCACGCTGCTTCCTGGTGCTTGGGGCGCGGCGCAGGACGGGCATGCGCGTTCGCGAAAGATCGGACGAGTGGGCGCGCGTGGTACGCCGCGCTGACCTGGCAGAGCCAGCGCAGCTCAGTGTCTAGATCAAGGTCCACGGCGCCGGGAGTGGGATGGGGGAGTCCCTTGAGCGGGTAGTAACCGAGCTGCGCCCGCCTGGAGGCAGCGGCAAGCCAGCACGCCTCAGCAACTGCCTCCATCGCCTCGCCAGAAAGCCCGGATGCTGTGGCCTGTTTGCGGGCCTCAGCCTTGAGTGCGGCGGGAACGTACTCACGCAAGGTGACGGAGGCGTCGTTGATCTCGATGATCCGACGGTGAAGGCGAAGGCTGACGCGGCGCCTCTGGATCGGGGCATCGAGTACGACATGCGGGGTGCCTGCGGCGAGTCCCTTCCACAGGGGCGCGAGGCGGCGCAGAGCACACACGTTGTGGAAAGTCCGCAGCATGACCGGAATGGGCGGGAGGCAACTACCGAGCAGAATGAGCAAGATGGCTGCCGTCTTCAGCAAGCTCGAAAATATATTTTCCGCATTCTTGCTGTCGGTTTGATCGTGGCCAAGGGCTAGGAGAACCAAGGAGGCGGCGCGTTGGATGGAGTAGGCGATACCGACTGCAGTTCCCGCTCCCAAGATTCGGAGCCCACTGCGCAGCCATCCCGACGGAGCGATTTGGCTCGCGCTGAGAAAGAGCCATGTTGCCACCGTCATGGCCGTACCGATGTACAAGAGAAAGACGGTCATGTAGATCGTAGGGGCAGCAGAACTGCTGCCCTCCTCGAAGAAGTCCTTGGATTCGTGCGCACGCGGGGACAGCGCGAAGAAAACGATCAAGGCGGTCATGGCGCTGAGTGTCAGGCTGCGCCGTACGTTCCGGGGGAGGAAGCCGCGCGGGCGGACCACGGCGATAACGAATTCCAGGACGGAGCTGGAGGCCACCACACCAAAGAGGTGTTTCACCAGGGTGGTCAGACTATTCACCCTCATGATGCTGTCCGTGGCCTGGGCCAGCGCGGGAACCTCGAACGTCATGGCAACCGCGAGGGCCGCGAAGGCACCCCACAGTGTGCGCTGTTTGCGGGAGTTGGTCGCGGAAGGAAGGCGCCAGATGGCCACCGTCCAAAGCAGACCGGCCGTGGCGGTCTGATACGACAGGCTCATGAGCGGCGGTCCTTCACAGGGTGACCGAGAGCGTCGTCCAGGCGGGCCAGCACGTTGTGCTCACCACAAGCGTACGGATCGGGGAAGAGATCCTCGATGAGTTCGTCAAGAAGGGAGGCGGCAAGTTCAGCGTCGCGTTCCTGGGCTGTGTCGTAACTGGTGCGGCCGAAGGCGTGCTGGACCGCCTCACGGTCGATCGCGCTCGGCAGAACGTCGGCAAGCGCCTGGACATCCATACTCACGCGGTGGCCGAGCAAGATATGGGCGGTCTCGTGCTTGAGGACCTGTGCGCGATGACGCCGGCTGATAGCTCGGAGGTGGAAAAGGTGGTCTTCGCTCTCGAAAGCCAGCCATACTCCGCACGGGGCGCCTATCACGTCCACGTCAGGCAGCTCATGCACGTGAAGAGGACGCTTGCGGTGCAATGAGAACCGGCAGAGAAACTCATCGATGTCGAACGGCTTGGGGAAGATCATTCCTTCAAGCTGCGTTACGCATATCGCCCGCAGCCGTTCTTCGTGTCGGCTTCGACGCCTTCTGAGCATGGGTCGTTCCTTGTCTTGCCGACCCTGCCCTCTAATCGGAACGATCAAGAAGACAAGCTCGTAGATTGCGCAAGATTCTGGACCCAGGGCTTATCCCTGAGTGTCCGAGGTGGTGTACGCGAGAGATTGTTGCATGTGCCAGGTGCCTACCTTCGGCGGGGGGTAGTGAAATCATCAACGCTCCCAAGTGGGCCAACTACATCGACTGTTGGCTGTCCAGGCCTTCGAGTTTCCTGGCCTGCTCGATGACGGTCTTGATCATTCGGAGACTGTCGGCCGACAGGCCGTTCGCTCGGAAAGCGATGCCGCGTACGTCGTTGTCTCTGATCGCGATCAAGAGTTCTTCCGCCGCCTGCAGGTGATCGTTCTCTTCGCTGGCCACCGAAGTGATCGGGCTGTCCTCTGGGGCGTGGCGCTGGCTGACGGCCTGACTGTCGCTGTCATCCAGGAAGTAGGAGGGCTCCACTTGGAAGAACCGTGCCAGCGCCTTGAGTGTGTTGACCGTCGGGTTGGGCTTGGTCCCCGACCGCAACTGTGCGATGCCACTGAGTGAGATCGTCGTCCCCTCGGGGCCGGGTGCATCGGCGATTCCCTGGACGATCTGCGGGTTGGTATACGGCTTGCCGCTCGCTGAAGGCTTGGTTGCGATGAGGTGGTTAAGCCGGGCGGCCACCGTCGAGCGCCCAGCGCTGCTGCTGCGGGTTCTCGCCATGCCTGCGGATCCTCTGTCGCGTTGATTTCACTGCTTCAGCACTGAAGTGTATTGCATGCTGCATCGCGGCCGCATCGTCGGTCGCACTGTAGTGACTGGCGCGTCGCGATCACTAGAGTGTATGTTCAGGCTGAGCCGACACTTCAGTGATGGACGAGGGGGGTCGATGGCACGTAGTGCCCGATCGGGCTGACAGCCACAGGGTGCTTATGTAGCCGACGCCCGGGAGCTACCAACTCCCAAGCGCCGGGCCGGCACCCCAAGAGGCACCACTACACAACACGCGAGCGGCAGGGCTTTCTGCACGAGAACCGCCGCACCGCGCTCCTACGAACGACGGAGTATCTCATGCTCGCCATGCCGAGCGGAACCCCGGCCTGCCCGGACGCGGACCGCCAGCACCGTCTCGCCGCCCAGCTCGCCGACATGATTCCGGGGGCGGCCACCATCCGGGTCAGCCTCACCGACCCGAAGCAGACGTGGCCCCACCTGCACGCCGTCGTCAAGGACGAGGCTGGGAAGACCATGGAGGTGGGCCGCACAACCGCAAGGGTCGCGGGCCGCTGGATCCTGCGGGTCTGGCCGGAGGTGGACTGGACGCGCCCGCACACCTTCGACCTTGCCGACGCCACTCTCACTCCCAGCGACCTGTTCGCCGCCGGTCGGGGCCGCTGAAATGGCACGGATACGAACCATCAAGCCGGAGGCGTTCACCTCCGAGTCGCTCGCCGAAGTGAGCGTCGAGGCGGAGAGGACCTTCTTCGGGCTGCTCACCCAGGCCGACGACCACGGCCGTCACCGGGACAACGCCGCGATCATCGCCGGGCTGCTCTGGCCCCTGCGCGCCGAGCACACCTCGGTCCACGTCGAGGACGACCTCCACCAGCTCGCGAACGCCGGTCTGATCTGCCGGTACACCGGCTGTGACGGCCGCCGCTACCTCCACATCGTGACCTGGTCGCTGCACCAGAAGATCGACAAGCCCAGCCAGTCCCGACTGCCCACCTGCCCGCAGCACCACGGTGCCGACCGGTGCGCGCCCTGCAAGGGGATCTGCGCCAAGCGGGTAGAGGAGTCGCCCACCCCTACGCGAGGGCTCGCCGAGGCTTCGCCGAACGCTCCCCGAGCCCTCGATCTGCCCGCGCAGCCCCTCGTGACACCTCGCGTCAACGCCGACCGGGCTCCCGCCGTCCAGCAGGACGCCTTCGACGGAATGGCCGGCACTCCTAGCCCCTCTGACTTGAAAAATGCAGGTCAGAGGGCACTGTCCGAGACTTCCCCGAACCTTCCCCGAAACCTCGGAGAGGACTCGGCGCCTGGATCTAGGATCTTGGATCCTAGATCTCTTGTCCCTACGGGGCGCACAGCGCCCGCAGCCACCGTCTCGGCCAACCAGCTCGTCAGGGAGTACGTCGCTGCCTGCGACGAGCGTCCGCCCAGCGACGTGATCGGGCACCTCGGGCGGATCGCGAAGAAGCTCTTGGGCGAGGGCATCTCCCCGGAGCACATCCGGGCCGGGCTGCAGCACTTCGCGGCCAACCCCAAGCACCCGAGCGTGCTGACGAGCATGGTCAACGAGGCCATGAACGCACGATCCGGCGGTTTGGCGCGGCCGGGAATCCGGCCTAACGTGCCCGCCCACCAGGCGTGGACCAACCCGGCCAACGCTGCCGCCGCCTACGCCGAGGAGCTGTGATGCGCACCCGTAACCGCGAACCGCAGACCCTCGGCAGCGAGGGCACCCTGGACCGGATGGCCCGGATCCTGGCCGCCCGCAACATCGACCCGGCCGCTGTCGCCGCCGTGGTCGACGAGCCCGAGCCCTTCTCCGCGCTGGAGGCCCTGCTGGCGGGGACGCCCCCGCGCTACCAGGCTGCCGTCGCCGACCACCCCCAAGTCCTGGCCTGGGCCCGTGACGTCGCCGAGGCAGCCGTCGCCCCCAGCGTAGGAGCCCGGCGACAGGTCACCACCGGCCCCAGCCTGCTGATGGCCGGAGTCGTCGGCGCGGGCAAGACGCATCAGGCGTACGGGGCGGTCCGGCGACTGGTGCAGAGCGGAGTCGGCGTGCGCTGGCGCGCGACCACCGCCGCCGACCTCTACGCCGACCTGCGGCCCCGGCCCGGGGTCGACAGCGAACGGGAGCTGGCGGCCGTCAGCCGCTGCCCGCTCCTGATCATCGACGACCTCGGGGCGGCCAAGGCCAGCGAGTGGGTCGAGGAAGTGACGTACCGGCTCATCAACCGCCGGTACAACTACGAACTCCCCACCTTGATTACCACCAACCTGGCGATCAAGGACCTCCGGGCCTACCTCGGCGACCGCGTCACCAGCAGGCTCGCGCAGATGACCACCCGGGTCGAGTTCGAGCCGGTCGACCGCAGACGCCACCGCGCCGCAGCCTGACCGCCGCAGGCCACCACGCCGGGCCGCGCCCTCAGCGCGCCGCCCCATGCACCTCCCGACCCAGCGCACCCCTCCGCCGACGCCCCTGCGCGCGGAGAGCGATCGGAGCAACCCGCATGACCACCACGACGATCAGCCCTGCCCGCCACCGGTCGCTCGGCGACCAGACCTGGCAGGACCAGGCCGTCTGCCAGAGCACCGAGTTCAACCCGGTGGACCCCGAAACGTTCTTCCCGGAGCCCGACGAGACCGAGAAGATCACCACCGCGAAGTCGCTGTGCGGCCAGTGCCCGGTCCGCCGCACCTGCCTGGACGCCGCCCTGGAAAGCGGCGACACCGACGGCATCCGAGGCGGACTCACCGAGGAGGAGCGCGGGCCGCTCCACGAGAAGCTCGCCAACCGCCTCGACTACAGCCGCGTCAACGCCACCATCGCCGGGCGGGACGTCCACCTCACCAAGACCGAGCGCCGCGCGGTCGTCCACGCCGCCTACCGCCACGGGGTGACCGAGCAGCGCCTGGCCTGGCTCCTGAAGATCACCGAGGAGCACGCCCAGAAGCTTTACCGCGAGATCCGCCGCGCCCTGCGCAACCGAGACATGGAGCAGACCACGAAGACGACCCCGCCCCCCGAGACCGACGGCGAGCACCTGAGCCGCGATGACTTCGGGACGGCGGCGTGAACACCGCGAGCGCGCCGAGGACGGCGCACATCACCGGCTGGGACCGCGCGGTCGTCATCGCCCTGGGCGGCGCGGGGTGCGCCCTGTCGTACGACGCCCTCCAGCAGATGGCCGTCGCCATCCACGTCCGCGGTTTCCTGACCTACCTCTTCCCTCTGGTAATCGACGGCTTCATCGCCTATGGCATCCGGGCACTCCTGGTCCTGCGCGATGCGCCCATGCGCGCTCGGCTCTACGTCTGGGCCCTCTTCGGCACGGCCACCGCCGCCAGCATCTGGGCCAACGCCCTCCACGCGGTCCGGCTCAACGACGAAGCGGTCGCCGGCACCGGCCTCCGACTCGGGGACACGGTGGTCGCCGTGCTGTCCACCATCGCCCCCCTCGCGCTGGCCGGAGCGGTCCACCTCTACATCCTGATCGCCCGGGGCCCGGTCAAGGAGAGTGACCGGGAGGACCTCGGTCAGGCCGGTCACCTCGGTCAGCCCGGTCAGGTCAGCGCCGGGCAGTCGGTCACTGCCCTGACCGACCGGCCTCGACCGTCCCTGGACAAGCAGGCCCCGAGTCCTCGGTCACTGACCGGGGACAGCGCCCCGGCGGACAGCAGCCCGGTCAGCGGTGACCGCGAACAGCCGCACGAGGCCCCTGACCTGCCCGGACAGCCGGACGCTACGTCGCCGATCACTGACCGCGCGGTCGGCACCCCGCCGGTCACCGGCAACCCGAACGGCCACGCGCCGGACACCGACCGGCCGGTCACTCCGCCGCCGGTCACTGACCGGGACACCCGGGCAGCCGGTGACCGGCGGAGTGACCCGGACACCGAGGAGCTGCTGAAGATCGCCCGGTCAGCGGTCAGGGCGGAGGACAAGCTGACCCGGAAGGTGGTCGCCCAGGCGATCCGAGGTCAGCAGATACCGCTGTCCAGCGACACCCTGACCGCCCTGATGGCTCAGCTCCGCGCCCAGCACGGACAGCCGGTCACCTCCGGCCGGAACTGACAGGACAGCACGATCCGGACGCCACGGCCGGTCACCCGCCCCCGGACACGCGCCCCACATCCTTCCGAAGCGAAGCGGAGAGCAACCCATGCGCACCCACCCGGCCACACCCACCGAGGTCAACTCCTGGCTGACCGTCCTGCACCAACGCGGCCACCTGCACCGGGCCCAGTCCGGCCCCGACAACACCTGGATCGTCCAGCGAACCCGGGAAATCCACCCCTGGACCCTCCACCACCCAGTTCTGGCCATGGACTGGATAGAGGAACTCGTCCGCGAACTGCGGCAGGAAGACCCGGAGACGAGCCGGTGACGGCCAACGATCCGATGGGCACCACCGCCGGACAGCAGCGTGACCCCACGACGGCTCCTGGCGGAGCAAGTTGTCGCGTACGACCGTCCTACGGCCCGTCGTACGCACTTGCCCCCGCCCTGGAGGGTGGGGGAAGTCCGGCTGGTCCCCGAGCGAGGGCGCACGGAGACCAGCCGGACTCCCGGCACCAGGGGGTGCCGGTCGCGGGGGCAGAAGCAGACCGCCGCAGCGACCGCGAGCAGCCGAGCCCGAGCACGTCCCCCTTCCCCGAGCGCAAGCCGCGCCGCCGCCGCCGCAACCCGACCGAGCGCACCCGCAAGACGACCACCCGCCTCTCCGACGACGAGAAAGCCGAGATCGCCAACGCCGCTGCGCAGCGCAGCATCACCGTCGCCCGATTCCTCGCCGCCGCCGGCCTCGCCGCCGCCCGCGGTTCCACCACCCTGCACACCAACGAACAACTCGACGCCGCCATCGACGAGCTGGCCGCCCTGCGCACCGCCCTCTCCCGGATCGGCAACAACATCAACCAGATCGCCTACGTCCACAACGCCGGGGGCCAGCCTCGGCCCGGCGAACTCGAACACGCCCTCACGACCCTGACCCGCCTCCTCGCCCGCATCGACGACGCGGCCGACGCCCTCGTGAAGAGGCGACTCTGATGGTCCCCAAGATCCGACGTGGCTCGCGAACCCACGGCTTGCTCGTCTACCTGTACGGCCCCGGCAAACGCGACGAACACACTGACGCCCACCTCGTCGGAAGCTGGGACGGCTTCGCCCCCGACCCCGGACGGGACATCAGCCCCGACCCCGACCCCAAGGTCACCCTCGCCCGCCTCGCCGCAGCACTGGACCTGCGGGTCAAGCAGGCCGGCGACGGCGCTCCCGCTCAGCACGTCTGGCACTGCTCGGTCCGTACCGACCCCGGCGACCGACACCTGACCGACGCCGAATGGAACACCGTCGCCCGCCGCCTGGTCCACGCCGTCAACCTCGCCCCCGAAGGCGACCCGGACGGCTGCCGCTGGGTCGCCGTACGACATGCCGACGACCACATCCACATCCTGGCCACCATGGTCCGAGGCGACCTGCGCCGTCCGAGGATGAACTACGACTTCAAAAAGGCCCAAGCCGAATGTCGACGCATAGAGCGGGAGATGGGCCTGCGTCAGCTCCGGCCCGGCGACGGCACCGGTGCCAAGTCGCCCACCAGCGCTGAGCGTTTCAAGGCCGAGCGAACCGGGCGTCCCGATGCACCTCGCGAGAGTCTCCGTGAAGCTGTTCGCCAGGCCCTCGCCGGGGCGGCCACCGAGGAGGAGTTTTTCACCCGGCTCCGCGAGGCGGGCCTCCGTGTGAAGATCCGAAACGCCCCGTCCGGCGATGCCATTGGGTACAACGTCGCACTACCCGGCGACCGTAACCGCGAAGGCACGCCGATCTGGTACCCCGGATCCAAGCTGGCCCCTGACCTATCCCTCCCCAAGATCCGCCGGCGCTTGGCCGACGGCACCGCTGACCAGACGAAGCAACCGGGGGCGACCGGCGGCCGATCGGACTGGTCCCCGGCCGCCCGGGAACGACGCAACGCGACCGGCATCGCCGAACACGCCGCCGTCCTTCTCGACGGGGACGACAACGAAGCCGCAGCTCAACTAGTAGGGATTGGCGAACTCCTCGACGCGGTGGCCCAGACCTCCCCGGCCGCCACCCGCGCCGAGTTGGGTGCCGCCGCCCGCTCCTTCGAGCGTGCCACCCGCAGCCACGTCCGAGCGGAGCGTGCCGACACCCGGGCAATCCGCTCGGCGGCCCGGGGCATCATCCAGGCCGGCAGCGCCCTCGGCCGTGGCGAGGACGGTGGCACCACCGCCATGCTCCTCTCCACCCTGGTCCTGGTTACGCTGGCCGCCGCCCGCTGGCATTCCGCCCGGGGCCACGCTCAGCAGGCCCATGCCTCCCGACAGACTGCCGAGCATCTGCGAGCCGCCTACCGCCAGGCCGCTGCCACGCCCATGCAGGCACTGCGCGACCAAGGACGCATGCTGCCAGAAGCCGAACGTCGTACCCACCAGGCCACCATCCGCGCAGCACTGCCCGAAGCGGCGATGCGAGTGGACAGCTCATCAACGACGACCGATGCCCTGACCGCCACGCTTGCCCAGGTCGAGCAGGCAGGCCACGACCCGAAGACTCTTCTCCAGCAGGCCGTCGACATGCGCGAACTCGACACGGCCGACAACGTGAACGACGTGCTGGTCTGGCGGCTGCGCCGTCTCGCCCAGCTTCCTGCTCATCCAGGTGAAGCGACACGTCGCCCGCAGGCCGGTACCAGCCGGTCGAAAGCCTCGACCAATCGCAGCAACAACCGGGCGGCGCCCACGGCAGCAGCTCGCCCCACCGTCTCCGACCCGCGCAACCGCCCACCGCGCCGTTGACGAAGGTCCGGCGGGCCGGGTGATCGGCCCGCCGGCCTTCGAGAAACCCCTGGACAACCAACTCCAGCGGCTGTTACGGATGGAAACAGAAGCACCTCGACCGGGAGATGACGCTCGTGCTCAGAACCACCGACCGCCCCGCAGAGCCGGCCCCCGTACTTCCCGTCCTCCCTGCCGGCACCGACCCCCTGCTGCAACTCGAGTACGAGACGCAGCCGCCCAGCGGCCCCGGCGCGACACGCTGCCTCAGCCACCCGCGCGAACTGGCCCTCCGTGGTATCCCGGTGATGTGCACGGCCTGCCGCGCCCGGCGCGACTGGCTGCTCATCAACCACGGCCGACACGTCTGGGTCTGCTGCCGTTGCAGCAACCAGTGGCTCGAAGGCGAGATCAGCCGCGCCGACTTCGACGCCCTGATCGTCATTCCAGACGGAACGACCTATCCCAGCGTCGAGCAGGGTCTGGCCGCGCTCGGCTTCGACGGGGCGTTCGCCGGCACCTACCTGGATTAGTCGGGCGGAGTGCAGAACGCCGAGGAGCGCCACCGATACGTCGGTGGCGCTCCTCGGCGTGGGCGATGGTCAGCCGCGGTTTGCGCTCTTCGGCAGTGCTCCTCGGAAGTCGCAGCCGGGGCACTCGTCCTCGCCCTGGATGTGACCCTCGTACCACCCGTGGACTGCGGCGTGGAGGATCGCGTCCTCCACAGAGGCTTCGCCGTTGCGGACCGATGCGATGGCGTTACCGACGACCACCCGGAGCGCAGCGTTGTCAGGCGAAGGGAACGGTGGGGAGGGCATAGGAGAGTCCGTCATGCCCTGAGCCTAGGGGGCAACCAGCGTGTCATTCAGCGGAATCGGCGGTCGGGGGAAGCTCGCCGGAACGAGCCAGGCGGTGGATGCTGAGCTGGACAGCGGCGCGGCGAAGCCCAAGTTCGTTCGCCAAAGCGTAGATGGGGTGCTGGGGCCGTTCTCGTAGCCGGTGGAGTACGGCGCGATCGTTCGCGGCGTCCTGAGATCGGCGGAGCAGGTAGGTACCGGAGGCACCACCCGCCACGGCGAACAAGGCGATGCTGCAGACGCCGTAGTTGTGCTGCACAGCGGCGACGATGGCGGTGACCGCTCCAGCGGCGGCGACCAGGCAGGACCCAGCGAAGAGCTTGTTCACGATGCTCCTTGTCCAGAGGCCGCCGGAGCGGCACCAGAAGCCGATTCGCCATGGAGATCGCTGCGAAATCCCCGGCCGACCGGCTTCCAGTTCTGGAACGTGGCTGGTCTCCAGCGAGGCCGGTCCGGCACCGTGGCGTCGTCAGGCGCGGGAAGGCTGCCCCGGCTCTTGCGGTTACGGGCAGCCCCAACGCTGATGCCCAGGTGGGCGGCGACCTCGGGGTACCCCCAGAGTGGCTGGTCGTCGGCCATCGTGTCCTCCTCGTTCGTCGTTGATGAGCGTACGCAACACGCGGCTGGACGTACGGCAAGGCCGCCCCAGCCTGATCGGCGCGGGGCGGCCTTCTGCGGTTCGGTCAGACCTGGGCGATGCGATTCGAGAGGTCGATGGCGGCGGTTGCGACCGCGAGGGCGGCGCAGAGGCCGAGCACTTCGCGGAGGGTCGGGCGTACCAGGCGCGGCCAGTCGTCCGGGGCAGCAGGCCACGAGGCGAGATGTACCTCGCTGGTGGCCAGGCCCAGGTGGGCGGTGACGTCCCAGCCTGCGAGCGGGGCGGGCTCCCAGCGAAGGCGAATGCGGCCGAGGGGGAGTCTTGGGGTTTCGAGGGCGAGCCAGGTGATGTCGAGCGGCCCGTCGCACAGGGCGGAGACGCGCTGGACCAGTGCACCGCGCGTGCCGCTCGGCATGGGGCGTACAGCCAGGCTGTGAAGGGGAAGGGCCTGCGAAGGGTGGGATCGCGACGAGATAGTGGAGCCTCCGGGGCTTTATCGATGGGACAGGTCAGGCCCAGGCGAGGGCGTCGCTGACTGCAGCCGGGAGGTAATCCTCCTGGCCATCGTCGGCGATGAATGCCTTGCCGTCCCGGACGACGACCTCCGTCCCGAGATAGTGGGTGAAGGGGAAGTCCGGGTTGATGGCAAGGCGGATCGGCAGGCTGGGGTCAAGGTCCTGGAGCTGGCGAAGCAGGTGGCCGACGGTCAGATAGCTGGGCACGAGGTCCTCCGAAAGCGATGCGGAACGGCATGGTTGGTGTGATGAGTGAGCGTCAGGACACGTCGAGACGAAGCAGGTCGCGAAGGATTTTCGGGCCCTGGGTGTGGGTGGCGAGGTGCCGCTTCCTGCTCTCGTTGACGTAGCCCTTGCCGGACTGCTTCATGTCCCAGCCGCCGCATGAGCAGATGGCCTGCGTGTACGCGCGGCCGGGGCAGTCGGCGTGGAGCGGCTTGCCGGAACTCGTGTGCTTGTGGTCCGCCGGGCACAGAGTGCCGTCGGCGTGGTGGTTGGTGAGTGGGGCACGGAAGGCCATGGTGGGACGGCTCCTCGTAGAGGTGTGGGCGGGCGTCTAGAGCGATAGGTGTAGGGGCGCGCCGTCATTCGGCGAGGTCGCGCCGCCACTGGCGTGCTTCGGCGCGACGGGCGGCACGGCGGCGGATGGTCTTGGCGCGGCGGCCGTACTGACCGGGCAGGTAGTAGCAGGTGCAGCGCCGGGCGAAGGCACATTCACGGCGGTAGCCGGGTCGGGTGGCCAGGAGCATGCGCATGGACCGGAACCTCCTATGAGTCGGGTCGGGCCGGGACGAGCGCGGGGAACGGGGCGGGCCATCGTCGGCCCACCCCGTGGTTCGGTGGTTAGCGCGAGGAGTGGGCGACGAGGGCGGCGCGGAGTCCGGCGACGGCCTCGGAGGGGGTGTAGATGCCGAACTCCTGGACCCACACCTCGCCGTCCGCAGGCAACACCTGGACGCGCCAGACGATGTCGCGCACCCATGCGGAGGGGTCTTCGGGAAGCCAGCCGACGTAGACCCCGCCGTCCGGGCTGGTCATGTGGATGTTGGCCTCCGGGGTGGAGACGATCGTCCAGCCGAGGCCGTCGAGGAGGTCGATCACCGGGTCTGCGCGGTGGTCGGAGGAGAGCCAGGGACGGTCTTCCACAGCCGGGCGGGCGACGGCGGGAAGGAGGGTGGGGGAGGTGTTCTCGGTTGGACGGTCCCTTCGTTGACCTGCGGTTTTTCCCAACACCCGTACGTTGACATGCCGTGTCCCGAAGTACGTAGTCCTTTCCGGGAGAGCGGCGTCTGCCGTGGGCGAACTGGCGGCCGGGGGCGGGGGAACGCTGGCGCGGGGAATGGATCGGTCCGCGCAGTTGTCCTAGTTCGGTTGCGGCGACGTGCCGCACAGGATCGAAGGGGGAGCCGGGATGACGGAGCCGAGCAGACACTGGGACGGGGCCGGGCTGGAACGCAAGATCCGTGCCGCCGGGCGGCCCTGGACGGTGGGCGACATCGCGATGGTCGCTGACGGCCAGTGGGCTATCGGTGTCCAGCCCGACGGACGGCGAGACGACGACGCCTCGGTGGAGGATCGCATCGCGGACGGCCGTCGCGTCGAGTTGACGTTGGAGCACCTGGCCCGCGCGGTGGGCCCCCGTATCTGGGACGCCCACCGCGAAGAGGACCTCAGCTGACGATCAGCGGTGTGGCCCCAGCGCGGCCACCGACGGGCCGGAAGCGGCCGAAGGAGCGGGCTGATCGGGTGACTGGCCCAGGGCGCGCGGAGCGTGCCCCGAGCGGGCGACAGCGGCCTGGGCCAGCCGAGCTGCCGGGGACCTGTCCGCGGTCGCGGCGCATTCACGAGCTTCGATCACGTGGCTGATGGCCTGAAGAGAAGTCCGGCTCTCGGCTTGGGCGACGCGAAGGTCAGCCGCTGAGCCGGTGATCCGTTCCAGGTCGTAGAAGGCCGGCACCCGGCCGGGCCGGGTTAGGGCATGCAGACGGTCCTGGTGCACAGCCACGGCGTTATCGGTGATGACCAAGGACGAGCGGATGTGCACGACCGAGCGCAAGAGAGGGTCTTCGCTGGGGCTGCGGACCGCGATGGACTCCAGAGCTTCAATCGGGCGGCCCCAGGCTTCCTCGATCATGGCCGTGGCCTGATCGAGTGCGGTGGTGTCGGGCATGGTGGACTCCCGCGGAATGGCGTTTGGGCTGAGGGGCTGTCGCAAGAGGCCGAAGCCGGGGGGCAGTGGCTTTGGCGTGAGGGCGTCGGGGTGGAACGCGCCCGCGTGCACAGCGGGAAGGGCTGCTCGGAGCACGCGGGCGCCGTGGCAACGGGGAGGTGCGGTCGGCTCTCAGCGCCACCCGGATCACCGGCCCCGCGTGGGCGTCGACTGGGCGGTGACCGCTGCGGGCACCCGCGGTTGCGGCTGCGGCGCGTGGCTGAACAGGGCGCTCGGCGCGGCGGCGCTCCGGCGCAGGGCCGCTGCAGTTCGGACGTTGTCCGACCCCAGTGGGACGCCGGTGTGGGTTCGGGTGGCCGCCGCGACAGGGGTCTGCGGTGTCGAGCGAGGCCGCGTGGAGACGGGGTCACTCCAGTGCTCGACGGCTGTGTAGACGGGGCCCAGAGCCCGCCCGGCGTCGGTCAGGACGTACGGATCGCCGTGGCGGGGCCCGGTACGGGCGACCAGGCCGTCGGCCTGAAGCCGGTTGAGCCGCTGCCGGGTCCAGCCGTTGTCCAGGCCGGCCTCCTCAGCGATGTGGACGAACCGCATGGGGCCGCCCGCGTCGAGGACCTGGATCACGGCGGTCGAATCCCGCAGGTGCAGACGCCGTACGGCGTCCTCTACGCGTTCGGCGCCAGCTACTCGGCCGCCGAGCGAGAGGTTGGCCTGGGACCAGTCGGCAAGGGCGTGGTGCACCTGAGACAGCGATTCTCCGAAGGCGCTCAGCTGATACGGAGCCCCGTGACGGTCATCGACGCGGGTGACCAGTCCATCAGCGTGCATCTGGGCCAGCCGCTTGCCGACGAACTGCTCGCTGACGAAGGGAAGCCTGGCGGCGACGTCGCGTACCCGCATGGAACTGCTCTGCTGCGCCAGGGTCTGCACCGACCAGTTGGTCCACTTCGGTGCTATCAGGGAAAGCGCGTCCTCGACACGCTGGGCATCGACCGTGCCGATCGCGGTGGCGGAGGGCGAGGAGGTGGCGGACATCGGGTGAACTCCATTGACGCAAAGGGGATTTGAAGATCGGTGATCCGACCGTGCGGTCAGCGGAAGGCGCTCTCGGCTCGAAGCCTTTGGAGCACGACGCCGAGGCGGCGGTTGCTGACGTGGACACCGCGCTTGCGCAAGCCACGCCGCAGGGCCTCGCGGTTGAGGCGCTGCAGGCCGGCAGCGACCTCGCGGGCGATGTCCAGCAGCTCCCCAGCGTCAGGAGCAGGGGCGACTCGATGGGCCGACGATTGCCGAGGGGAACTCCGGTCCAGGAGAAGGCCGACATCCAGCAGGTCCCAGACCGCCTCCGCCTCGCTCTGTTCCTGGCGTTCGAGGTCGACGACTTCGGTCGCGTACAGGAGAACGAGATCCTCGAAGGCGGGCTCGCCGGAGCGGTGGCCCCTCCTGGCCGCTTCGAGGTTGCGGCGGGCTGACTGGGCATCGGCGCCGGTCTGCGCGAGCCCGTCGAGCCGTCGCAGCAGGATGGGCAGGACAGGGTCGTCGGACCGATCGGAGGCGACGCCGCGGTGCAGCTTCTCCAGCGAGCGGCCGTACCGGTGCTCGACTAGGCGGCGTGTGTAGATCGCGGTGGACATGGGGGCGCCCTTTCAACGGGTATCAGCGGGAACGGAGCGACTTGGCGGTCGGGTTTGTCGCAGGTGCGGGCGACGGGCCGACGTCCGAGCCGAAGATCGCTGCGACGCCGCTGCGGCTGAGAGCGGCGGATACGCGCGGTGTGGCCGTACGGATGTCGCGAAGCGCCCGCTCGCCCTGCGGTGTGAGCGAGAGGAGCTGCCCAGGCCGGTACAACTCCTCGCTGGTGTCCTGGGCCAGTAGTCCGTCGGCGACCAGCCGCTGAACGGTTTCGGGCCAGACCTCCGGGTCGGGGCGCTGGCCCGTCCCATCAGAGAGGTAGATGTAGCCGTAGATCGCGCTCTGGCGGACTCGCAGTTCGCCGGCCTCGACGGCTTCGAGTGCCCCGAGGCTGCGATCACCCGAGACGGCCCAATCATCGTCCCGGCCGGCACCGTGATCGTCGTCCAGCTCATGGGTCTTAACCGGCGTGACCTGAGAGCTGTTCGACTCGGTCAGGAGATGCCGGTAGGCGGACAGGGACTCGACGAGCTGGCTGTACGCCCGGTCTTGCTGCGCCAGAGCGTCTCCGACTTCGGGGAGTGCGGTCCGCAGCAGCGCGTACGACACCTGGGCGCGGCCGACTTCACCGCGACCGATGCCTTCGAGCAGCCGCTGAGCCCGCTGGACCGCGCCGAGCACGCTCTCGTGCCGCTTGTCCAACGCCGCTGCGGCTTCGATGACGCGCGTAGCGGCCTGGTGCAGCGGTTCCTCCGGACCAGGCGCGAGGGCGGGCACGCTGACATCCCCGACACCGAGCACTTCGACGACGAGATAAGGCCCAGGGTGTGTGTCCGCGTCGAACGGGTTCACTCCGCCGCCTCCATCCGCGCGAGCAGGGAGCGGACCAGGGTGGGCAGACTCTCGGGTCCGTCGCCGATCGAGACGTGGTCGGTCGCCTCGCCGAGTACGTATGCGGCGTCTTCCATCAGGCCGCTGGATATCTCCATGCAGGCGTCGGTGATCCGGGAGGCGGCGAGCAGGGACTCGGAGAGCACCTCGACGTAGTCGACCGGCGCGAGGCCGGCGGCCTCGGCCGCAGTGCGGATCGCCGCCAACTCCAGTGCGCTGAATCCGAAGTCGAACTCGGCGTTCTGCTCAACGCTGGCCCGTGCGACGAAGGCCGGGTCCGGCGGCTGCGTGGGGATACCGATGCGGGTGCAGATGCGGTCGACCGAGGCGGTCAGCTCCGCGAGGGACTCGGTGAGCCATCCCAGCGCCGATGCGTAGGAGGCCAGGGTGAACAGACCCGCTGGCGTGGTGGGGAGAGAATCGTCGGCCACGAAGCCTTCGAGTCGGTCGCTCAGCTCGCAGACGACCCGGGGCCCGGCGGACAGTGCTCCGAGTACGGGGTGCAGGTAAGACCTGCTTGCGGCCGTCGGGTACTCGGCAGTGAGGATGCCCGAGACGCTGTGCGCAACCTCGGTGAGGAGATCAGCCAGTTCAGTACGGGCCAGGGGGGTGCGGTCGGCGGTCATCGCTGGGGAGCCTTTCGAGGGGCGGCAGCCGCGGGTTGGACTGCTGCGGAAGGAGTTACTGGGACCGCAGTCGGCTGGTTGAACGCGCGGGGCGAGCGGGACCGGGCGGCATGCACACGGGCCTCGGAGGTGGAGGCGGTCTCGGGGGCCTGGTGGCGGCCGGTGCGCAGGTGCGCCGCGTGGTAGACCTCGTATTTCTTCCTGCTACCGGCGGCGACGAGATACACCTCGCGTTGGTGCGCCGAGGACGGCGGGGCGTCACGGAACTGGACGACCATCCGCCACTGCCGCTGCCCTGGCGCCGGGTCGATGTAGACCTTGTGGAACCCTTCGAGTCGGCCTTCGAGCCGCTTGGCACCCAGGTGGCCGTGTACGAGGTCCTGGAGCTGGAGCAGCGCGGTGTCGCGGACCTCGTCCGGGAGTTGGCGCAGGTCGGTCAAGGCGTCGGGATGTGCGGCGAAGGCGAAGCGAGCGCGACTCACAGCAGCCTCCCCTGGACCGGGCGCTGTGCTGGCCCCGTCGGTGGCGTACGGGAGGTGTCGAATCCCGCCCCCGACATCGCGGAGGTACCTGCCGACCGGGCGAGAGCGATGCGGGCGACACGGGCCCGGACGACGGTGCCGTTGCGATCGCTGTACTCCGGCGGTTCCGGGAGCGGCCCGCTGCGGTCGTCCAGCCAGGAGCGGGCGGCATCCTCATCGGCGAAGGCGCCCTCGCGCATCGTGTACGTGCCGGCGTCGAGGCCCACCTCTTCCTGGAAGACACGAATCGGAGCCTGACCACCACTGGAATCGTGGGCCAGGGTCCACGTTTCGCAGGGGTCGGAGTCCGAGGTGTGGGTATCGAGGACCTCGTAACGAGTCCCGGACCCCCGGATCTGCTGCTCGACCTGGAGAGTGAGGTCGTCGGCGGGCTTCGCGTAGTTGCCGACCAGAGCGATCCGGTCGGGCGGGCAACCGCGTTCGGCCAGCCAGTTCTGGGCGAAGGGCACTGTGGCGTGCTGGCTCGTCTCCAGGGTGAACGTGAACTGGCTGAGATCCCGCGCCACCGCGATGGCAACCACCTGTGGTGCGCCCGGGATCCCCCAAGTAACCGACCGATCATGGGCGACTACGAAGCTGTGCGAGCCGTTGGGAGAGGTGTGGTGGTGGGACAAAGCCGTAAGGTCACCGGACCAGAACCTCTCCGCCGCCTCCTCGGAGGCGGCATCGGAGGGCGCGAGCTCGTCAAGGTCGAAGTCGAAGTCGTCGTTCACGCCGCAACCTCCGACTGCGGCGCGGGGGTGGCTAGCACGCGGTGGTTGGGCCGCGTCGGACTCGTCGTACAGGCGGCAAAGGGACCGTCGGGAGCACGGAGGTGAACCAGCGTCTGGTCCAAGTGGTCGCGGTGCCACATGGAAGGACCGGATAGACCGGCCTCGGCGTCGGTGAGCTGCTGCCAGGCGAGCCAGAGAGCGTGCAGACGAGCGACGGCCTCCGGGTGTTCGTGCCACTGCTCGCACCACGGGCGGCTGGTGCTGATCTCCCGGCCGTACACCGGGAGGAAGAGGTAGTTCACCCAGTCGCTGAGCGCGGCGATTTCGATCGCGTACGCCTCGGCGCCCAGAGCGAGGATGAACACCGAAGCGGGGGCATCCTCCTGCGCGAAGTCGGCCAGAGCTGACGGAGCGCTGTCAGGCGGCGGAAGCTCGACGGAGGCGGGAGCGGGCTCGGAGCCCAGGCGGTCGAGGATGACGCCGTGCTGCCTCACCTCGGCCATCGTCTTGGCGAGGGTGCTGGCGAGATCGTCGAGGTCCCCGTCGGGTACGCGGAACGGCTCCGGGTCGGGGGCGGTCGTGCTGGTGTCGGACATGGGGGCGTGCTCCATCTGTGAGACGGCGACATGAGGAAGAGGATCCGGAGAAACCGCGATTTGGCCCGGCCGGGAAAACCCGGTAGTGGGGCGCTACGCCGTCGTGCAGCGAGGGCAGCGGGGGAAGGGCGGTGCAAGCAACTGCACTGCTCGGTGGGCCTGTTGGGGGACAACACCGTTGCCCAGAGCGGTGAGTTGAGCCGGTCGGCCGAGCCCCGGTGTGGCAGTGACCCAGCCGGGCTCCAGGCCCTGCATCCACTCCACGAAGTCGGCCCGAAGGCGTCCGGCCGCATCGGTGGGCGGCGGCGCGGGGCGGGTGAGCATCTCCCATCGGGCGATGGCGGCTGCGTACGACCCCCATCGCTGTTCGGCCCCCCGGACTCCGGAGCCGATTCCGTCCAGAGCGGCAGAACCACTGCCGACAGTGGTGGGCGCCACCCCTTGCCCGGTCGGCGTCCTGGCGTGCCCGTGTCGCTGGCCCGGGGGGTAGGCAGCAGCGACGCCGCCGCGCTCGGCAGGGTCATGTCCCCATTGCCGTGGCGCTGGTTGGGCGAGCCCTTGATTCCGTCCGACGCTTTCGGAGTAGGCAGGAGCCATTCCACCTCGTCGGCCAGGTTCGGGCCGTGTCCTCCGCTCTTCCTCTTGAAAGGGTGTTGCGAGCCGCCGTTCTTCGCGATGTTGCTGGTCGGCGTCTTGAACAGCGTGTTCGGCGGGCCAGGCGACGAGGAAAGTGCGCTCGCGCCGGTGCGGGGCTCCGACATCGGAGGCGCGAAGCACGAGCCACTTCGCGTCGTACCGGAGGTCGGCCAGGGATCCGAGTACGGCACCGAGTGCCCGCAGAGGAGGCTGACCTGGGGTGTCTCCCAGACACCACGGGCAGAATTCCACGTCGCCAGGGGAACCGGCGGGTGAGGTGAGGAGGCCGCGCACATTCTCGATCACAACTAGGCAAGGTCGGAGGGCTTCGACCGCACGGGCGACGTGCAGCCACAGCCCGGAGCGGGTCTGGGCGTTGAGTCCGGCCCGACGGCCGGCGACTGAGACGTCTTTGACAGGGGAAACCCGCCGTCAGGACGCACACCCGGGGCACGGCGGACCAGCCGACGGCCGTGATATCGCCCAGGTTCGGGACACCGGGCCAGTGGCGGGCCAGGATGCGCGAGGCGTTCGGATCGACCTCCGCGTGCCAGGCCAGCGTGCCGCCGAGCGCTGACTGGACGCCGAGGTCCAGCCCGCCGTACCCCGAACAGAGCGAGCCGATCAGCGGAGGGCCCGCGACGGTGGTCTGCATGTCATCGACCCCGAGCGATCCGGTCCGCAGGAGCTGCTGCTCCCGGGACGGCAGGCGAAGGGGAAGCGGATGCGAGACCCGCGGTCGCGGACCGGCTACGGGCTGCCTGCAGCCGCACGGACGGGGGCGAGACCGTCGCCGACGCCGCGTGAAGGGAATCGGCGGCTTCGCGTAGGGCTGTGTCCGCCGCGCCGAGTGCGTCATCCGTAACCCGCACCGCAGCCTCCCGCGCGTCCCGGGCATCGGGCTGGTCGCGAAGGTGCTCGGTCTGGTTCAGGAACGCAAGCTGGTGGGCCACTGCCCCGAGAGCGGATACCGCTTCGCCGAGGGGTCCAACGGCGGCTGCGAAGCGAGTGATGACCCGCGCACTACGGGACTCCTGGTCCTCGTCGACGGTACGGAAGAGGACCTCGTCACCCAAACCGGAGATCAAAGCGCCGAGTTCGGAGATCTGCCGGGCGACGGCGACACTGTTCGGCGAGCGGTGGGGGTCTCCGGGAATCGGGAGCTTGCCGCGCTGGGCATCGAACGCGGAGGCGGTGGCACGTAGGGCCAGGGCGTCGGAGACCGGGGTGTTGTTCATGGTGAATTCCAAGGGGAAGGACGAGTGACGTAACGGGGAAGGGTCAGCCGTGTCCGCGAGATGGCGGTCGCACGGCGGCCGGGCTGGGAGCGGTGCCAGGCCGTGCCGAGGATGGCGAGGCTGGGCGCGGTGCGCTGCGGGCGAGCGCCGCATGCACCTGCGCAGGGGGCGGTCCGGTCGGCGAGCGAGCCGGGGCCCCTGGCGACGGTGAGGGGCTGCCGTTCGCCGCCTGCCAGCGAGCACGCACTTCATGGAGAGCACCGAGCGCGTGCAACGCGTGATTGATGAGCCGCCCGGGGGCCAGAGCCTCGTTCTCCGCCAGGGCCCGGATGGTCCGCGCAGAGGTCGCCGCCGTGCGGGTGACCGACGAGCGCATCACCAACTCGCCGAGCCATTCGGCGCTGCCTGGACCCACGCCGTCGCAGATGGCGACGAGCTGATCGCTGGACAGCGTCCCGTCGGCCAGAAGCCCACGCCGCTGGGCTTCCCAGAGCAAGGTGACCCGATCGATGGGTTCACCCCGGTGGTGCAGCGCGCCGAGGCAGCGGTAGAGCTGCCCGTGAGCGGGGTCGGCAAAATCGCCGGGCCGCAGCCAGCCGGCAACCTCGTCCATGGCCCTCGGCTGCTCAGCGAGGAGGGCCAGAAGGAACCGCTCGTCCTCGGCGACTTGGTCGGCCCGAACCGGCGGTGGCACGGCCGGGGCGGTGGCCGGCGGAGCGGTCGGTGCGACCGGGCGTGGTTCTGTACCCCAGCGCTGAGCGAGATCGCTGAGCACGCCGGTAAGGACGTCCGCGTAGTGCAGGGCTCCCTCGACTTCGCCCTGCAGGGCGTCGGCACGGGCCGCTTGGTGAAGACGGATCGCGTGTTCCGTGATGCTGCGATGGATCGCGCCCTCCAGCACCATGCGGCCGTACACGGGAGCGTGCGCGGGACGTGGGCAGGCCGAGATCAGGGAGTGGGCGTACATCGCGGTCAGCCCCCGTACGTGGTGGCCGGCCTCGTTGACTGCATCAGTTACCCAGGAGAGCGGTACGGACTCTTCGGCCAGGGCGGGGTGGCCGTCGTCCCGGAGCTTGCGCAACGCGGCGAACAGCGCCCTGTGAATCGGCCGGTAGAAGTGATCCGGCGCGAGCCAGCCAAGGTGCGAGAGCTGATCCGGGTCGAGCAGCACGGAACCAAGTACTGCCTGCTCCGCACGGAGCAGCGGCGTCACCGCGCACCCTCGATCCAGACAACGGACGGCGTGAGGCGTTGCTCGTCGAGCCGGGCGACGGCCTGGTCGGCGGCGGCCGTCAAGGTGACGAAGCCATCCAGCGTTCGGCTGAACTCCCCATCAGTGATGGGGACGGAGCCGACGCCGCCGCGCAGGCACCAGACGTCCTGTCGACGCAGGGCGGCCGAGCCAGCCAGCTCGACGTCGGCCGGGGGCTGAGGTGTCGGGTGATGGAAGGAAGACATGGGTGGTCCTGATCGCAGATAAGGGCGGAAAGGTTTCAGCTCGCGAGGTCAAGGTCGTCCCTGACCGGGGTGCCGGAGCGGCAGGACCAGGGTGAGCAGCCCTCGACGTCGCCGTTCTCCAGTTCCGTGTCCGCTATGGCGTCGAAGAGGTCGCCCTGGCGGCGGGACCACTCGTGCGCGGTGACGCGGTCGATGGGCGCCTGGTCGAGTGGCCGGCGGGAGCGGTGCAGGTACGCCTGACCGAGCAACGGGTTGCCTTCGGCGGTCGCCCTGGCGTTGCCCGAGCGGATCGCGGCGTCGAAGGCGACGACGTCCTCCCATTCGTCGGGGGAGTCGTCCCGCAGCGACCTCCACTGGGCGTTGCCGTGATACGGGCATCCCAGACATGCGCTCCGGGGAGTCGACGCGAGGCCGCGCGAGCGCAGCAGCCGCAGACAGTCCGCTCGGGAGAAGTTCTGCTCGATCAGGGGAAACCGGTTCTTCATGTAGGCGACGTCGGCGTCCTTCGCCCGGTGGAATTCATCTACCGAGATGCCGATCCACTGCTCGACAAAGATCCCGGCGGGGATCCGCCGCGGATGCGGGTAGCCGAGCAGCTCGCGCACCTTCTCCTTGATGGGCCGGAGTTTGTACTGACCAGTGCACTGCCTACGCGACATCCCCTCAGTCCCTGCTGGGTTGAGGATGTGCAGCGGCATGGAAGCGAACCGCTTGGCCGGGTCCAGGGCGTCGGAGCGGATGTTGCCCGAAGACACCCGCAGGATCGGTATCCCGGCCGGCGCGGCGATCTCCCGTTCGATCCTGTCGAGGTGCTCGTAGACCGCGCGCGGCTCCCAGCCGGTGTCGGCGAAGACGGCCACGTCCAGTCCGGGCAGGTGCCCTTCGGCCGCCACCGACTGCGGTGCTGAAGAGTCGGGGACGCGAACCCCGGTTCGGATGCCACTCCCACGGGAGGCGTTCTGCGCCGACGACGGTGGGAACGCTCAGCGAGGGCGATGTCGCACGGTGCGGGTCAGCCGCAGGGCGCACTGTGGAGGACTTACAACGCGTGTGTCGGCCCTAGTTGTCGGCATCGGTGGTCCCTCCGGTGGCCAGCCGGTGGCCGGACGCCTTTGGACGGGGTAGTACGAGGGAGCACACGTCAACCAGTCGCACGTACTCTGATCAGGCGAAACGTCATTCGGCGGTACGACCAGGCACCAGGCAGCATGAACGCTCACGGTCTCGTAATGCGTAGGTCTCGGGTTCGAATCCCGAAAGCGGCTCAGTCAAACCCCAGGTCACATAGCCCGTGACCTGGGGTTTTCTGTTGCTCGGGGCATGACGAGGTACGCGGCCGGGTTGCCGTGACTTTGCTTGCGTGAGCGATGCGTGAGCGGAGCCGCTCGGGGACCTACTTCTTGGGCACCCGGCGCTTGGCCTTCTTGTACGCCTTGGCCTGGACTTTCGCCTTGTTTGTCGGCTTGCGCCCCTTGGTCTTGCCGGAGTTCTCGGCTGTGGCCTTCTTGGCCTTCTCCTTCTTCGCCGCCTTGCGTGCGGCCTTTTCCGCCTCGGCCTTGCGCTGGAGGGGGACGAGCTTCGCGGTGGCCTCGGCGGCGCTCTTGCCGACGTGGGGGAGGACGCTCTGGTAGATGTCCCGCGTGATGCGGGTGTCGCTGTGCCCAAGGGTGTCCGACACGATCTTGATGTCGATGTCGGCGGCGAGCATGAGGGTGGCCGCGCCGTGGCGCAGATCGTGCAGGCGGATCGGCGGGAGACCGGAGGCGGCGACGAGGCGCTCGAAGAGGTCGGTCACCTTGCCGGGGTGGAGCCAGGAGCCGTCTTCCTGAGTGAAGACGTGGCCGGTCTCGATCCAGGCTGTACCCCATTCTTCTCGGGCCGTTTCCTGCCGTTCGCGGTGGTGCTTCAGGACGTCGACGGTGTCGTCGTCAAGGGCGACCACGCGGGAGCCGCTGTCGGTCTTGGGGTCGGACGCTTCCACCTCCCAGCCGTCCTGGACGAGTTGAGAGGAGACGGTGAGGAAGTGGGTGTCGAGGTTCGTCTCCGACCACGGCTGGCCGCACGCCTCGCCTCGGCGCAGGCCGCGGAACGCGATCAGGTGCCACATCGCGTACAGCCGGTCCTCGGCGACGAAGTCGAGGAAGGCACCGGTTTGTTCCGGCGTCCAGACCATCACGGGCGACGGCTTCTCGCCCGTCTGCTCCCATTTGGCGACCCGCTCGTCCGTCCACACGAGCGCCTTCGGCTTGCGCACGGGGTCTATCTCGACATGGGCGGCCGAGTTGAACGTAATGATCTGCTGCCCGATCGCGTCGTTCAGGGCGGCCCGGAGGGTGGCCTTGACGTGCAGCCGCGTGGCAGGGCCGGTGACGCGCCGAAAGGGCGGCATCTCGTCGATCGCGGCTTTCATGGCCTTGCGACGAGCCCGGTTCCCGACGCCCTTCCACGGCACCGTCGCAAGCTCGTCGAGAGCGGCTCGCCGCTGGGCGTTGTCCTCCAGGATCTGGGCGTTCGCCTCGCGAATGTCGGTGAACATTTCGCTGAGGTGGCTGACGCGCAGCCGGTCCAGGCGCCGGCTGCCGATGCGCGGCTTCAGATGGACGCGAATATCGGTCTCGTAGCGGTTGAGGCCGGACTTGCGTATGCGCTTGCCGGCCAACCACCGGTCGAGCCATTCGGCGACGGTCAGGCTGCCTATGAGGTCCTGACCGGAGTTGAGGCGCCGCCGCGTCTCCTCGACCTCGGGCAGAGATGACCGCTCGCGACTGACCTCGGCCAGCATCTCGGCGATGAGTTCGGTGCCCTCGGGGTCGTCCGAGTCGGCGAGCCCGAGCAGGGCGCGCACGTGGTCGAGGTCGGCCTGGGCGGCCTTGAGACTCGCGTACCCGCCACGGGCGAAGGATCGGCGGCTGCCATCCTCGCGGGGTGAGAGCTCCTGGCGTACGGAGTAGGTGCAGTGGTTCCTGCTGTTGCGCTTGGGGCAGGAGGTGCCGAGTTCCTTGCCGGTCTTCGGGTCGCGGCAGGAGCAGCGGCGGTAGGTGGAGCCCTTCAAAGATCATTCTCCTCGCTCGTTTCGGGATCGCTCCCGGATGAGTCGATTACGTCGGCCAGGTCGGGCCACAGGAACGGGGGCGTGACGCCCTCTTCCTCGATGAAGGCGCGAACTCTGCGCAGGCGGTCTTCGGCGTCGTCGGCCGTCTCGGCGGCGCGGGCCTGGGAGCGGAGGGCCTCGGCCTTCCGGTCGGCATTCGGGGCGGTCTGGGCGTGGTAGCGCGCGTACTCCTCGTCGTGTCGCGCACTTCGCAGCCGCTCCTGGGCGGCGTGATGGGCTCGGAAGTAGCGGAGCATGTCGTCGTCCGCGCCGAGATCGGTCTCCTCTCCTGTGAACCAGCGCAGCGCATCCAGAGTGGAAGTGGAGTCCTGGAGCGGGAGCCGCTGCACGTCCTCGATGTAGCCCACGGGATAGAGGAGGCAGATGGGTGGGGTGTTCAGGGCTTCGGCCAGCACCATGACGTCGACCAAGGGCAGGTTGGAGCGGCGTCCGGACTCCATGTTGGCGATGACGTTGCGGGGGATCGGATGGCCGATCTCCGCGCATCTGTCGGCCAAGTCCTGTGCGCTCCAACCCAGTTCCTTCCGCCGTCTGCGGACCTCGGCGGCCACGGTGGCCATGACCTGGTCCACCCACTCCGGGACGTCGTCCTCGTCGTCGGCCTTGCTCAATCCATGGTGACTTCGACGTTGTGTCATGCAGACACATTAGCTCGCTTAGCGTTGATTCCAAGACCTGGAGACGGACGCGGAGGCCGCGTTCGCCGTGGGCTCAGTCATGGATGGAGTGCGCATGCGCCAGAACGAAGACGCCGGAGGGGCGAAGGGGATGAGTCGCGAGGAGCTTCTGAGGCTCCCGGTGGCCGTTGACCTGGAGACGGGTAACCGCGCGCTGGGGCTCGGCCGGAGCAAGGGCTACGAGTTGGCCAAGCGCGGCCAGTACCCGTGCAAGGTGCTCAGGCTCGGGAACACCTACCGGGTGGTGACGGCAGACCTGCTGGCCTTGCTGGGGCTGGCCGCATGAGGCACGTGATGCGCCGTAGGCGCTTCTGCGCTGAGCTGACACAGAAACGCTGGACTGTGGCACGGCGTGGACGTACTGTCCGTGGTCGCTCGCGGTACCGAGACCCCCGCGAGAAGAGGGAGAGCCTCCGACGGTGCAACGCCGGAGGCCCCAGGACTCCCCAGCAATCCCGTGAGATCCGACCCGGCGGCAAGGGCGTGCAAGCCCGCAGCCGCCAGACGAGGAGCCGCCCAGTGCAACCCGAGAACCCTGACCCCTATTCCACCCCCGCCCGAGCGGCCTGGCCCGCCACAGCCATCCCCGGCCAGCCCGGCGCTCATCTGGGTCCGGCCCAGGCCGCCTATGCCACAGCGGAGATGCACGATGGTCCGGCTGACGGCAGCGAGGCGGACCCGGCAAGGAGCCTGGAGACCATCCCCGACGCGGAGCCGACGCCAGGCTCGGAACTGCTGGATGAACTACGTTCCCAGATAGCTCAGTTCGTGATTCCACCCTCTCCCGAGGCGCTGGACGCGACCACCCTCTGGGTGGCGGCGACGCAGCTCCAGCCCGCCTGGCAGCACGCACCTCGGCTGGCAGTGGTGGGACCTGCGAAACGGTGCGGGAAGTCGCGGCTCCTGGACGTTCTGACCGAGACGGTCCACGAGCCGATGCTCACCATCAACACCACACCAGCGGCCATCTTCCGCTCGATCAACGAGGAGGAGCCACCGACGCTGCTGGTGGACGAGGCCGACACCATCTTCGGCCCCAAGGTCGCGGAGAAGAACGAGGAGACACGCGGCCTCCTCAACGCCGGCCACCAGCGCGGCCGGTACGTCACCCGGGTCGTCGGCAACGACCACACCCCGCACAAGTTCGCCACCTTCGCCATGGCGGCCATCGCGGGCATCGGTGACCTGCCGGACACCGTCATGGATCGATCCGTCGTCATCCGCATGCGCCGCAGGGCCGAGGGCGAGAAGGTCAAACCCTTCCGCTCGCGACGCGACATCCCGGCCCTGCACGAACTGCGCGACCGTATCCGCGCCTGGACCCTCCCGCTACTGGAGGACGCTGCGAGCCTGGAGCCGGAGATGCCGGTCGAGGACCGAGCTGCCGACACCTGGGAGCCCCTGGTGATTATCGCGGACCTGGCCGGCGGCCGCTGGCCACGGCTCGCGCGGATCGCGTGCGCCCGGATGGTCGCCGCCGAGGTGGCAGCCGAGGAAGACCACCCGAGTGGCGCGCGCATCCTCGCTGACATCCGACGAGTCTTCTTCGCGCAGCGGGAGGCGGACAGCCTCTCCACCGAAGACCTCCTGCACCACCTGAACGCGGACGCCGAAGCCCCGTGGGGAGAGCGTGGACGCCACGGCCTGACCTCCCGGGAGCTCAGCGGGATGCTGCGCGACTACGACATCCGGCCAGGCAACGTACGCATGGCCGACCGGGCTCAGCGCAAGGGCTACACGCGCAACAAGTTCCTTGACGCCTGGCGGCGGTACTGCCCCACCATCCACCCGGTCGAATCCCCCCGAGGCGAGGTCTGAGCCCCGCCCCGAGGCTGCCGTCCTTGCCGTCCCTGCCGTGATCTCGCAGGTCAGAGCGCGTATCGGCAAGACGGCAGCAGAGGGCAAGACGGCACACCAGATGTCTCCTCCACGCGGGTAGTTCGCCTGTCGGGAGACACCGCCCGCATCCGTCTTGCCGCGTCCCAGGCGTCCTTGCCGTATCGCCGCTGGTCAGAGCCTCGCTTGCCGGGACGGCTGCCGCGACGCAGCCGTCCCGGCATGGGCAAGCCACCTCTGGACCGGAGCCGAATCGAAGCCGCCGCTTCCCTGTTCCGGACCGGGACAAGACGCTGGCGCTGCTCGCCGAGACGGCATGTCCAAATCGCTGCCGTCCCGCGCTGACCTGCACCTGCAACGGCTGAGACGGCCAAGACGCCCCACACCACCACCCCCAGGAGTTTCCCGCTTGACCGCCCCGGACCTCACCACGCAAGCACCACAGCCACGAGACGACGCCCGCGACGAAGGCCAGCCGAAGAGGCGGACTGACGCCGAGCAGCTCGCGCTCGGCGCGGCCGGCATCGTCATCGTCGCCCTGACAGCCGGAGCGTTCTGGCTCTCCTACGCACACCTCGCCGACGTCGCCGGCCAACACGGGCTCGGAGCAACCCCGATCCGCCGCTGGGCCTGGCCCGCCACGCTGGACGCGTTCATCGTCGCGGGCGAACTGCTCATGCTGCGTGCGGCGCTGCGCCGTACAACCGACCCCTGGGCGATCGCCGTGACCGCTGCCGGATCAGTCGGCTCCATCGCGTTGAACGTCGCCGGAGTGAGCGGCACCGACAACGCGCGCAGCGTCCCGCTCCTCGACTACGTGGTCGCAGCCGTTCCTCCGGCCGCCGCGATGGTCGCCTTCGGTGTCCTGATGCGACAGATCCATCAGCTCGTCGCACCGTCCGGCGACTCCTCGGTCATCGGTTCCGTACAGGCTCAGGGCCGGTCGGTCGGCGACCTCAGCCACAGCCTCCGGTCGGATGCCGCTCTCGATGGTGCGCAACCCCTCGGTGCCGAGCGGACGGAACCCGCGTCCCAGCCATCGGAGAGTAAACCGAGCGGCGGTCGGCCGCCGAAGGCGACCATCGCGGAGCTGGCGGATATCGGCAGGGCCACTGGTCACCAGCACGGCAAACTCACGCGCGGCCTGCTCCGAGCAGCCGTCAAGGACCGAGACCTGGCGATCGGCAGTGAGCGGCAGACCGAGGTGATGGAACTGCTTCGGCCGGAACTGGAAGCCGCCGGTATCGAGGTCTCCAAGCGCTGACACCGGGCTTGCTCGGGTGACCGGAACCCTTCCGGTCACCCGAGCACCGGCAAACCGGCCTGCGGATTTCCACACCTGTGGACGACGCGATGGCCTTGCCGCGCAGACGCCTCCGCCTCACTCGCCGAGTCCCACCTGGAGTATCCGCCTTGTCACACAACCAGCACCTGCCTGACGACACCCACGCCGAGCCGCCTGCGCCGCCGCAGTCCCCTCCGCTGCTCGCACGGCTGAGGCGGGCGTTCGGAAGGACGGCCCTCGGCGGAGGAACAGACCCTGGCGGGGGGACGGCCCCTGGCGGAGCCAGTAGTACCCCGAGTCCGACTCAAGGCCGGTCTTCGGGGGTCTCCGCCCCGGGGGAGGCGGAGACGGCCCGGCGCCAGGGGGCGCCGGACCGGGAGGTCGGAGCCGAGGGCGGCCCCGACTCGGACAAGCTTCACGCCGTACAGCAACAGATCCTCCGTCCCCCGTCTGCCGTCGAGCCGACGGCTGGCGAGGCAGCCGTGCAGAGCGTGCAGCCGACGATTCGCCGTTTCACCGGCACCAAGCGGACCGTCCGCGTCGGCCCGCTGCGCTTCACCGGCGACGAGAGCGCCTCACTCCAGGAGGCTGCCGCCGAGCACGGCTACAAAGGGGAATCCGGCTTCGCCGCGGACATCGTCCTCGCCTTCATCAACGGCCGGTTCACCGCGAACCTGCCGCTGTCCGAGGACCGCCGCCGCACCCACATGTTCCGCGCCCAGATGCTGCGCGAAGTCAACCGGATCGGCGTCAACGTCAACCAGATCGCCCGTGCCCTCAACAGCGACCTCACCCCGCTCGACGCACGTGACCGCCTTGAGGAGCTGCACTACCTGCTGGAGCTGATAGCCGAGGCCCTGCGCGAACCCGCAGAATTCAGGAAGGACCAGGCCGCGTGATCGCCGCCATCAAACCGGCCGGAGCCAACACCCGCGGCCTGCTCGCATATCTCTACGGACCCGGCCGTCATGACGAACATCTCGACCCGCACATCGTCGCGGGCTTCGCCATGCTCGGGATGCCCGACCCAGGCCGCGACCAGGACGCCACCCTCACCCAGCTTGCCCGCCACCTCGACGAGCCCGTTCACCTTCGGAATGGCGAGTTCGGAAGGCAGGTCACCGACCACGTCTGGCACTGCCCCGTCCGCGCAGCCCCCGAGGACCGGCACCTCTCCGATGCCGAGTGGGCCGACATCGCCCAGCGGATCGTCGAAGCCGCTGGCATCGCCCCGCCCGGCGACGACCTGGCGTGCCGGTGGGTCGCCGTGCGCCACGCGGACGACCACATACACATCCTCGCCACCACCGTCCGTGAGGACGGCCGACGGCCCAAACTCCACGACAGCGGCATCCGGGTCGGCGACGCCTGCCGCCAGATCGAGACCGATTACGGCCTGCGCCGACTGAAGAAGGGCGACCGCACCGCCGGACGCCGCCCCACTCAAGCGGAGATGCACAAGGCCGAGCGCCTCGGCTGGAAGGAGACCAGCCGCGACTGGCTCCAGGACCGTATCCGCGCCGCCATCCCTCATGCTGGCAGTGCCGCGGAACTCCTCGCCTATCTCGAAGCCGACGGCATCGCAGTCAAGCCGCGCCGCGGACCGTCCGGAGATCTCCTCGGCTACGCCGTCGGCCGCCCCGGCGACCTCAACAAGGACGGCGAACAGATCTTCCACCCCGGCGGAAAGATCGCTCCCGACCTCACCCTCCCTAAACTCAAGGCCCGCCTGGAAACCACCGCACCAGAGGAACACCCCACAGCCCGCCGAGCACGGCCAACCACCCCCTGGCACCAGGCCACCGACGCTCTCGACACCTTCCACTCCGACATGGCCGACGACACCCACGCCCAGGCCCACATCATGGCGCTCGGCGAACTCATCGAGGCCACCGTCCAGAAGGCCCCTGACCACTTCCGTGCCGACCTGCGAGCCGCTTCACGGGCCTTCGCCCGCGCGCAGCGCTCCCAGATTCGGGCCGAGAACCAGGCCGCCCACACCCTGCGTCGGGCAGCCCACGACATCGCTCACACGGCCACCGGCCCCGACGGCAGTGCCTTGGCCGCTCTGCTCGCCGCTCTTGTCTGGGCCACGATCGTCGCCGCCCGTTGGCACGAGGCGAGGAGCCATGCCCACCAGGCCGAAGCCGCCCGCCAGACCCTCCACCACCTCCAGGCCGCGGCCGACCAAGCCCTCACGCCTGTCGTCGGCAGCCTCGCCGCCCGCGGGCCGAGTGATCAGGCCCGCCGGACTCTCGCCCACGACGTACGAGCCGCCGTCCCCGACCACGCCGACCGCATCCTCACCGACCCCGCCTGGCCGGCCCTCGCCACCGTCCTCGCCGACGCCGAGGCCGGCGGTCACAAACCCCACCAGCTCCTCAAGGAGGCCGCCGCCCAGCGCGAACTGCACACCGCCCGGCAGCCCGCCCGCGTCCTGCTCACCCGCATCCAGCACACCGGACGGAACCCCGTGCCCAACCGCCGAGCGGAGGTCGCCCGCCGCCGCTCCACCATGGCGTCGACTCTCAACGCACACCAGGCCCGGAATACCCAGCCCACGGCACCCGCGACGCCTACCGATCAACGCCACCGACGCCACTGAAGGCCACAACCACCGCAGCGCACACAGAGGGTGCCGACCCCTCAATCCGCTACGCCGCCAAAGCCGATACCAGGTGTCGCCCCCTCTTCCTCGATGACGCGAGCGATCTCAGGCCACGGAGCGCGCAAGGCACCGAAGAGCGACCAGTAGTCGTAGGCGGCTCGAACCATGGCGCCGACGCCGAGGCGAGTGGCTTCGGGATCGATGGCGCCCATGACGCGCCGTGTGATTCCGCCGGCACCCCGAGCTGCTGGGGCGATCCCGTGGCCGAGCAGGAGCGTGGCGGTACGGAGGGCATCCAGCGTCGGTGGTGTCGCCATCTGCGCGAAGCGCCCAAAGATCAGGGGGTGCCAGCTCGCCCTGGTACGCGCCCAGGCCAGGCGTTCCAGCCCAGTGCCGAGGTCAACGGCCATCCGGTCCGGGTGATCCGTATTCCACAGGAGGACGATGTCGCCGAGGGTGAGGCCCAGGTGGCGGAAGCGCAGTGTGATGCCTTCGACCTGTCGTCGGCGCCACGGGGTGAGTGTTCCGTAGATGCTCAGGTGCCGTGCGTGGAAGCCGAGTTGGGAGAGAACGGTCAGCCAGCCGTTGAGGATGGCGCCGTACTCGTCCAGGCCGCCTATGGGTTGGACTCGGGAGACGTTGACGAAGGAGGTCAGGAAGCCGTCCATCAACTGGCCTTGCGCGTCCCGTTGGCCGGTGAAGCGGACGACCGGCTGCGGGATGAATCCGCTTCTATACGTGCGGGGTTGGCCGTCCTTGAGGACCGGGTCCAGGGCCTGGATAGCGGAGATCGTCAGTTCGGTCTCCCTGCCCCACCGGAGCGGGAGGCAGGCGTCACGTGGGGCGCCGTCCCGCGCGAAGCCGGCTTCCAGGGAGTCGAGGATCTCCCTCCACGTGGGTGATCTGCGTGGCGGCTGGTAGAGGCTGCCCCGGTGCGGGTGAAGGATCTCGATGTGCGGGCCGTCGGCCGTGAACTCCCAGTGGGGGCCTAACGCGGCGCTCAGTACGCCGGGTATCCGCTGGGCCAGGTCGTCTCCGACGGTGCCGGTGGCGCGGGTCAGCACGATCGGGCCGACATTGCCTGGAAGTGGCGCGCCGGGTCGAAGCGCTGCATTCCGATCGCCTGGACGCGCTGGTGGTCGAGGCTTTCCGCCTGTTCGATCGCGTCGGCGAGCCTTCGTGCCGCGGTCTCGTCCTCCTCCCTGGGGTCGACGACCGCGACCGCGCCCGTCTCGTCGCACAGGGCGGCGTGGGCACAGGTTCCTTCGCGCCAGGTCAGGGCGGCCATAGGGGTGCCGGCGCGGAGGGATTCGCCGAAGACCGCGGCACCGGCTTCCACGTATGTGCGGGCGTACGTGTAGACGAAGATCGAGGCGTCGGCGATGGCTGCGGTCTTGGCGGATCCGCCGAGTTCGCCGATCCACTTCACGTGGTCGGCGCTGAAGAGCCGTTCGTGGCGTCGCACGTACGCCTCGTCGAAGACGGGGCCGACGATCCGAATGCGGCGCCCAAGGATCTGGGCCGCCCGCACGGCGATGTGCGGTGCCTTCTCCTCGTCGATCCGGCCGAGCCAGATGAGATCGGTGCCCGCGGTGGCCGGCGGCTCCTCCTCGTCGAGGCCGAGATGGACGGCGAGCTCAGGGATCGGCCGGTGGTCCGCGTACCGTTCGATCATCTCAGGCGAGTAGCAGTAGAGCCGCGAACGCTGGCCGTCGAAGGCGGTGGCGGTGTGCTGGAAGACGGGCGAGTGCTGGAAGGTGGCGACGTCGCAGTCCAGCTCGTTCCAGGTGCGCGTCCACGCGGGAAGCGACGGGTACTCGTGGCCGACGACCAGGAGGTCGTAACCCGTGTCGCGCAGCTCGCGCTCGGCGAGCGATCCGGTGGAGATGTCCTCCAGGCGGACCGGCTTGCGGACCCAGTCGTGCTCCAGGTCCGTGAGCCAGCCCGGCCCGAAGAGGTGTACGTCGGCGCCTGCGGCACGGGCACCTACGGCGACCGCCCACAGCCATCGTTCGATCCCGCCGTATCCGGCGGGTGGAAAGGCGTAGCTACCAGGGAAGTCGCAGACGCCGACGAGCACGTTATGCCTCCGGTGTTCCGTCCGCCGAGATACGGCGGAAGCCGAGATACGGGAAGAGTGATTCGGGCAGGACGATCGAGCCGTCCTGCTGCTGGCACTGCTCGAGGAGCGCGGCCAGGGTGCGGCCGACGGGCAGACCGGAGCCGTTTAGGGTGGCGACGAGCTTGGGCTTGCCGTCCTCGCCGCGGGTCCGGATGTTCGCCCGGCGGGCCTGGAAGGTTCCGAAGTTGGAGACCGAGGAGATCTCGCGGTACGTGTTCTGGCTCGGGATCCAGACCTCGAGGTCGTACGTGAGCTGGGCGGAGAAGCCGGTGTCGCCGGCGGGCAGCTTGATGACCCGGTAGGCGAGGCCGAGCTCCTTGAGGCACGCCTCGGCGTGGCCGACCATCTCCTCCAGCTCGGCGTCCGCCGTCTCCGGGGCGACGATCTTGACCATCTCGACCTTGGCGAACTGGTGCTGGCGGATCAGACCGCGGGTGTCGCGGCCGTACGAGCCGGCCTCGGACCGGAAGCATGGAGTGTGCGCCGTGAACGCGAGCGGCAGCTCGGCGGGCGGGATGATCTCGTCCGCGTAGAGGTTGGTCAGCGGAACCTCAGCCGTCGGGATGAGGAAGAGCTCCCGGTCGGCGACACCGGTCTTGAACAGGTCCTCCTCGAACTTCGGGAGCTGGCCGGTGCCGGTCATGGTCTTGCGGGTGACGAGGTAGGGGACCGCGTACTCGGTGTACCCGTGCCGGCGGGTGTGGATGTCGAGGAAGAGTGTGGTCAGGGCCCGCTCCAGAGCGGCGCCGGCGCCACGGGAGACCGCGAAGCGCGGGCCGGACAGCTTCGTCGCGCGGCCGAAGTCGAGGATGCCCGTGGCCTCTCCGAGATCGACGTGGTCCTTGGGCTCGAACGGAAACACGGGAGGCGTGCCGACGCGCCGGATCTCGATGGCGAACCCCTCGGAGTCGCCATCAGGCGCCGAGTCGTCGGGCAGGTTCGGGATGCTCAGGAGCAGATCACGGAGCTGGGCTTCGATCTCTTCCTGCCCCGCTTCGATGTCGCGGACCTGCTCCTTGATCTCGCGGGCGCGCTCCTTCAGCTTGCTGATGTCGCCGCCCTGCTTGGCCGTCTGCTGAACCTCACTCGCCACCCGCTTGGACTCGGCCCGCAGCTCGTCAGCCGAGCGGATGTTCTGGTTCCGACGAGACTGGAGCGACTCCAGCTCGGACAGGTCCAGGGAGTAACCGCGACGAGCGAGCCGACGAACCGCTTCGGCACCCATTTCAATCAGGGCGCGGGCATCATGCATGAGGAAGATCCTTCTGATCCGGCGAGTGGTGGGATACGGGATCGACGGTAGCAACCGCGGCCCCGTCGCCGATCCGCATTACCTCCCTGTCACCGGAGCCGACCGCGTGATCGAGAACGCGAGTGTCAAGATCGTTCATCAGGCCCCCCACGAATGCCGGCAACTCGTCATCGGGGATGGCGACGGGCTCGATGTACGGGGCTTCCGGGAAGAAGAGGGGCATGGCCCCGCCAGGAGTTCGTTCGCGGTGCCACAGAAGCAGGGAGACCAGCAGGCCGTGGGCCACCAGGACGCGGGGCCCGGGGTGCTCCAGGGCCGCGAGCACCCCGGTGAGCATCCTGCGGATGCCCTCGCGCTGCGACTCGCTGCCGCCGGGCGGGCGCTCGTGGGCGCCGTGCCCGTCGAGCCAGACGGCGTATTCCAGGAACGGGTTTCCCTCGAATTCTCCGTAGTCGAGTTCGTTCAGCCGAGGATCGGTGATCAGTTCCGGCCCGGGGACTCCCATCAGGAGGTTGGCGGTCTGCTGAGCGCGGGGGAATTCGCTGGCCAGCCACGTTTTCACGCTGTGGAGGGGGACGCTGCTCCATCCCCTGTTCAGCGACCGGCGGCCTTCCTCGCTCAGGCGGATGGGCTTGGTCGGATCGCCGTTGACGAGATAGCGCCGGCTGTAGTTCGTCTGTCCGTGACGGAGGACGTAGGTCGTCATGATCGGTTCCTTGGGGTCGGCGCCGACAGCCACGCGAGGACGTCGGCCATCCTCGGCGCGCGCGGATCATCGGTGTCGAGGTAGAAGAGCAGGCCGTCCAGGGCCAGGGCCCTGCACCATGGCGCCAGGACGGGCACGGGGATGCGGGAGATCCGGGCGGCTGTGGCCAAGCGAGTGTCCGTGCCGTGCCCGAGGTCGTAGTACACGGTCCAGAAGGCCCAGTCGAAGGCTGCGTCGCCCACCATCGGCAGGGGATCGATCAGGCGGGGGTGGCCCAGCCAGTCGAAGAGGACGTTCTCTCGGTAGAGGTCCGCGTGCAGGACGGTGGATCGAGCGGAGTCCTCCTCCAGGGCCACGAGGGCCGGGACGGCCGCGTCGACGTGCTCCTGCCACGGGCTGGCGTCGACCGATTCCAGTCGGCGCCGCACCCTGGGGTGTACCTCCTGGTGGAGGTACGTGGTCAGGAGCGGAAGGTGACGCGGCCGGCGCCGACGGCGGCCGAAGGTGTGGAGGCCCTGGAGGGCGGCGGCCACGGTCGGAAGCTCGCGAGGCGGTCGCTCGCCGCCACCGGGGCTCTCTCCGATCATCTCCAGGGCCGCCACGGCCAGGTCGTCCGCCGCCTCGACGACGCCCGCCGTTGGCCCGCCCGCCCACAGGCGTAGGGCATTGACCTCGTTGCGGAACCGGGCAGGATCGGCCCACGCCTTGAGAAGCAGCGGACGCCCGTCGAAGGTGCCGGCCGTGACGACCACCGAGGCGTGTCCGGCGTCGTGGTAAGTCCCTAGCGTGAGCTTCCAGCGCTCCGCCGCGCGCTCCATCAAGGTAGGAACGGCGTCGAGCCAGCCGGAAACTCCCGGGCCGTAGTGCGTGACCAGCCGCCGTCGGCATTCCTCGGAGACCTCGCCGAGCGTCCGCTTCTCCATCAGCTCAGCACGATCCCGTCGGAGACCAGCTCGTCCGTGAGGGCGGGGAAGCCCTCCAAGGATTCGGCGACGAGGGCCTGGATCTTGTCAGTCTCGACCTCCGGGGAGGACAGCCGGACCAGGATCCGCCACGGCTGGTCGAGGCGCTGGCCGGTGGTGCTGACGAGGTGCACCTCCGCGTGCCCGTCGGTGGCCTCGTGCAGCCGCTGGGCCAGGCGCTGGGCGGCGATGTTGTAGAGCTTGCCGACGTGGTAGACGGGGTTCTTGCCGTTGGCACCCTCCAAGTTCATCGGCCGCAGTGGCGTGATCAGTCCGTTGACCCGGTTGCCGCGGCCGACGACGCCCTCGTCGCCGGACTCGATCGAGCTGCCTGTGTAGGTGAGGTACAGCTCGTCCTTCTCCGGCACGTCGCGCGCGTTGAGCCGGAAGCGCGTCTCGGCTCCGGGCAGACGGAGGCTGGCCAGCCGGTGGCACTCGGCGAGGACACTCTCGGTGTTCCGCACGTACTCCGCGCGGCTGGCGACGAGCCGCGACTTCTGCGGGATGCAGAGGACGACGTCCGCCTGCTCACCGTCCCAGTAGCCCATGAGCTTCACGTCCGATCCGCACCACGCGTGCGAGAGAGTGAAGTCGCTCTCCCCGGAGAAGTGGTCCACCAGCTCGCGGACGAACGACTCGAAGGGGTTCTCCGGTGCCCAGCCGGTTCCGAGGGAGGTGTCGTTCGACAGCCGGACCCGGCGCTCACGCAGGTCGTCGATGGAGCGGGGGTTGAACCAGCGGGTGCGGTCCGGCACCGCGTCACCGGTGAGGACCGCTCCGGGGCTGGAGTTGCTGGTGATGTTGAAGGTGATGTTGAGGTGCTCCGACACCTCCGGGAGCCGCTCGGCGAAGAATGCCCTGACCTCGGCCTCGACGATCTCCTCGACGGGGATCTCCTCGCCCCCGCACATGGGCGCGGCCCGCCCGTTGACCAGGACGCGCACAGGGGCTGTCATGCGGCCGGCGCCGTAGCGGACCTCGCTGGCACCGCCGAGGAGGGCGAGCTTGTCGAAGTTGTGGTGCATCACCGCGCCGAGGCGCTCGACGGTGTAGCGGCTGTACGCGCGGGACAGCCGCTCGGCGAGGTGGTCGGCCAGGGTGTCCGGGTGACCGAGCCCCTTCCGCTCGACGATCGTGGTCGCACCGGGCTTGGCGGTGCCCGTCTCAATGGACAGGTAGCCACCCTCGGTCGTGATGGTTTCGCGCATGACAAACTCCGATCTCTCGGCCTGAGGAAGACGGGTGGGACGGATGAACGCCCTTGGTCAAAGCCGTTTGCCACGGGCTGAGTTGCTCGCATCGCCCTGCGGCGTTCTCGGTCTGCTGCGACAGTAGCCAGGGCACCCCAGGGCACCCCGGAAAATCCTTCCGGGGTCCACTTCGGCCACGAGGTGATGATCAGGACATGCGCGGGATGACACAGAACCTGACCATCGGGGAGCGCGTCGCCTGGTACCGGCGTCGGCGCGGCCTCTCCCAAGAGGTCCTGGCCGGCCTTGTCGGCCGGACGACGGACTGGCTGAGCAAGGCGGAGAACAACAGGATCGAGCTTGATCGCCTTTCGGTGATCACCTCACTCGCCGACGCGCTCGACATCTCCCTCGGAGACCTGCTTGCCGAGCCGACCCTCATGGAGTGGTCGGCCGACAGCGGGCGCCGGACCGTCCCTGCGCTGCGCGAAACACTCATGGACTACAAGCAGCTCACCCCTTTACTGAGCCTCGCAGCCGAGGATGAGCCACCTGCCCTGCAGGACCTTCGAGGCAACGTGCGCGATGTGCTCGATGCCTACCAGGCATCCCGGTACGGCTTTGCCACCCGACGTCTCCCCCTTGTCCTGGCCGATGCCCTCGCCGCGTCCCGCGCCTACTCGGGGCACGAGGCGGAGGAAGCCCACGTGCTGCTCGCTCTCGCCTACCACGGGGCGGCCATGGTGCTGGGCAAGCTGGGAGAGCCCGAGCTGGCATGGATCGCCGCGGACCGGGGCCTGGCAGCAGCGCAGTCCAGCGGCCGCAGCGAGGTTACGGGTTCGCTCTTCCGAGCAGTCACGCACTGCCTCCTGGCCACCGGGCGCTTCACAGCCGCGGTCCAGCTGGTGAACGACGCGGCAGCCGTCATGCAGCCGGAGTTGGGCGACGCCAATAGCGAGTACCTCTCGGTGTACGGCACACTGTTCCTCGCCGGCGCGATGGCTGCCGCGCGGGCAGATGACCGGGCGACCACGCAGACCTTCCTCCGCGAAGCCGACGAGGCCGCGCAACGACTCGGCGCCGACGCCAATCACATGTGGACGGCCTTCGGTCCGACCAACGTAGCTATCCACTGCGTGGCCACCGCCGGCGAACTCGGCGACATCCAGATCGCCGCAGATCTGGGCTCACGCATCGACACGAGCGCCCTGCCGGTGGAGCGGCGCGTACGACACAGCCTCGAAGTCGCCAGGGCGCTGAGCTCCTGGAACCGCACCGACGAAGCCCTGGCCGTCCTGCTGGAGGCCGAACAGGCAGCGCCCGAGCAGGTGCGCCACCACCACCTGAGCCGGGAACTGGTCATCGGCTGGATACGTAGCACCCGGGGCCGGCCTTCCCATCCTGTGGCAGATCTGGCCCGTAGACTGGGCGTCGTCGCGGGCAGCTAGAGTCCGAACCGTGAGCGAGAACGAGCACGAAGCGAAGATGGCCCGCCCCCGCATGGCTGCCGGCGCTCTCTTCTTCGACGAAGCCGATCGAGTCCTCCTCGTCGAACCGTCCTACAAGGACTACCGCGACATCGCTGGGGGCTACGTCGAAGAAGGGGAGTCGCCTCGGCAAGCCTGTGTACGTGAGGTCCAGGAGGAACTCGGCATCGCACCGCACATCGGCCGCCTGCTAGTCGTCGACTGGGCGCCGAACCCCGGAGAGGGAGACAAGGTCCTCTACCTCTTCGACGGCGGTCGCCTGAGCTCAGAAGACCGCCGCCGGATCGTCCTGCAGGCAGACGAGCTCCGCGGCTACGACTTCCACGACGCCGACCAGGTGCCAGACCTCACCATCCCCCGCCTGGCTCGCCGAATTGCCGCGGGAATCAAGGCCCGGACGAACGGTCTCACCTGCTACCTCGAACACGGGGAGTCACCGACAAGGGAGAGCTGACCCGTTACGGCAAGCGAAGCTGTTCGTCCAGTGGCACGGTCGCTGGAGGAAGCGTGGTGATAAGCAATTCCTCGGCTGATCTCTTTCCGGAACGTCCAGCTGCCGAGTAGCGCGTGGCGACCAATCTCTTGGTAATCCGCCACTGCCGCACGCCGAGAGTCTCGCGATCGACTTCTGACGGAGTCATTCTGGATTGCGCGTAAAGCCACTTACTCTGCATAAGCATGGGGTGATTATCGTAGCTTAGCAGCCAGCGGAACTGTGCCCTCGTTCGCAGGTAGCTTGCGAGACTGAGGTGAAGTGGATCAGCGGACGTCTCGACACTCGAACCGCCGCCGTAGCCGCCACGGGGGTCGAACGAAGTTCGGTACAAAAGGGAAGATTTTTCAATATACGGAGGATCTAGATAGGCAACCACGCGAGACGGTAGGAGTTGCGGATAATGCTCGGGAACATCATCCAGGGTCTGCCGCCAGTCCTTGCACCATACGTCTACTAGACGCCCGATATCGTAGAGATGGCCAACATACCTAAGTCGCTCGGCGAGGGCATCGGGATTCCAGCGACATCCAATGGGGTAGTTGCTGGTCTGAGCGCGACCCCCAATAGGTCCAGCCTTGCCATGCAAGATCCCGGAAAAAGTGGTCCGATTAAGGAACAGGCATTGCGTGGCCATGCTGAGGCGGCGATCCTGCGATGTCATCGCCGGACGCGGAGACCATGCGCGCCAGTAATCCCATCGGCTTACCGCCGAGGCGCCACCATCGCGAACATACCTCTTCCATTCCTCGTGCATTCGGTCGATGAGTTGTTCGGTGTCGGCGGCGGCCGCTTGCCAAAATGCCGTAACAAGAGGGTCGGCGTCTGCGAGTAGGATGCGGTCTACGATTCCCTCGCCGATGGATCGCAATGAGGCTGACGCACCGCCGGCGAAGGGCTCGACTAGAAGGTTGACCTCGGGAACCTCCCGAGACTGTTTCGCTGATGTGATCACTCGCGAAATCACGGGAGCTAGTGAGGACTTGGCGCCTGGATAGCGCAAGGGGGACTGATAACGCCCCTGGGAGAGTGCGTGGGAGATGGGTTCCAACTGCTGGGGCAGCGGGCGCGTCTGGGTATGGATCGCCTCGTCGGCGCCGAAGAAGGTGGCAATCCGGGCAGGGCCGCTTGCGGCGGTAGTAGTCGCCGACGAGGTCACAGAGGTCACCTGCCTATCTTGCCGGACGCGTGAGTGATCCGGAACATGATCGACCTACCGCTTGAAGTACGTGGGTGGTTGGACCGCCTGGAGGTGGGGCTTCAGGCCAGGGATGTTCTGCTGGGCCATCATCGTCAAGACTGAGCGTCCCACGCCGAGAGGCAGTGCCGCGGCCGAGTGTGCCAGAGCGATGGGCACGACGGCATGCCGATACATGCGAGTCCTCAGGGAGTCGAGAACCTCACATATCAGGCGGAGCGTCGGATATGCCTCCCACCCTTCCACTTCGGGGCGGTTGCCGTCGTACGGCGATAGCCCCGATCTAGGGAGAACCGTGATGACTAGAGGGTCGCCGGTTCGAGTGCGGTAGATGAAGCGGCGTCCATAGAATTCGTCCACGCCGTACTCGTTACCTTCGGGACGTCCGGAGATTCTATTGATGTAGGCGTTGGTAAGCCGCATGACGTGACCCGGCGGAATTAGATCCTTGATCAATTCTGCATGTTCAACGAAGGCGCCCGACTTCTCGATTCCGACGATAAGAGGAGGGATGAGTCCCTGATCTGTGCACCAGTCGCTCAAGTTGCCGAGGTGCTCCTCGAACCTTCGCTTGAGCGGGGCAAGCGGGCCGAACAAAGCCAGCGGCCCATCAGTGATGAAGAGGGTGTGCCGGAGAACCTCAGGAGCGGTATCGGCGAAGAAATTCAAGTAGCACACCGACATCAGTCGCTCGGCCACGTTCATGACGCGCCCGAGCGGAGTGAAGTTTGAACCCTCTACGTTGTATTCTTCGTGGGTTCGTAGCACATCCGAGAGGTAAAGGTGTGCGTTGCAGGCGGGGCATGAGCCGCCTTGTTTTCCAGCCGAAAGCGCGAGGCTGCTACCCGCCTTTTGTCCACACCCAGGGCAGACGCGCAGGCCGATCCCGGACGCCGGCTTGCCGCGCGTGCCGTGCAGTGCGAGAAGTCCATCTGCGAGGGTCATCTCGGTGTTGGAGTCGAAACGGGAACTGTGAAGAAAGTCGTTGAGTTCCACGCGCCAGGTGTCTACGCCGCTCATACCTGGGCGAGTCAACTGAGATCCAGGTAGAGCGACGTCGAAGGCGTATTCAGAATGAGACTTGCGAACCTCACGTGGGTCGATGTGCTTCACTCGTGAAAGGCTGCGAAAGACATCCAGCCGAACCACGGAACCCGCAACCCGGAGGTAACCGACCTTTACGGTTGGATGGTCACGGGTGGTGTCTACTTCGGTGTCCGAGCCGTCGACGGTGATGGAGAAATCAACTTCATCAAGCTTACCGATGAGGGGCAAGTCTTCGAGGGGTGAACACAGTTCAGCAATGCCATCCTTGCCATTGGGGCGAGCGCTGGTGATGGTCCAGCGCTGGAGGGCAGCCTTGACGGCTTCGTTCCTCGCCGTCTCCACGTGGCCAAGCCTGGAAGCCTTCTCGCCATCGTAGGGCACGAGTTACTCGCTTTCGATCGTGACGTCGACGTCTTCCAAGCCAGCTGCATTGCGGGCAACGTTCACCATGGCGTGGTCGAACTTCGAGATCTGCACCGGAACGATGTACTTTCCCGAGTAGGTCTTCATGCGAACGAATCCGACGTCTTCTGCTCGAATGATGCTCGGAGCCCATACCTTGAAGTCGTAGTAGTGAGACAGCTCTCGCGTTTCGTGGTCAGAGTTGAGATGGGCGATCAGCCAGTTTGACGTGTTCGAGAGCATTCGCTTGTCAACGGATGTGACTTCCTGTGTAGCGTAGATGAGCCCCATCCGATACTTCGCGGCTTCCTTTGACAGGCGCACCCATGGGTCATCGGCCACCTCTCGCCCGCTGCGCTCAAATAGGTTGTGCGCCTCTTCGACGATGATCTGCATATCCACCGGATCGCGGTCGTCGCGGAATCGCTCTCCCGCCCGGTTCAGCAAGTGGGTGACGATACGCTCGGACATGACCTTGGCGACTTGGTCGTTTCCACTGGAGAGGTCAACAATCGCAAGTCGACCTTCCTGCATGTCATGCCACAAATGCTCTGCAACATCGCCTGCCGATTGAGGGGCGTGAAATGGGCGAATGGTGCGAATGGCGGACGTTACGCCAGTGTACTTATAGACGCCCCAAATGGCGCTGAAGTGGCAATCCTGGGTGTCATGCCATTTGGGAAATTCGCTTTCTCTTTCGCCCACCCATTCGGCGAGTTGTAGTGCTCCCGAAGGGCTGTTGACGCGATAGGAGCCCGGTCGGACCTGCGAAACAGCCGCAGGGTGTGCGGTAATGAAGTCCTGAATAGGGGCTGGGGCGACGATTACGAGATCCTGCGGCAACCTTGCTGCCTCGAAGCCGCACTTGGACAGGAGCCCGAAGAAGGCGACCATTGCCCACCCCCAGCGGGCATGCTTGCTGCGATCGTTTTGGTCGGGTTCGGAGAGGACCGCTGACCGGAAGCTCTTGCCGTAATTGGTATTGACGGGAACGGTTGCTTCACTGACCAGACTCCAGGCGGCTTCCAGGACCTCGCGGTCATAGAAGTTGATACGCAGTGGCTTCTCCCGGTTGTCTGAGGCGTTGGGATCTACCTTGTAGATCCGCACCGTGCTCTCATTGTCTCCGAGAAGGCGAAGGCCCGTGCGGTCCTGCTTATTGACGTTCGCGTACTCACCCTGAGGGTCGAAGATCAACTGACCGATCGAGCGCTTGTGCTCCGAACCGTACCGGTGGACCGCTGTTACTAGTGTCTTGATCGTGTTGGATTTTCCGGTCCTGGTCATACCGAACACAGCAGTCTTTCGCCCGATGAAGTCGGAGACATTGATGTGAGCCTCCGCCTTGTCGGTGCCGGCGATCAGAGCCTTGCGTCGCGTCGCGGCGAATCGAACCTTTCCGATTGCAAGGGCATCCTTTTTGTCGGTGGGCTCAGGGTAGGACGCAAGCCATGACAAGACTTGAATCGATGGAAGGAAGACTTGGTAGCGCGCAGAGACGACTACGTTGTCGATGTCTGCCCCGAACTCGATCGCGGCTTCGCGTCCCTCGGTCTCGGTGTAGAAGGTGCCCAAAACTTCGCAGTCGAAGGCTGACTGCTGGAGTTCGTTTCGTGTCAGCACATCGGTGACATCGTCGAATCCGACCCCCGATGCGCCTGCGTCGCGAACGACTGCCAGCCGAGTTTGAATGAGTTCCGACTCGTTGGGCAGTGGCGCAGTGCCGCGGACTCGAAGCAGGATGATCTCTTGATCTTCGAGTATGAAACCGGATTCTGTGTTGTCTCCCGCGACGGCAAGAAGGAAGCCGCCCCTCGGAACTCCCCCGGCTTTCTCCTTCTTGAAGTCATCGGTCAGCACCACAGCTGAGTCGTAGTCCAGACGGTAGATACCGCCGACCGGTACGCAGCCCCTGTTGATTAGCGCAGTCAGTGGCTTCTTGAGTTCGACCGACTGGGACAGCCCCTGAGTGATGCTCAACGCGTCTCGCCCCTCTACCAGCCATGCCGTTGGAGGCGCGGCTGCGGTGTGGATGTGGTCCAGAGTCGTTCTGGACGGTACACGCGACCACTGACAAAAGTAGCCCATACGGCGGATGTTGACGGCAGGTCAGCAGGGCCGGCCGCGAGTGCTTGGCTGCGCCGCGTCGCGCCGTCGACTGGAGGTACTCGATTAGATCCGATGGGTTGCTGCCCGGTGCGGCGGCATCGGGATGCCGCGGTCCGGGTTGTCTGCGGCACGACCGGGAACCTGCGGCTTTGCGGTCGCCGGACGCACTTCTTGCGTGAGCGCTGCGTGAGCGGACTGGACAGCACTAGGGTGGACCCAGCGTCATGGTGATCACGGTCAGATGTCTCTGACCTGGGGAAACGGGATCCCGCGGCACAGTCCGGCACCACCCGGGATGATCTTGTGGGCCCTCGTAATGCGTAGGTCTCGGGTTCGAATCCCGAAAGCGGCTCACCTGAACCCCAGGCCGGAACATACTCCGACCTGGGGTTTCGTCGTTCAGCGGATGCGGCGACGGCGGCGGGAGCGGGCCGCGCGGGTGTCGGGGGTCTCAGTTGCGGTCTCAGTAGTGCCCGGAGCGGGGGCCGGGGGAGTGGGCGCGAAGAACTCGCCCATGCGCCGCATGGCGTCCTTGGACAGGTGGGATCGGCCCTTGACGTACCGGCGGGTCTGGCTGATCTGGGTGTGCCGCAGGATCTCCATGATCGTGGTCATGTCGACCCCCAGCTCGTTCAGGATCGTGCCGGCGGTGTGGCGGCTCCCGTCGTACAGGCGGCGATCGTCGATTCCGGCTTCGGCAAGGAGTTCCTTGAACTCCTCGTAGTCGGCTCGCGGGTCGAGGGGCCGCCCGTCCGGCCGTGAGAACACGACGTGGTGCTCCTGCCACTGCTCGCCGGCGGCGGCTTTCGTCGCCGCTTGCCGGGCCTTGTGGTCGGTCAGGAAGGGGATGAAGACGGGCGGGATCGGGACGGCGTTCCGGCTCTTCTTGGTCTTGGGGCGGGTGAAGACGAGACCGCCCCCTTTGCGGTCCGGGCAGGCGCTCGCGTGCCTGGTGCAGGTCTTGGCGCAGGGCTTGGGGCAACCGCGCGTGTAGCCCTTGTGCGTGGTGCAGTCCGGGGGGCAGGACTCGGAGCGGTGCAGGCGGGCCCCGCAGGCGTGAGGGTCGTCGCATCCGTGCCGCCAGGTGAGGCGCTGAAGCTGCCACTCGGGGCGGAACATCTCCGTTTTCAGGTCGACGTACGGCCACCGCAGTCCGAGCGTCTCGCCCTGCCGGAATCCCATGCCGACGCCGACGATCCAGCGCATGAAGGTGGGGCGCTTCGCGGCGGCTTCGAGGAACGCTTTGGCTTCCTCCTGCGTGAACGGATTCGCCTCGGTCTCGTCGACGCCGGGAGGGTCCACCAGCGTGGCGACGTTCTCACTGACCATGCGGCGACGGTGGGCGATCTTCAGCGCGCGGGAGAGGATGCGGTGCACCTTCAGGACGTGCGAGGGGGCGTGGCCGGCGTCGAGCATGACGCGGTACATCCGCTCCAGGTGCTCCGGTTGGAGCTTGTCGATCCGGTGTTGTCCGACGCCGGGGACGATGTCGTTGCGGGTCTTGGACCAGTAGTCGTCCAGGGAGCGCGGCTTGAGTTTCAGGCTCGCGATGTCGGTGAGGTAGGTCTCCATCCACTTCGCGACGGTCGGCGCGCGGCCCGCCTTCGTCGCGCGGCCTTCATCACGCTGCCGTTCCAACTCCTTGACCTTGCGCTTGATTTCGGGCTCGGACTTGGCACGACGGTGTCGTCGGTCGGGGCTGCCATCGTTCTTCACACCCATCGTGACGCGGCCGTGCCACCAGCCGTCGGCGCCGAAGTAGATGGATGACTCGTTGTTGGGCTTGCGGGGGCTCATGTGCTCCTCCATGCGAAAGGCGCCCCGAGCGGGATGCTCGGGGCGCCTCAGGGCCTGCTCGGGTCAGTGGGGCAGAGGGTTGAGGTTCGCTACGTAGGCTTCGAGGTCAGCACGTCGAATTCGGCGCGTTCGACCCAACTTGATGTATTTCAGGGTGCCTTCGGCCATCAGCTCGTAGACGGTGGAGCGGCCGATAGCGAGAGCTTCGGCAGCCTCTTCCGGCTTGTACAGCAGTCGGTCGACGGGGGCAGCGATGGCGGTGCTCATCAAGTCCTCCTGTATGAGGGCTTCCTAGGGCCTAGGGGAGTCCGCGTGTGTCCGAGGTTCGGATTTCTGCGTCACGGCGTCACGTGCGTCGTTTGGGCCCTTGACCTGCGCCTTTGCGTGACGTGGGGCGGGCGGGGTGCGTCACCGGTGCGTCACGGCTTCGTCGTCTGTGACACGGGGGCGTGACGCAGGTGACGCACGATGACGCAGCCGATCGGTCCTGTGTCACGCCTGTCCGGGCAGGTCAGGGGCCGGTTTCCGTCGGCTGTGACGCAGGTGACGCAGAGTCTTCCTACCTAGGAAAGAGAGGGGGTGGTTTCTCTTGTTGTGCGCAGCACAGGACATGAAGAAGGAGCCGCTTCGCGGCGCGTCCTCAGCAGGGTGCTGCGCACCGAACAGCAAGAGGAGCACCCTGCGCGGGGTCCCCCCGGGTGCTCCTCTTGCTGTTGTGCGGTGACCGCTTCAGAACGCGGCGCCCTGGTGCGGGCCGGGTGCCGGGGCGGGCTCGGTGAGTTCGATGTAGCGGGCCTCGCGCGTGCGTCCCCAGTCGACGTTCAGGCCGCGCGCCGCGAGGGTGGGCTGAAGCCGCTTGAGGCGGTCGGAGAGGACCTTGCCGGTAGTCGGCCACCCTTTAGGCAGGGGGCGGCAGTCCTCGCCGCTGTAGAGCCGCGTCAGGAGATGCAGCCACTCCGCGGAGGTCATCCGCTGTTGCTCCCCGGGTTGCATGTCGGCCGCGTACGCAAGCACGGTCTGCGCGAGAAGGTCGCCCTCAATCACGTCATCGTTCAGGTCGTCGAGCCCGGCCCGGTAGGCGGGCAGCGCCCCGAGACCCATCGCGGCATCGAGCTGCGCGCACAGGTGCGCGAAGTCCGCCATGCGCAGATCCGTCGGCGTCTCCGCCGACGCGGCCCGGACCTTGACAGTCAGGTCCAGCAGCGAGCCGAGCACGACGGGCAGAACCTGCGCGTACTCCGTCCACAGCTCCGCCTCGGTGCGCCGCACCTTCGGCCGTTCCAGCCGGAGCGGCAGGAGGCGTTCGGCGAGGTCGGGCCGGATGACACCCACGTCGATACCGGTCAGCAGGAGCGGGCGGCGGTAGCGGGCGCGGAAGACATCTCCGTCGGTGAACAGGGCCCGCTTGACGGACTCGGCGCCCGTGACGATGCAGCACATGGCGTCGGACAGGTCCGGGGTCATGTGGGAGAGGTTGTCCAGCGCCGTGACCCATCCCGCGGCGACTGCCGCGATCAGGTTCTCCTCGTCCTTCGGGGCCCGTCGCAGGTCGCTGCTCATGCCCTCGATGATGCGGATGAGCATCCGGCCGGCCGTCGACTTCCCCGCGCCCTGCGGTCCGGTCAGGAACGGGGCGGGGACGGGGACGGACGGTTCCAGGCACCCGACCAGCCACGCCATGGCCAGGCACTCGGTTTCGGCGTTGACGAAGTTGCACAGCCGGAACAGCAGGTCGATGCCTTTGCCGTCGGTGTTCTTCTCCGGCAGGGGCAGTTCGCCCGTGAGCTGGGTGCGCCGCCAGCACACCTCACGCGGGTCGGGGACGCGGATGTCCCATCCGGTGGGGTGGATGCGCACCGACTGGCCGTCGCTGCGCCCGAGGTCCAGCCAGGTCGCACCGTCGAAGCCGGGGGCGACGCGGATGTGCACGCTCTGGGTGTTCTCGTTGAGTGCGAGTGCTTCGATCAAGTCCAGCGCCTCCTTGAGGGCGGTGCCGTTGAACACGCCGACCCCGTCTTTGAACAGGCCGACCATGAGTTCCTGGCGGTGGCTCCCCGTCGTGCCCTGGGAGCGGATGGGACGGGCCACGGGGTGGCCGTTCTTCTGCGCGTACACAGTGCCGTCGGCGGTGCGGAAGTACCGGAACCGCTCCTGCGCGTACTCGGCGATGACCTCGCGAGCCGGGGTCTTGTCGTCCTCGGACATGGCTACAGTCCCAACCTCGTGCGGGCGTTGTTCCACGCGTCGGCGCAGTGCCGCGGGCTCTCCCCCTTGGCTTGCGCGGCGGCGAACAGCCGCGCCGTGTGGTCCTCGGTGAGGCAGCCGCACCGGCCGTGCGTCGAGAGCACGGCCAGGAACGTGGCGTACACGGTCGCGTGGATGCCGCTGGACGCTCCGTTGATGCGCTGAACGGCCATCGTGATGCCGCGTTCCAGGAACGCGGGCGTGCGGTGCTTACAGGCGCCCTCCACTGCGTGTGTGGGCAGCGCGTCGATGCACGGGGCCTGGTAGATGGTGGGCGTCTTCACGGTCAGCGCCCGCACGGTGTCGGGCAGCTCGGTGAGGGTGCCGGTGCCGGGGCCGCGCCAGCGGGCGTAGGCCATCGTCGACTTGATGTCGACGCCGTCGCGGACCCCGTTCGCGGAGGTCATGACGCCCTGGTAGATCCAGTGCTGTCCGCGCGTCGTGACCACGGTGCGGGTGGCCGGCAGGGTGGCGCGGGCCCAGGCGACGGCGTCGGCGTGGTCGAGGTCGACGACGGTCAGTCCGGCGCCGCCCGGGTGGTAGGCGACCGCCGCCGCCTCACGCCACGCTGCTGCCCACTCGGGTGAGTTGAGCGTCCACGGGTCGGTGGTGGCAGCGGCCCAGCCGTGGCACGGATGCGGGCAGCGGCAGGACCCGGGGGTCTTCATGTGGGGGCGCCCGCCGCACGCGGTGTACAGGCAGGCGGGGCAGTTGGCGAAGGGCACCTTGCCCCGGCGCAGCGGCAGCACGGGCACGCCGTCGGCCGCCAGGCGCAGGGCGGTGCTGAGGTGGTCTCGCCGGATCAGGGCGGGATGGGTCATGCTGGGGTATCTCCTGCTCTTACGAGGGATGGGAGAGACCGGGGCGGGCGCGGCTTGTGGAGAGACGGCGCCCGCCCCGGGCGCATCTAGTACGGGTCGGGCGCGGTGCAGAAGTCGCAGTCGCAGTCGTCCTCGTGCGGGCAGTCGCAGCCGCAGGGGTGGCGCAGGCCGACGCAGTAGCACTGGCACATGCCCTCACCGCACGGCTGTTCGTCCTCGTCGTCGCTGGTGTCGTAGCCGAGCGGGCTGAGAGCGGAGTGGACCTGGTCGAGGGCGGCGGCGAGACGCTGGGCGCGGCCGATGGCGACGCGCGCCGTCTGGACGGCGGACGCTGCGGACTGGTCGGGGTCCTTGCCGCCGTCCACGGTGAGTCGCCCGGCCGTGTGCGCGTCGGTCACGGGCCCAAGCGCCTGGGTGATGGCCTGGGGCAGCATGCGCGACAGGTGCGCGAGCGTGCCGATGAGGCTGTAGGCGTGGCTGGGGTACTGCCAGTCCTCGCCGGGGGCGCGGGTGGTGTGGTTGATGGCGCGGACGGCTTCGGCGGCCTGGTCGCCGAGTTTCAGAGGTGTGGCGGGCTGATTCTGCATGGGTTGGCTCCCTAGCCGTAGAAGTGGTTGCGCTTGATGACGGCCCGGCGGATGTTGACGGTGCTGCCCTTGCCGCCGCCGAGGGCGCGGGGCGCGCGCAGGGCGACGACGATGACCGCGGCCCACACGAGGGCGCCGCCGCTGATTCCGGCGACGGCGTTGACGACCTCGCCGACGCCGTAGCCGACGCCGGCCGCGAGGGCGCCGCCGCCGAGCCCGGCGCCCATGAACCGCTGGGCGATGGGGTCCAGGAGCGGAAGCGGCGTGAGGTCACGCGGCTGCGTCGGCTGGACGGGGGCGGGGGCGAGGTGCTTGGGCATGGGAACCATGCGCCCGTATGCGTCCGGCACCCACACCACCGGCTGACGCTTGCCGTACGGGTCGACCGTGAGCGCCGGGCCCGGGGTGTAGAGGTCGAAGGGCTGGGGGTGGTAGACGGCCACGGCGCCCTTGGCGGGTTCGTGAGTGAGGCGTTCGTTCACGGTCGTTCCCTTCCAGGTCAGTTGGGCAGTGCGTGGACGATTGCGGTCATGAGGCTGTTGATGGTCGAGGCGGTGCCGGTGCTGGCGAGGTAGAAGCCGAACAGGGCGGCCACGAGCGCGGTGCCGTAGCTCTTGTTGGACCGCAGGATCAGCGCCAGGAAGATGCCGAAGAGCAGGACGAGCGAGATGGTGACGGCCATGGGTCAGCCCTTCTTCGCGAACGGACGGGCAGCGGAGGTCTTCGCGGGCTCGGTCTGGCCCTCGCGGTAGATGCGCAGCCAGAGGTTGAACAGGCGGCGGCCGACGCGCAGGCGCTTGCCGTGGCCCTGGCAGCGGCGGCAGTTCTTGCCGCGCTTGGCCCGGCCCTTGCGGTCGTGCTTGATGGCGTGGCCCATGCCGTGGCAGCGGCGGCAGTCGCCGTACGGGCTCCCCGCACACACGCTGAAGTAGCAGAGCGTAACTATGAGCAGGCAGGCGCCAGCAAGGGGGAAGGGGGTCACGGGGTGCCCTCCAGGGCGGTTTTCGGGGATTCCCGCAGGTGAGGTGCTAGATGCGAGTCCCCTGATCAGACAGGGAACGGGGTGCTAGCGGGGCTGCTAGGTCTAGCACCGGTGGGGTGCTAGACCTAGCAGCGGTCCGCGTCAGCCCTTGCCCGCCTTTCCGTCACGCTCGGTGATGGCGGCGGCGATGTCGGCGCGGGCGATGCCGCGCCGGGTGGTGCCCTTGCCCTTGTCGCTCGTGGCCCATACGTCCTGCACGGTGATGCCGTGCGGGCGCAGGTTCTTGGCGACGGTCTCGGCCTTCCACCCGGCGTAGACCTCGGGGCGCAGGGCGGCGAGACGGGTGGCGACCTTCTCGTTCCACACCTTGTCCTCGTCGACCGCCACGACCTTCAGCACGTCGGCCAGCAGGTCGAAGGATGCCTCTTCGGTCTCGGGGAGCTGGCCGATGGCGTGGCCGGTGACGTTGCCGTACTCCTCGCGCATCTGCCGGGCCCGCGCCACGACCTGCTCAGCGCCGACCGCGTCCACGAACGCGGAGGCGACGATGCGGGGGTCGTCGCCCTCGCCGGCCATCCAGCAGATGCCGCGGTCGGTGCGGGAGAACATCGTGGCCCGGTAGCCGGCCTTGTACATCGAGGTGCCCAGCACCATGTCGTTGGCCGGCTGCGCCATGACCTTCAGGCAGAACCGCAGCACCGCGTTCGCGGAGATGCCGGTGGGCAGCGACTTCGCGTCCGGCCGCTGGGTGCCGAACAGCATCGTCATGCCCAGCGCCGGACCCCGCTTGCCCAGGTCGGTGCAGATCTCCTCGATCTCCGCGCCGAACTTCTCGTGCTCGAAGGGGACCTGGCACTCGTCGAACCCGGCCACGATCGGGTGCAGCCGCAGGCTCTTGTCGCCTGCCAGCTCCGGGGTCACCTTCGACTCCGGGCACCGCGAGCGCGGCAGCGACTTGATGACCTTCGCCCGCCGTCGCAGCTCCGCGCGCAGCTCTCGCAGCGCGTTGAGGACGTATTCGATGTCCTCGTCCTCGTCGCCCGCGCGGTAGCGGTGGCAGACGGGTTCGAGGGCGCCGAAGTCGCCGGTGCCCTTGAAGTCGAACGCGTGGACTTCCGCGCGGGGGTCGAGGGCGGCGATGAGCAGGAACAGCCGCATCAGGAACGTCTTGCCCATGCGCGGGATCGACCCGACGATGACGGAGGCGAACATCAGGGTCACCGACACGTCGCCCATGCGCTGGTCGTTGCCGAACACGACGGGCTTGAACAGGTCGACCACACCCGATTTCAGCAGCGGCCAGGCGGGCTTGGTCGTCTCGTTCATCGGCTTGTCCCCGACCCACAGCACAAGCCGTCCCTCGTGCTCGGTCGGGTCGGCCGAGGGCCACACGCAGCCGACCTTGCGCCGCAGCCCGGAAGCGAGGGACTTGCGGGCCTCCATGATGTCCTCCGGGGTGACGCCCCACGGCAGGTCGAGGTCGGCGCGGTAGCCGGGCCCGTCGCGGGTGATCTCGGAGGTGAACCGCATCCCGTTCATGTCGCCGCCCTTCTTGATGGCGGCGGTCAGCTTCGGGTTGCCGATGTTGTCCAGGGCCCGGAGCACGATCGAGGTGGTCAGCTTCTCCAACTCGGTCTTCAAAACGGCCCGGCCGATCACGGGCTCATCGGCCCTGCCGCCCTTGAACCCGGCGACCAGCACCGCAGCCGACGCGAACAGCGTCAGCCAGCCCGGCGCCAGGATGTAGCAGGCCATCGCGAGCGGCACCCCGGTGAGTCCGGCAACGGCCATGACCAGCATGCGCAGCCGCACGCGGCGGTCACGCTGGCGGGACAGCTTCAGGTACTCGCCGGTGTTCTCGTGCTCCACCTCGTACGTCCGCAGCGGGGCCGCTTCGGCGTCCCACACCCACCGGTTGGACTGTGAGATCAGCCGGGCCGCACCCGTGGGTGCGTCCAGCGTCAGCCGGTACAGGTACCAGGGGGTGCGGATGCCGTGATAGGCGGTGGCGTAGAAGGCGTTGCCGGTCGCGCGCTGCGCGGTGGAGACGAAGCCGGGCTTGGACTTCAGCCAGGACGGCAGGATCGGCTTGCGCTTGTACGTGGTGATCCCGGTGCCCGGCAGGGTCGACGGGTCGGCCGGACGCGGCCGTGCCGAGTCGCCCGACTCGTCCTCGCCGGTGTCGGCCGACGCGTCGAGGGTGCGGACGGCCGACCCCTCGACAGCCGAGTCGTCCGACTCGGCACCGGTGCGGTCGGGCGATCCGGCGCGGGCGTTGCGGGCCTTGTCGAGGTCGACCACCTCGCCGGTGCGGTCGGTGTTCATCTCGGCTTCGAGGTGCTCGAAGAACTCGTGGTTCTCGTCGGGGTGATTCACTGAGCTTCCCTTCAGGGATGGAGGGTTGGCGGACCCGGCCGGCGCTGTAGGAGGTGGACGGCCGGGCCCCGTTCGGCGTAGTGGGGTTGCTCAGAGGTCGGTGAGCGCGTCGGTGGGGATCTCGTAGACGTCGGCGGCGTCGTCCACGCCACTCCAGTGGCCGGGCGTGTAGTGGACGTAGCCGATGTGCAGCGCCGTGCCGTCGCGGTCGGCGGTGGCGTAGACGTGGACGGCTGCCACGGCCTTGCCGGTCTGCTTGCGGGCGCTGCGGATGCAGGCCGCGGCCTGGTGGGCGGTCAGCCGCCGGCCGTGCTCGGGACGGCGGCCGTCGGTGAGCGGATAGCAGAGGGCGCGGCGGGCGACGGCGCGGCGGGGGAGGGTGGGTCGGGTCACGGCGGTCGTCTCCTTGAAGGACTGCGGGGCGGTTCAGGCGGCGCGCTGTTCTTCCGGAAAGGCGCAGGGCACGCACATGCCGAGCGAGGCGGGGATGACGTAGCCCGCGTCCGTGCGGCACTGCGGGCAGACGCGGCGCGCCCGGTTGGCCGCAGCGAGCGCCGCTCGCCGGGCCGGGGTCATCGGCCGGACGGGCTTGGCCAGGTCGACGCGGTAGAGGTAGGCGACCAGCGGGCCGCGACGGCGGCGGGGCCGTTCGAGCTGCGCGGCCACGTCCTGGCCGCCGGGCCGCAGACCTGCGGCGCGCAGTTGGCGGCGGGTGGCGAAGCCGTCCGGGGCGAGGTGCCAGCGGTAGACGGGCAGGGTGCTCATGCCGCGCCGCGCCGTCCGGGCCGCCGTCCGGCGACGGAGGAGAGCAGCCTGCCCAGCCGGGCCCGCCGTACGGGCGAGGACGAGCGCTTGGCCGCGTACATGGCCTCATCCGCCCGGCGCAGCAGCGCGGACAGGTCCTCGCCGGGATGGTCGGCGGCGCGGACCCAGCCCAGCGACACCGTGGTGTGCACGTCGGGGGCGGTGTCGACCGGTCGGGCGAGGACGCGGGAGAGGGTGTGCAGCCGGTCGGCCATCGTGCCGTCGCGGTCGACGACGACGGCGGCGAACTCGTCCCCTCCGAGCCGCCCCGCGACCCCGCCCGGGGCGGCGCCGTGGGCGAGGCGGGCGGCGACCGCGACCAGCAGGGCGTCGCCGGCGGCGTGGCCGTGGACGTCGTTGACCTGCTTGAAGCGGTCCACGTCCGCCAGGACGACCACGGCGCGCGGGTCGCGCAGCAGGCGGCGGGCCCGGCGGGTGAAGGCGTCCCGCGTCCACAGCCCGGTCAGCGGGTCACGGCGCGCGGTCCGTAAGCGACGCGTCATCCACAGTGTGTGCACGGACCACGTCATGCCCAGCACGGCCGCGACCGTGGCGAGGGTGGGAGTGCTCATGAGGACGCCCCCTCAAAGGCGAGTCCTGCGCCGTCGCGGTGCTCGGTGTAGCGGGCGGACACCCACCCGACCGACCAGCCGCACAGGTCCGCCGTCTGCCGCACCGGCATGCCCGCCTCGACCGCGGCGAGGGTGATCCGGCGCGCTTCGTCCTCGGGCAGCTTGCTCTGGGCGGGGGCGCGGTCCAGGAGCGCGGCGCGTTCACGAGCCGCCCGCTCCCGGTGTTCACGGCGTTCGCGCTCCGCCGTCAGGGCACGCTCGCGCTGTTCCGCTTCGGCGCGTTCGCGGGCCTGGCGTTCACGGTTCAGCGCCTCGTGTTCACGCTGTTCACGCTCGCGTTCACGGCGTTCACGGGCGGCCCGCTCGGCAGCCTGCTCACGCTCGCGAGCCTGCCGCTCCTCGCGCCGGGCGCTCTCTTCCCGCTCGGTCTGTTCACGGGCCATGAGGGCTTCGTGGTCGCGCTGTTCACGCGCCGTCTGGGCGGCGTGCTCGCGCTCCTCGCGGGCCTGGGCACGGGCCCGTTCGGCGCGCTCGCGGGCCGCCCGCTCCCGCTGCTCGCGCTCGGCCCTCTGCTGGGCTTCCAGCGCGGTCACGGCGCGTGCGATGGCGCGGCGGTAGGCCAGCCCGGTCTCCGCGGTGACGATCAGCAGGAGCGGCGCGACCGCGTGCACGGCCATGCCGACCAGGTCTTTCTTCAACGCGGAGTCGGCGGTGTTCAGGGCCAGGGTCATCAGGCCGGTCATCCACCGCAGCACGATCGGCCACCGGCCGCCGTTCCCTCCAAGGCGGGCCAGCACGTCGTCGAGCTTGACCACGATGACCACCGCGGCATCCACCACGAGAGGCAGGATCGGGGCCGTCCACGCCCACCGGGCGGCGGTGTGATCGGCCATGAGCGGGGTGACCGTGAGGACGCTGTAGAGCATCGCGCCGAACACGATCAGCCACGTTCCGACGTTCAGCGCCTTCTCGGCTGAACGGACGTGAACAGCGCTCACGCCGCACCCCCGACCGACTCAGCGACCGGGGACAGCGCGCCGCGGAACCCGCGCGCGGCGGGGTCGTACGTGAACGCCGACAGAACCCATTCCGCATCGGCCCAGAACTGCCGGACGGGGCTCCAGGTCGCGTCCGCCGGGACTCCGTGGGTGGCGGTGTCGGCGTACGCCTCCGCACGGCTGCGGTAGACCATGCGCGGGATGCCGCGGTGCAGCAGCACGAACACCGCCCGGCCCGGCTCCCGCGCCTCGGCCAGCTCCCCGCGCAGACGCCGCAACGCGATCTGATCGAGCAGCAGACGCTCCTCGGCCGCGCTCGCCTCCCGCACGGCGTGCGACAGAAGCACGCCCACCTCATCCGTGGTCGCCTCGGCACGCTCCGCGCGGTCGACGGCCTCGGCCAACTCCCGCTCGTGCCGGCCGGCCGCCACGCTCGCCGCCTCACCGGCCCGCCGGGCGCGCTCGAACGCGGCGTGCGTGTCGGCCTCCAGCAGCGCGAGCCGTTTACGGGTGACGATGCGAATCACCGGAACCACCCCCGCTTCTTCGGCCTCGCCTCGCCCGCCTGCGACTGCTTCTGCTCCCACCGGCGCGCCTCGTCCTCGCGGCCGTCGAGACGGGCCAGGTGCGCGGCCTGCTGATACGCGGTCATCCGCCGCCACTCGGAGCTGCCGGCCGGGCGGACGCGGGACGCGGACGCCCCGGCGGACTGCGACGCCTGACGGGACGCCGCCCACTGCTCCTCCGGCGTCTGCATGTCCTTGAACCTGCGCCCCATCACGCAGCACCCCCCGCCAGGCTCACGCCGGCCGCGCGGTTGACCAGCGCGACCCGGGCGGCCAGCGCCCGGCGGCGAGCCCGGCGGATCCGCCGGTCGTCCAACTCGGTCGGGACGCGGTCCAGGATGGTGATCTGTACGTCGAGCAGGTCGACGTCCGCCAGGACCACGGGCATCTCCCGCTCGACCGCGGCCAGCTCAGCGCTGGTCGGCTCGATCCAGTCCGCGAACGCCGTAACAACGTCCTGAACAGTAACGATGTGCTCCATTGGGTCGTGTTCCTCTCATAGTGGGACGGCCCGAACAGTGCCCCCGGAGCTGCAACTCCGGGGGCACGCGCCGTTGAAGTCGGGACTCCGGCTCCCCGCACTCCCGCCCGTACGCCCCCATGCAGTACGGGGGACGGACGGGCGGGAGAGGCAGCCGGCCGCAGCGTCACGCGCTGCGAAGCCAGGAAGCGGACCGGGCTTGCGGTTCGGGCACCGCCGGTCGGTCCGTGCCGGCGGAGCTCAAGGTCTTCGTCGGCCCATGCCGACCTCCCGCAAATCGCAGGGAAACGGCTTCACCGGTGCGCCGTTGCCACAGTGCACCGGTCCCGAGCCGGGATGTCGGGTGCGTCATCGTCACTGCTCTGACGCCAGCAGGGCGGCTTGCACGATTCGGTGCAGGTTGGCGTGCCGCCGACGACTTGACCCGGTCGCCGCGGGGGCGGTCTCACTCTTGCCGCCACGTGCATTGGGACCCCGCTGCACTTCCCCACACCCGAAATTCCGGGCGGCGCCTGCCTGGCGCGTAGGGGAGAGCCTGCGTTCATCACGGCGGTTTGCCCCCGGACCCTCGCCCTAGGCACCTACCAAGACCACCGACCCTGCGTCGGTCCCGCACGATCACTGTTCAGTTGTCAACTTACGAAGGCTTCCTTCGTACTCACCCCTGCGGGCTTTCCTCCGGGCGCTGTCGGCACAAGCGGGCACACTTAAAGGTGTTGCACCACCTGGCCAACTTGTTGGTACAAGTTGACGTGCTGATGCTGCACCTACTCGGGGTGGGTCGTCAAGGGGTTCAGAGCTACATGTACCAACAAGCTGGCCGAGTGCGTCATGATGGCTGCATGAACAAGCAGCCGAAGTACCGGCAAGTCGCCGATGTCCTGCGCCGTGAGATCGTCAATGGCACGCACGAGCCGGGGTCGCGGCTGCCCTCCGAGAATGAGCTGCAACAGCGTTTCGACGCTTCTCGGAACACGATCCGCAACGGACTAAGCCTGCTGGTCAGCGAGGGGCTGATCTCGTCCAGCCAGGGTCTCGGTTACGAGGTCAGGTCTCATGAGGTGTTCGAGTTGAACGCGTCGCGGTTCGAGAACTTGACCTTCCCGCAGAACGGTGACGCGTACCGCACGGACGTGACGAACGCGGGCCGACGCCCGCATCAGACGTTCCGCGTCGAGGTGCTGCCGGCCTCAGAAGACGTGGCCGACAGGCTCAAAGTGGAGGCGGCCACAAAGACGGTACTTCGGTTCTGTCATCGCTACGTAGACGACGTTCCGTGGTCCACGCAGGCCACGTTCTACCCGTCGTGGCTGGTCGATGAGGCGCCCCGACTTGCTGAGCCGGGAGACATCGAAGAGGGGACGACGCGGTACCTCGCGGACCGGGGTACTGAGCAGGTTGGGTACTTTGACGAGATCTCGGCTCGCATGCCGACTCCAGAGGAGGCGCGCTTGCTGGAGATCGGGGCCGGCGTTCCGGTGATGATCTGGACGCGCACGGGCTACTCGGCGGATCGGCCGGTCCGGTGCACCATCACGACGTTCCGGGGAGACCTGAACCGGATGAACTACGAGATCGGCGACCTGTCCGCCCGAAGCGAGAACGAGCCTCAGTGAGAATCCTCCCTGCTCAGCCCGAGGACGTAGCCAAGCTGCTCGCCTTCCGCGAGGAGGCGGCAGCTTGGCTGTCTCGTCTCGGCACCGACCAGTGGCAGCGCCCCTACCCTGCCGACAAGCTGTTGGAGACCATCAAGGCGGGCACGGTCTTCATGGTGGTGGACGTCGATGTGACCGCAGCCACCATCACCCTGACCCCTGACGCGGAAGACGGGCTCTGGACAGAGCGGGAGCTTACGGAGCCGTCTCTTTTCATCAACAAGCTCACGGTGGCCCGCACCCATGCCGGACAGAATGTCGGCGGTCGTCTGCTCGATTGGGCAGGAGGGCGCGCCTACCGAGCCGGCGCCAAGTGGCTCCGCCTTGATGCCTGGACGACCAATGAGGACCTACAGGCCTACTACCTTAATCGAGGCTTCGAGCACGTTCGGACAGTACTCGAAGGGGGTGCGGTGAACGGGGGCCCTCGTGTTTCCGGATGGCTCGCGCAGCGCCTGACGCGCCCAACGATCCACGACTTCACTGATGAAACACCAGCTCCAGCTCCCTTGAGCTGACCGATGCGAGGCACGTGCGACGTTCTCCCAGTGGCCCGACGAGTTGGGTTGTTGCAGTAGGAGGCCGCGGAGCCGGGGTGCCCAGCAGCCGCCCACGGAGCTAGGGAGTTCGGGCTGTGTGAGTGGTGCCCACTGACGGCGTGTCGATCGCGGTGTTCACAATGTCAGTCATGGTGCCGATACTGACGGTAGCCGATGCGCTGATCACGTCGCTCGGCACTGCTCAGGGGAGGGGCCATGGGGAGCATCACGCTGGGAGTTGACCAGGACCACGTCGAGAGTGTCGCCAAACTGAACGACCCAGTAGGCGCGGTGGTTGAGCTTATCTGGAATGCTCTGGACGCTGATGCCACTGATGTCACGGTGAGCATCGAGCGCGATGAGTTGGGGGGGATTAGTAAGGTAACAGTGTCTGACGGCGGACACGGAATGCCATCGGAAGCTATTCCCTCCTATTTTGACAAGCTGGGTGGGTCGTGGAAGAAAACAGCGCTCGTTTCTCAGGACAAGCATCGGTCGATGCACGGCAGGAATGGGCAAGGTCGCGTCCGCACATTTGCTATCGGCCAGCAAGTGCGTTGGACAACTGTGGGCAAGGGCGTCGATGGAAAAGTTAAGACCCTGATCCAGGCTGGCCGATCAGCAATGCGCGACTATGTCATCGATAGTATCGGCTTGACTGATGAAGGCACCGGCACCACAGTCGAGGCTTGGGGGGCGGTCCCTTATCTGGAGCGCTTGCTGAACACGTCAAGAGTGCTTGCAGTATTGACAACTGAGTTTGCTCTCTATCTCGAGACGTACACAGACACTTCGATCACTTATGATGGCGTCCGTGTTGATCCTAGGGAAGTTCAAGTCCATTCCCAGGAATATCACCTTGATCAGGTAGGTGAATACCCTGCTCCGGAACTGAGGGTCATTGAGTGGCGCAAAGGTGTGACGCGTGAACTGACGCTGTGTGATTCTAGGCGCATGCCATTGGTGAAGCTGCGCCCGGAAATTCAGGCTCCGGGTTTCAACTTCACGGCATACCTTTCGTGGCGGGGGTTTGAAAACCGGCCACAGGATCTGGCGTTGGTGGATTGGGATGAGGATTCGCCGGCCTCGTCTGTCGTAGAGCAAGCTAGAGGGCGACTGCGCGGACACTTTCGGAGCCGGGTCGACGATCGCCGTCGCGAGCAGGTCCTGGAGTGGCAGCGAGAGCAGGTGTACCCCTATGAAGGGGAGGCGGCAGAGCCGACGGAGATCACCGAACGGGAAGCCTTCGATACGGTAGCCACGACCATCGCCAAGCATATCCCGAAATCCATAAAGGCGAGGAGGGCCACTCTGGGCCTCCTGAAGGAGACGCTCGCAGCGAAGCCGGATCACACGCCAGAGATCCTTGAAAGAGTCTTTGCTCTTTCTCGTCAAGAGAAGGAAGAGCTCGGGCTTCTTTTGCAGCGCACAAGTCTGACGTCGCTGATTCGCACCTCTACAGAGGTGACCGACCGCCTCGATTTTCTCCGGGCCCTGGAAATACTGCTCTTCGATACCGAGGCAAGGAAGGTTACAAGAGAGCGCGACCAGTTGCACAAGATCCTGGAGAACGAGGCTTGGGTCTTCGGGGAAGAGTATTCCCTCATGGTCAGTGAACGTGGGTTGTCGGAAGTTCTTCGGAAGCACTTGTCTCTTCTTAGGGCCCCCGAACCCGTAGATACTAGCGTGCGCCTCCTGGATGGAACTATCGGCAGGGTCGATCTAATGTTGTCTAAGACCACGGTATGGGTGCAGAAACCTCATCACCTCGTCGTAGAACTTAAGCGCCCCAATGTCACGCTCGGCATGGCTGAGTTCAGTCAGCTCGTAAAATATGCGACCACCGTTGTCGCTGACGAACGCTTTCGGGCTACTGACGCAAATTGGGATTTCTGGCTAATTGGAAATTCCATGGATGACGCATTGCGGAGTCTCACCCGACAACCTCATTTGCCCCCCGGTCAAGCTGCCACGGTCGGCACTAACGCGAGATTGTGGGTTCGCGAGTGGAGCGAGGTTGTTCAGGAGTGCAAGCAGAGGTTGCACTTTTACCGGGACAGGCTCGACTATCAATCCACGGATGAGCACGCCCTGGAATATCTCGTGCGCAAGCATGCCGAGGCGACTCCGACGATCCTGCTGCCGGAAGACGAGGCCGAGGACGAGGAGTCAGGCGCCAGCGTTCCAGCCCCTCGGAGTGGGGATGCCACACCTGATCGGTCCTCTGCGATGGAGTAGGGCGTCCGGCGCTGGGGGAACCAGGACCTCAGTAGCCGCCAGGGGCTATGGGGGCAGAGAGGGTCTCCCCAGGTGTCCCCCGACAGCGCTCGGCTCTTTGAAATCGGCAGGCCATGAGGGGGAGAGGAGCCCGCTGTAAATCTGCCGGCTCAGCCTTCCCAGGTTCGAATCCTGGTGCCAGGTGGGTACGGCTGGACGCCTGGACGACGAATGAGGCACTCCAGCGGTACTACGTGGACCACGGCTTCGAGCACGTCCGCACCGTCCGCGAGGGAGTCGCCGTGAACGGTGGTCCTCGGGTCTCCGGATGGCTTGCCCAACGCGAAGCCGTGCCTGTGGACCATGAGTTCTCGGACCGTACACCAGCCCCGGAGAGACTTCGATTTGCCGCCTGACGGATGACGGTGGACCGTGAGGGCCCCTCCCTCGCGGTCTCACTTCTGGGCTCACTTGCCGCCCAATCCACCCTGGTCCGCCGGTGTCCACAACGGTTCGCTAGGGCGCTTCACCAGCCGTTCCGCCTTCGCGGCGGACACCCACGGACGCCCCCGGACCAAGATCGGACAACTCGTAATGCGTAGGTCTCGGGTTCGAATCCCGAAAGCGGCTCAATGAAGGGCCAGGTCAGATGATATCTGACCTGGCCCTTTGTGATTTCCACGCTCGCTCCGTAGCGGTGGGGAACTCCCTGCGAGGCAAACGTGATCGCCTTCTGTGGACAACCGGTGGACGGGCGGTCGGTCAGCGTGCAAGGCCGTGGACGAGTGGGCGACTGAGGGCGTCCGGCGACAGGACGGCGCCGAGGTTCATTCGCTGCGCAGAAGTCGCCGATTCTCAGTCCCGATGATCCCCTTTGCGTCATTTATTTGGCAGTCCCTCACGGCGCTGTCCCGGGGCAGTCATGTCTACGCTGGCGGGGTGACATTGGTGTGGGTGACCGGCAATTCAGGGACTGGTAAGTCCACGGTCTGCGGGGTGTTGCGAGCGCGAGGCTACGTTGCGTTCGACGCCGACGAGGACGGCTTCAGTCGCTGGATCGACCGGGCTGACGGCGAGGTTGTGGTGGATCCTCCGTATCCGGTTCCGGGGGGCTGGCTCGACCGATATGGGTGGGCGATCGTCCGTGAGCGCGTTGAGACCCTCGTCGAGGAGTCTCGTTTCAGCATCGCGTTCTTGTGCGGGTCGGTGGAGAACGAGGCAGACGTCCGCGCTCTCTTCGACCTCGTTGTGTGCCTGATGATCGACGAGGACACCCTCCGCCATCGGCTCGCGACCCGCACCACGAACACATTCGGTCAACATCCCGAAGAGCTCGCAGCGGCCCTGAAGTGGAATCCTCGGATGCGAGCGATCTACGAAAGCCGTGGCGCGAAGATCATCGATGCGTCCAAGCCGGTGGCCGAAGTGGTGGACGGTGTGATCGACGCAGTTCAGGGGCTGACCGGGACCACCCGATAACCGTCGCTCACCATCACGCTGGGTCGCCGCGGGCGTCCCGGTTAGCGCTCGCTTCTGGTGGCGATCGGGGGGTGGTTCACCGACGTGCCTAAGCTTTGCGCGGGGTGGGTCCGGTGCCCGATCCGCTGATCGGCGCGGTGGCCGTGCCGCATCCGGGAACCGTATGTCGTCTTCTGTCCCGGGTGGACGGTGACCCGCCGGACTTCGGTGATCGGCGCCCTCCTCGATCGCCCGCCGAGTCCCGCAGGCCCTTGTCGCTGGAGTCGCGTCAGCCTCACCCCATGACCGTTATCACCGAGGTCGTCCTCATCCTGAAGTGGCGACGCTGAAAGAGTTCACGGGGTTCTGCCGCGCTGACACGTGCAGCGGCGAACCGAGTACGGGGAGAACCGGGGTGCTGACCTCGGGGTCCTGCCGATAGTGGAGAGTGATCAGCTCTGTGGTCCGGGGCGGGCTGCCGAGCGTGAGCGCCTCGCCGTGTTCACGGGACCGCTGCGCGGATGCCTGGTCGCACGCTCCCATCCGTGTTCCCGGTTCGCCGGTGAGTCCGTGCTCGGTGCCGGGCGGGAGAAGGAGCAGATCGCCGGCTGTCAGTTGCGATGTGGGCTTGCCGGGCGGATCGAGCCATGCGGTGCCGCGAGCGACGGCGTGCAGGGCCGCACCGGGGAAGTCGGCGTTCGCCGAGTCCGGGTCGGCGATGTCCAGGACCAGCGGCTCGGCTCCGGCGATGCCGGGGTCGGCGCCGCGCCGGGGCGCCGCGTACGCCTTCGCCGCGCCGCGTCGCCGTCCGCGTGCGCTGTCTACCGCGTTCTGATGCCGTCGAGCACTACGTCGAGGAGGTGCGGGATCCGGGGATCGGTGCGCGTGTCCAACTGCCAGAGGAAGGCGACGAGCGGCAGCACCTCCTCGGCGTCGAGGTCGGAGCGGAGCGCGTCGCATGCGACACCGGCGTCGAGGATCGCGCGGATAGCCTCGATGATGCGGTCGTACTGCTCGTCGTGCAGTTCCGCCCGGGTGGCGGCGTCGAGCACGTCGGCGAGGGCGTGCTTCTTGCGTCCGAAGACCGCGAGGTCGTCGAACCAGCTCCGGAGCGCGACGTCGGGCGAGTGGCGTTCGAGCAACGCGTACGCGGAGTCCACGAGCGCGCCGAAGTCCGCCCGGTAGACCTCCAGCAGCAGCGCCTCCCGCGTCGGGAAGTGCCGGTAGATCGTGCCCTGCCCGACCCCGGTCGCCTTGGCGATCGACTGCATGGTCGTCTCGCCGTCACCGGCCAGGGCGGCGCGGGCCACCTCCAGCAAGCGGGCGCGGTTGCGGACCACGTCCGCCCGGGGGCGGGGCGTGCGCGCAGGTTCGTCTTGCAAAGCGGACATGTGTCCTTTAGCCTCGTTCGTAGATACGGACGACTGTCCGTTATTGTAGAGGATCGGATGGAAGGCATGACAGGCATCTCTGGAAAGGCAGTCGCCGTCGCCGGCGCCAGCAGCGGCATCGGCGAGGCCACGGCACTCCACCTGGCCGAGCGCGGCGCCCGGCTCGTGCTCGGCGCACGCCGTGCCGAGCGGCTCTCCGGGCTCGTGGAGCGAATCGAGAAAGCGGGGGGCGAGGCGGTCGCCGTCACCATGGACGTGCGCCGGCGCGAGGACGTGGTGCGGCTGGTCGCGACCGCCCAGGAGCGCTTCGGCCGTCTGGACGTGCTGTTCTCGAACGCCGGCAGCATGGCCGTCTCCCCCTTCGACGAACTCCGCGTCGAGGACTGGGAGTCGATGGTGGACGTGAACGTGAAGGGCGTCCTCAACGGCATCGCCGCGGCGCTTCCGGTGTTCCGCGCGCAGGGCGCCGGGCACTTCGTCCACACCGCTTCGACCGCCGCTTACAAGGTGGTCCCCAACCAGGCGGTCTACGCGGCGACCAAGACGGCGGTCAAGGTGCTGACCGAGGGCCTGCGCCAGGAGGCCGGGCCGAATCTGCGGGTCACGCTCGTCTCGCCCGGGTTCACGAACACGGAGGGCATCGGCAAGGGCGGCAGCCCGGAGACCGCCGCCGCCCTCGTAGCGCAAAGGGATGCGATCGCAATGCCGCCGGAGGCGATTGCCCGAGCGGTCGCGTTCGCCGTGGAGCAGCCGGAGACGGTCGACGTCGGAGAGATCGTCGTCCGCCCGACGGCACAGGGCTGACCTGACGGCACAGGGATGAGCCGTCGGACGGGCGGGCCCGCTGAGGGCCGTCGGCGCGCGGGATCGTCGTGCGCGGTTTCCGTCGTTCCCGCACACCACACGCCTTCAGGCGCGGCCTGGGTCCCTACGGCGAGGCTACCGACCCCGCAGCACCCTTCCGCTCGAAAAAACTCTCGGGGAATGACCATCGTCCTCGAACTCCCGCGCGTGCTCGCCGCCGGCTTCGTCTGCGCGGAGAGCCCCCGCTGGCACGACGGGGAGGTGCCTGGCTGTCGCACTCGCCGCCGCCGGCCGCACCCTCTTCCTGTGCACCATGATCAGCGACGACGACCGCGAAGCGCATGTTCTGCGCTCTTCCCGTATCGAATACGTCGAGCTGACGAACTCATCGTGAGCTGGGCTTTCTTCGTTCGGTCCGCCGATGAACCGAACGAAAGACCCTAGGTCCGCGTGAGGCCGTCGAGCAGCAGGTCGATCATGCGGCGGGCCTGGTAGTCGGGGAAGGAGCTGACCCCGATGCACAGGTTGCCGATGGCGAGCATGAGGTCGTAGGCGCGTACGTCCGCGCGGGTGTGGCCGGCGACGGCGGCCGACGTCAGCAACTGCCCCAGTACGGGCATCAGGCGCTCGACGAACTCGGTGTGCAGGCTCTCGAACCCCGGCTGGTCCGAGCGCATCGCCTCGGCCAGGCCGTGCTTGGTCACCAGGAAGTCGGCGAACTGGTGGACCCACAGCCGCAGCGCTTCGCACGGGGTGTCCGCGGCGGGAGGAGCGTCCGCGGCGGCGGCGAGCGCGCCGACCTGGTGCCGGAAGACCGCGACCACCAGGTCCGCCCGGGTGGGGAAGTGACGGTAGATGGTGCCCATGCCGAGGCCGGACTCGGCGGCGATCTCCCGCACGGGGGCGTCCACCCCCGCACGGACGAACACGGCCGCGGCGGCGTCCAGGAGCATCTGCTCGTTCCGCCGGACGTCGGATCGCTTGCGTCGGCCGGTGGGGGACGGCGGCGTTTCGTCCGCGGGCATCGAAGACACCTCCTGCTTGCAAAGCGGAGCAGCGCTCCGTATTGTGGATCGTGATGTGGAGCGGCGCTCCGTATTACCAGTATGGCATCCCGCCGCGCCGCATGAACTCCGATGCCCGTCCAGAGAGGTCTTCACCTCATGTACGACACCACCGCGGACACCCCCGCCACCCCGATCGTCGCCGTCAGGCCGGTCGTCCTCCCCGTCCCCGGTCGGGGCCAGGACCTGCACGTACGGGTCACGGCGCCGACGACCGGACGTGATCTGCCCGTCGTCCTCTTCTCGTCCGGCGCGACCCTGACCATGGACGACTACGCGCCCCTGGCCGACTTCTGGGCCTCCCACGGATTCGTCGTCGTACAGCCGACCCATCTCGACGCACTGGGCCTGCCGCCCGACGACCCGCGCACTCCGCGCATATGGCGGATCAGGGTCGACGACCTGACCGCCGTCCTGGACCGGCTCGACGCCATCGAAGCCGAGGCGCCGGGGCTGGCCGGACGCGTCGACCACGACCGCGTCGCGGTCGCCGGGCACTCGTGGGGCGCGCAGACCGTCAGCACACTCGTGGGCGCACGGGTCCTCGACGCCGACGGCACGCCCGGCGAGAGCATGGCCGACCCCCGCGTCAAAGCGGCCGTGCTGCTCTCTCTGCCCGGGACCGGCGGCGCCGACCTGAGCCCGCTCGCCGCCGAGCACTTCCCGTTCATGAGCCCGGACTTCGCCGAGCTGAAGACGCCGAGCCTGGTGGTCGCGGGCGACCGGGACCAGTCCGCGCTGTCGGTGCGCGGCCCGGACTGGTTCACCGACGGCTACCGCCTGAGCCCAGGCGCCACCGACCTGCTGACCCTGTTCGGCGCGGAACACGGACTCGGCGGCATCCAGGGCGCCTACGACACGCGGACCACCGACGAGAGTCCCGAGCGCGTCGCCCTCGTCCAGCGCGCCACCCTGGCGTATCTGCGGACCGCGGTGGGCCTCGACGACGCGTGGCCCGCCGCCCGCCGCGCCCTGACCGCGGCCGGTGAACCGCTGGGGAGGTTCGACTCGAAGTGACCGCCCCCCGCCCGCGACGCCAACTGACAAGGCGCTGCTAGCCAGCCGGTCCTGTGCGGCAGCTCCACCGGCAGTCGCTGCCGGTGGAGCTGCCGCTCTACGTGCTGCCGGAGCAACTGCCGCTTTACGGGCTGCCGGTGGAGCCGCCGCTTTACGGGCTGCCGGTCCCCGGGCTACCGATGGAGCCGCCGCTCCGCTTGCGTCTGGTCGGCGGTCTCCGCGTGCAGTCCGAGGCACAGGCGGTCGAATGCCTGGGCCGCCGCCGCGGCGACCGCGTCGCGCGCGCGGGCCGTCGGCTCGCCGGACATGATGCGCCGGCGGATCTCACGCACGGCCGCCCGGTGCGTCCCGGCGACGGCGCCCGCGAGGAGGGCGGGCATCGGCTGGCGGTCGTCGCCGGGCGCCGGAGCGGTGGCCGACGGATGCTCGGCCAGGGCGGCGGTCAGGGCGGCCTCGGCGTGTTCGCCGATCTCGCGTTCGCGTGCGCGCAGCGCGGGGCTGTCGTGGATGACCTGCCAGAACCGGATTGCGCCGGGGCGGAGTCCGAGCATGGGCTCATTCTGGCGCAGGGCCGACAGAAGGTCGTCGCGGACGACCTCGATCGGGCAGGCGCCGGGCGCCCGGTCGCGCACCAGTGTGGCGAGACGCCCTTCGGCCTCGGACTGGCGGTCGAAGAAGAGGTCCTCCTTGGCTGGGAAGTAGTTGAACACGGTGTTCGTGGACACGTCCGCGTGCTGTGCCACGTCGGCGACCGTGACCTGGTCGAAGCCGTGCTCCAGGAACAGCGCCAGCGCCGCGTCGGCGATCGCTGTGCGGGTCTGCCGCTTCTTGGTCTCTCGAAGTCCCACGCCCGAATGATAGTGTCGCCGCAAAATTGTGGTGACACCAAGATTTTGGGGGGTGCGCGACCGTGGTTCTTACCTTCGGCATCTATCCGGGCGGGCTGCTGGGCGATGACAAGGGGATCGTCCACCCGACCCGGCCCGATCTGCCGGACCGCATCACCGGCGCACTCGACGCGCTGCAAGGACGCGCGGCCACGCTGACGGTCCGCGCCTACCGCCCGTTCGCCGCCTCCGTGACACCGCCCGAGCCGCCCACGCCCGCCGACCCGCTGGCTTACCTTGAGCGCGGACGCAGGCTCGATCTCGTACTGCCCTTCCGCGAGCCGTCCGGCCGACTGGACGGGTGGCCGGAGTTCGTCCGCGAGGCCGTCCGGACGCACGGACCGCATCTGGCGTCCGTGCAGATCTGCGAGGAGCCGAACGCCGACCTCCCCGTTCTCGACGGCAGCATCCCCAACGTCGTGGACGCCCTCGTCCAGGGAGTCGTCGCGGCCAAGCAGGAGGCCCGCGATCTGGGCCACCCGGTGGCGGTCGGCTTCAACGCCGTGCCGACCTTCGATCCGGCCGACGCGTTCTGGACGAAGCTCGCCGCGTCGGCCGACGCGCGCTTCCTGGACAGCCTGGACTACGTCGGCCTGGACTTCTTCCCCGACGTCTTCCGGCCCATCGCTCCCGACCGTCTGGCGGAGGCGGTCACCACGGTCCTCACCGCCTTCCGGCGCACCGACCTGCCGAAGGCCGGCATCCCGGACACCGTCGCGATCCGTGTCTGCGAGAACGGATGGCCTACCGGCCCCGACCGCCCCGAGCAGCGACAGGCCGCGGTTCTCGAAACCATCGTCCGGACCGTGTCCGCCCTCGCGGCCGACCTGAACGTCGACGGCTACTCGTTCTTCGCCCTGCGCGACGCCGACAGCGGCGCCGACGGCCTCTTTCACCGCTTCGGCCTCCTGCACGACGACTACACGCCTAAACCGGCCTTCGCGACCTACCGCCGGCTCATCGACGAACTGAGCGCCCCGGCGGCCATCCCCGCCCGCTGACGTCTCCGGCGGGCGAGCCGGGAGCGGGGTACGGGGTCTCCGTGAAAGGGCGACCCCGGTCAGGCGGCGCGGGGAGCGGCGCCTGACGGAGTTCCCGCCGACGAACCGGTGAACGGGCGCACCGGATGAGGGGCGGCCCCGCGGGGCCGCCCCTCGCCGCTCGGCTCAGATCAGCGGATCAGCAGGCGTCGATGTACCGGATGCCCGACCAGTCGCCGTGGGAGTCGCCGTAGGGGGCGCCCGGGGTCGTGTAGACGAGCTGCTTACCGGAGTTGTACATCCTGGCCTTGGTTCCGGATGACTGGTTGTTGTACCAGGACCCGCCGGTCCTGGCCGAGATCGGCTGCAGGTAGCAGTCCGTGAACTTGAAGACTAAGTCCGAGTAGTTGGCCCCCGCGTAGCCGCAGAAGTAGTACTTCGGGCAGCTCGCCGGTGCCGACATGACGTGGGCGCCCGAACCCTGCTGCGCGGTGGCCTGGGCGGTGCCGGCGGTCGAGGCCATGGCGAGCAGGGCGCCCGCCACCAGGGCGGTGCGACGGAGCCGGGTGCGGCGGTCTGTGTGCCTCATCGGTCCTCCCCCTTCCAAGGGGTTCGTCCGGTGCGCTCCGTATGCGTCACCGGAGACGTCACCCACCGTAGGAGCGGCACGTCGGGGCCCCTGAGCAGTTTCGGGTGAGACCGAATCGGCGGAGCACGCGCCGTCCCTCGCGACGGCCCGATGCCGGTCAGGTGTGATCGGGCTGGTTCAGCAGGGCGATGCCGAGAGGGGTGGGGGTGTGCACGGCCGTGTTGCGATGCCGCCCGGTGCGGATGAGGCCGGCCTCGCGCAGGGTCGTGGCGTGTTCGCTTGCGCTGGCTGGGGAAATGGAGGCGGCCGCCGCGAGTTCCGCAGTGCTGCATCCCGGGTGTTCGGCGACGGCGTCGAGCACCCGAGCGCGGGTGTGGCCGAGCAGTCTGTGCACATGGCGCGGGGCACCCGCCCTGTCCGCGGGCGGGGTCAGGGCGGTGATGCGATCGAGGGGATCAGTGCCGTCGAGAGGGTAAGTGACGGTCGGCTGCGGCACCGTGGCGTCGTCGACGAGGGTGCGTCCGAACCAAGCCGACGGAACGAGCAGCACTCCCTGTCCTTGGAGGTGCAGATCGTATTCGACGCCGTTGGCCATACGGATTTCCAGGACCGGGGGTTTCCACGTCATCCAGCGCGGATTGGCCTGAAGCAGCAGCCCCTCTGTTCCTCCGGTGAGGAAATGGCGATATCGCAGACTGCGGTCGGCGGTGAACTGGGGTGTCAGGCGCGCCCAGTAGGGTTCCATCAGTAGGGCGTGCAGCTCCGCCACGGCGTCCAGGACGTGATGGCGCAGCTCGGCGTCGTCGACCAGGCGGCGGGTCCAGCCGGGAAGGGGCTGATGCCGCGCGAGGCGCGCCATTTCGGCGTCGATCACCTGAGCGGGTGTCGCCCGTACGCGCTCCAGTACTTCTTCCGCACCTCCTCGCAGGTCAGGCATGAGGAAGGTCGGGGACCAGCCCACGGGTGGGATCAACGCCAGCACCGCGCGGGCCGGGGCGCTCAGCTTCGCGGCGGCGCACCGCCGCCAGGAGTCGAACCGCACGTGGCGACCGCGCTGTTGCAGCGTCCTGACGGCCAGTCCTAACTCCGGGAGAATGGTGGGGTTTTCGGCCACCCGGGTCCGGGCTAAATCCAGAGCGGTGAAGTGAACTCGGTATGCCATGTCTTTTCCCCCGTGATCCAGTGATCGGCGCACAGCGCCTTGAAGGGGATCGTGTCGCCGCAAACTGCGCCTGTCTAGGCGGAGACAGGTCGAGGTAAGCCCTCGCGGGGATAGTTTCTGGACACACGAATGAATGTTCGGTAATGGGATGGGCTCGGAGCTGGAAGGATATGTGTGCGGCCGTGAGTTCGCCTGACATTGCGCACGGTGTGAATGAGTGAATGGAGTCGCCAGGGGCATTCCGCGCCGTGAGCCAAAATTGTCTGAAAGGGCTTACGCCGCAGCCGTCGTCACTTCGCGTCCGCGTAGCACTCCACCACGGCCGTGGTGAACGGGAAGCGTACGGGGCTCTCGCCGAAGGTGAGGCGGCTCGCCAGTTCGGCCGCTCGGTCTATGGCCTCGACGATCGTGTCCGCCTCTTCCGCCGGACAGTGCACGATCACCTCGTCGTGCTGGAAGAAGACCAGCTCGGCCGCCATGTCCTCGCAGGTCCGGCGCAGTGCGGCGAGCAGCAGCAGGGCCCAGTCGGCGGCGCTGCCCTGGACGACGAAGTTACGGGCGAAACGGCCGCGGGCGCGGGAGTTCCCGGAGGCGTACCCCGGCAGCCAGCCTCGGTGGGCCGCCTCGGCCGCCCTGTCCGCATCAGCGGCCTCGGTCGCCTCAGCCGTCCTATTGATCTCCTCGTCCCCGAGTCCCTGGGGGATGCCTGCCTCCTCTGCCGCCTCCTGGGCCGGGGCGGTGGCGGGCGGGCACGTGCGTCCCAGCCAGGTGCGGACGAGCCGGCCCTCCTCCCCGGCCCGCGCCGCCTCGTCGACATAGGCCACCGCGCGGGGGAAGCGGCGTCTGAGCGCGGCCAGGTTCTTCAGGCCGTCGCCGGAGGTCTGGCCGTAGACCGCGCCGAGCACGGCGAGTTTGGCCTGGGCGCGGTCGCCTGCGAAGGCGCGGTCGGAGACGGACTGGTAGAGGTCGTCGGTCCGGCCCGCCACCTCCATCAGTCCGGGATCGCGGGAGAGGGCCGCCAGCACCCGCGGCTCCATCTGGTCGGCGTCGGCGACCACCAGCCGCCAGCCCGGATCGGCGACCACGGCACGCCGGATGACCTTGGGGATCTGCAACGCGCCCCCGCCTTTGGTGACCCAGCGGCCGGTGACGGTGCCGCCCGCGAGGAACTCGGGCCGGAACCGCCCGTCGCGCACCCAGTCCTGGAGCCAGGACCAGCCGTGGGCGACCCAGATCCGGTACAGCTTCTTGTAGGCGAGCAGCGGCTCCACCGCCGGATGGTCCACGGACTCCAGCTCCCTGCTCCGGGTGGAGCTGACCTTGATCCCGGCCCGGCCGAACGCCCTGACGACGTCGGCGGGCAGGTCGGGCCGCACCCGGTGGCCGAAGGCGGCGGACACCTCGTCGGCCAGCTCGGCCAGACGGCGCGGCTCCCCGCCGCCCGCGTACCGCTCGCCGAGCAGTTCGCGCAGCGTCCGGCGGTGCACGTCCGCGCTCCAGGGCAGTCCCGCGCGGTTCATCTCGGCGGCCACGAGCATGCCCGCCGACTCGGCGGCGGTCAGCAGGCGCATGCGGTCGGGGTGCGCCGTGCGCTCGTGCCGTCGCTGCTGCTCGGCGTAGACCGCGAGCAGGTCCGCCAGCGGCAGGCGTGCCCCGTGCGGTTCGAAGAGGGCGGACTGCGCTCCCGGTGCGGCGGAGCGCTGCGGCGGGTCCGGCGGGACCGGGTCGCCGTGCAGCCGGGCCAGGGCGGCGGCCGCCGAACGGGGCTCGCCGTGCCGTCCCTCATGGCCCAGCAGCAGCGTCTCGGCGGCCTCGACGTCGTAGCACCGCCGCACCCGCACCCCCGCGGCGAGCAGACGCGGATACACCTCGGCGGTGGAGCGCCACACCCATCGCGTGACGCCGGGCCTGTCGCGGACGGCCTCGACGAGGTCTCTCTCCCGGAGCACCGGGCCCGAGGGCAGCCCGTCCGGGCCGAGGGAGGCGACCTCCGCGCCGCCGTCCTCGGCCGGAGCGAGCGCCCAGCGGTCCGTCATGCCACGAGTGTCGCAAGGGGCACTGACAACGGGCTTGGCCTGCGGGTTTGCGGCTGGCTGCGGGGGATTCGGCGCCGCTCGGTGTGGGGGTGCGGCGGCTGAGGCGAGGGGCGTGAACGGCACGCCCAGGGGGCAGCGTGACCGGCGGTGGCGAGGTCGTAGTGGCGACGTCAGGCGGACCCGTCCGCGGCCGGCCCCTCCGCATCCCCTCCCTGCCCTGCCTGTCCCTGCCCTTCGTCCTCCTGCCCTTGCGCCGTCTGCCGGCTGTCCTTGAGGAACTTCGCCAGGGTCGTCACCACGTACTGCTCGGTGGCCGCCTTGCTGAGGCCGAGGCCGCTCAGGACGCCCTCGCCGTTCTCCAGCTCCAGCAGGGCCAACAGGATGTGCTCGGTGCCGATGTAGTTGTGGCCGAGGCGCAGGGCCTCGCGCAAGGTGAGTTCCAGGGCCTTCTTGGCGGCGGGGCCGTAGGGGACGAGTTCCGGGGCGTCGGCGGAGGCCGGGGGCAGGGCGGCGGTGGCGGCCTCCCGGACGGCGTCCGCCGAGATCCCCTGGTGCTCGACGGCTTTCACGGCGAGCCCCTGCGGCTCGGCGAGGAGGCCGAGGGCCAGGTGCGCGGGCGTTCCTTCGCCGCTCTTGGCGGCCACGGCCGCGTCGTGCGCCGCCATGACGGCGTTCCGCGCGCGTGGGGTGTACCGGCCGAAGCCCGGGCTGGGGTCCAGATCGGCGGACTCCTTGGGGACGAAGCGCTTCTGGGCTGCCTGCCGGGTGACGCCCATGCTCGCGCCGATCTCGGTCCAGGAGGCGCCCGAGCGCCGGGCCTGGTCGACGAAGTGTCCGATGAGGTGGTCCGCCACCTCGCCGAGGTGCTCGGCGGCGAGGACGGCGTCCTGAAGCTGCTCAAGAGGTTCCTGGTGAACCGTCTTGATGGTCGTGATCAGGTCGTCGAGACGGATGGTCGACTTCGCGGTGGGCTGCGTCATGTGTCAACCGTAGGTTGACAGTCGGAAGGCGTCAACCCTGAGTTGACAATGGGCCGCCCTTGCGGCGTCGCCTGCGTGCCGGACGGTTGTCCACAGGGTGTGGACGGCGATGCAGGCGTTCATGGCACGATCGAACGGTGAGCACCTCCCGTACCGGTACCGCCGGCGCCGTCGACCGCGCCTTCGCTGCCGCCCTCTACGCCGCCGCCGACGACGCCCTCGACGCGGGCGCCTCCCTGCTCGCGTCCGACCCCGACGCGGACGCGGAACTCGCTCGCCGGGGAGAGGACTTCGTGGCGACGGCGTGGCAGCGCGGCTGGCAGCCCGCCGACCTGGCGCGGATCGTGCGCCGGGAGCTGGAGGAGGTCCACATACGGCTCCTGGCGGCGCTCATCCGCGCACAGGTGCCCAGCGACCGCCCGCGCGGCCCGCGATGGGCCGCCCAAATCGAGGAGCTGACCCGCGCCGAACCGCCCCGCACCGACCGCTTCTCGCGTGCCGGCGCGGTGCTGGAGCTGTACCGCGTGCTGCTGCGGCTGCCCGCGCTCGAACCCCTGGACGGCCCCGCGGCCCCGGCCGGTCCGGCGCCGCGCGGCGAGTCCCGCGTGCTCGGCAAGATCCGCGCGCTGCTCGCCAAGGCGGAGGCGACCGGGTACCCGCTGGAGGCGGAGGCGCTGAGCGCGAAGGCCCAGGAGCTGATGGCCCGGCACAGCGTCGACGAGGCGCTGCTCGCCGCCCGCGCCCCGTCTCCCGACGCGCCCGGCGCCTGCCGGATCGGGGTGGAGCCGCCGTACGAGCAGGCCAAGGCCGTGCTGCTGGACGCCGTCGCCACCGCCAACCACTGCCGGGCCGTGTGGAACGACTCCCTCTGCTTCTCCACCGTGGTCGGCTTCGAAGCCGAGCTGGAGGCGGTCGAGCTGCTGTACACCTCGCTCCTCGTCCAGGCCACCACCGCCATGACCGCGGCGGAGGCGGCGCAGAGGGCGAGCGGGCGCAAGCGGACCAAGACGTTCCGGCAGTCCTTTCTCGCCTCCTACGCCCACCGGATCGGCAGCCGTCTCGCAGCCGCCGCCGAGACCCAGGTGACCGAGGACCTGCTCCCGGTCCTGGCGAGCCGGGACCTCGCCGTCGCCGACCGGCTGGACGTCCTCTTCCCCGAGACGACCACCACCCGCCTGCGCGGCGTGAGCGACGCGGCGGGCTGGACGGAGGGAGAGCGCGCGGCGGACCGCGCCCAGGTGCGCTCCCGCCAACGGCTGAACTGAGCCGGTCGGACGCGGCGCTGTTCGGGTGCGACGCCGGTCGGGCGCCACGCCGCTGGGAGCGGCGCCGCTCGGATCGGCGCCGCGCGGGTGCGGCGCCGCTCGGGCGCGGTGCCGCTCGGGCCGGTGCCGTCCGTCTCCCGGACGGCGCCGCACCGCGCGCGCCACCGCACCTGTGGGGCGAACCCCACCCGCGCGGACGGGACCGCACCCGCGCGGACGGGACCGCACCCGCGCGGACGGGACCGCACCCGCGGATGGGACCCCACCCGCGCGCGACTGCCTCCGCGCGGACGGGACCCCAGCCGCGCGGAGGAGACCGCACCCGCGCGCGACCGTCTCCGCAGACAGGACCGTCCCGCGCGCGCCACCGCCTCCGCGGGGCGAATCCCCCGCTCGCGCGGTCAGAGCCGCCCCCGCGCTCGTCAGTCCCCGGCCTGCTGGAAGGCCGTCACCGACGCGTCCGCGGCGCCGGCGCTCTTCGTCTGCACCGGCCCGTAGGACCAGGGGAAGCTCCGGGTGGAGTGCGCCGCCCCGGGCAGGCCGACCTTCAGCGAGGTCGCCGCGATGCTCTTCGCGTCGCCCTCCTTGCCCCGCGTGTAGGTGAGGGTGAAGGTCGCCGTGTCGCCCTTGGCGAGGGTGAGCTTCTGCGGAGTGCCGGTGTGGTCCGCCGCGACGGTCGCCGAGCCGCTGCCGGAGGACAGCGTGGCGCCCGGGAAGCCCTGGAGCGTGCAGCGGGCGCCCCGGTTGGTGAGGGTGAGCGGGACGTCGCCGGTGTCGCCGGCGGAGGGCGCCGCGCTGACGGGGCCCACCTGAAGGGCGACGCCGCTGACCGCGCAGGCGGTGCGGTCGGTGCGGTCGGTGTTCTTGCTCCCGGTGTCGTCGGAGCCGCTGCCGGAGCTGCCGCCGCTGTCGCAGGCGGTGAGCAGGAGGGCCGCGGCGAGGGCGGTGACGGTGATCGGAAAGGCGCGCATGTGCTGATTCCTTGGGTCGTGACGATGCTCGACGATCATCACGTACGAGCGGACGGCGCGGTCGCCCGCCCCGCCCCGGCCCGCCGTGGCCGTCAGGAGCCGAGACTCGGCGTGGGCAGCCCGGACGGCAGCGCGCCGCCCGTCGACCGCGTGTACGTCTCCTTGCCGGGATCACCCTTCCAGGTAACCCGGAGCGTGGTCTTGTTGACCGATTCCACCGTGCCCACGGAGCGGCCCTTGCACGAGCCGAGCCGGATCACGGCCTTCCCCGCCTCCTTGTGCGCGGCGCCGGTGCACGTGGTGCGGTCGGTGGAGAACAGGGCGGCCTTGCCGCCGGTCACGATCAGCACCACGGCCCGGCCGCCGCTGGTGGCGAGCCAGCTCCCGTCCAGGCCGCCGGCCTCGGCGCTCGGGCTCCCGCTGCCCCCGCCGTCGCTCCCGCCGGCGCCACTGTCGCTCGCGCCGCCGCCGGGGGCCGTGCTCGGGGCGGACGCCGAGGCGCCGCCGCCGTGCCCGTTCCCGCCCCCGCCGTCGCAGGCGGTCAGCGCGAGCGCTCCGAGCAGCGCGGGGACCGCGATCCGCGCCGCCCCCGTCAGACCTCTCGCCCTCGACGTGCTGCCCGTCGTGGCCACTGTCGTCATCACTGCGCCCTCCCGCCGCGGAACCGGCCGACCGTCCCGCGGCCGTACGACCGCAGCAAGCTACCAGGCGCCCCAGCGCCTGCCGCTCGTCCCGGCGGTCCCCTCGCCCGGCATCCCCGTTCGCCCCGCCCGGCGCCCGCTGCTCTTCCCGGCGGCCGCCGCCCCACGCCCGCTCGTTTCCCCCGGAACATTTCAGCCGCCCTGCGCGTCTTCTTCCTGTGGGCGCCGTCGGGGGAATGTCTCGCGCCAAGCAGGGCATGCGCCGGTGCACCTTCGTTCAGCACGTGCCAGCGCGACGACTGCTGTAACCGCCGAACCACTCCTCGTGCACGTGCATCTGCTCATGCATGTGCGCATGAACCAGAGCTATGATCCGGACCAGTTGACCGATGCATCAATGGCCGCACCAGCCAGTGCACCTCCGGGGAGCGACTTGTGGACCACGACGTTGAGGGCGTGTACGGAGAGTACGACGTGTACAACGGCATGGAGGCCACGCTGCTGCACGACGCGGCCTGGCAGAAGAGCCGGCACAGCAACTCGCAGGGGTCTTGCGTGGAGTTCGCGCGGCTTCCGGGCGGGGAGGTGGCCGTGCGCAACTCGCGGTTCCCCGACGGCCCGGCGCTCGTCTACACGCGCGCGGAGATCGAGGCGATGCTGCTCGGCATCAAGGACGGCGAGTTCGACCACCTGATAGCGAGCTGACGCGGGCGCGGCCGCGGGGGCGTGGCTCGTGCCGGGCAGGCTGTGCGCGCGGCCGCGGTGACGCGCGTAGAGCCGCGGCGCACGGAAGCGCCGCGGTCCCTCACGCGTGCGGCTGGTGGGGGCGCAGCCTGAACAGCGCCCAGACGACCTTGCCGCCCAGCGCGCCGGTCAGCGGGTGCCAGCCCCAGCCGTCGCTGAAGGAGTCGACCAGGCACAGGCCGCGGCCCGACTCGGCGGAGAAGTCGTCGTCCGCGTCCCGGGGAGCCGGACTGTCCTGGCTGGGATCGCGCACCGCGCACACCAGCCGCTCCGTCCAGCGCATGAGATGGAGCCGGACCGCGGCGCCCTGTGCGGCGGCCGACGGACTCTGCTCGCACGCGGCGGCCGACGGCCCCTGCTCGCACGCGTCGACCGGCGGACCCTGCTCGCACGCCGCGGGCGGCGGCGCCGGGAGCGCGTGCCGCAGGGCGTTGGTGACGAGTTCGGAGACCACCAGGCAGACGTCGTCGAAGCGGTCGGCCAGTTCCCACTGGTCGAGCGTGCCGCGGGTGAACCGCCGCGCGTCGCGCACGGCTTCGTAGCGGGCGGGCAGGGCGCAGGAGGCGGCGTCCGACACGGCCGCCGGGTCCAGCGGCGGAAGGCCCTGCCGTAACGGCTGGAGCATGGTCGATCCAGGTATCCCCATGCGAGGCACTCCCGGGAATTCGCGGTCGTTGCTATGCAGTGGTCGGTGCGAACAGCGATGGCGCGACACCATGGTTTCGGAAGCTCACAGCAGATGCAAGGGCAGATGCACGTGCACGTGACCGAATTGAGCGCCCCCGTACTGCTTACAGGCCATTTTTTCCGCCGCCTTCTCGCCAGTCACTTGTCGTCTTCTTGCCGTCTGGCGCCTTTTTCCTCGATCATTTTCCGTCTCTGTAATCGCGCGAGTACTGCGAGAAGTGATTTAGTGGCAGACTGCGGCCCTGAGGACGGCTGGGGAGGCTGGCGAACGTGAGCGCGGGAGAGCCAGGATCGGTGGTGCGGCGCATGCTGCTCGGCTCGCAACTCAGGCGGCTGCGGGAAGCGCGGGGGATCACACGGGAGGCGGCGGGCTACTCGATCCGCGCCTCCGAGTCGAAGATCAGCCGGATGGAGCTGGGCCGGGTGAGCTTCAAGACGCGAGACGTGGAAGACCTGTTGACGCTGTACGGCATCACGGACGAGGCGGAGCGCAGCTCGCTCCTCTCACTCGCCAGGGAGGCGAACGTCGCGGGCTGGTGGCACAGCTACTCGGACGTCCTGCCGAGCTGGTTTCCCACCTACGTGGGGCTGGAGGGCGCGGCGGCGGCGATCCGCGTCTACGAGGTCCAGTTCGTGCACGGACTGCTCCAGACCGAGGAGTACGCCCGAGCGGTGGTCCGGCGCGGCATGCGCGGCGCGAGCGCGGCCGACGTCGAACGGCGGGTGGCGCTGCGCCTGGAGCGGCAGAAGCACCTGGTCGCCGAGAGCGCGCCGGAGCTGCACATCGTGCTGGACGAGGCCGCCCTGCGCCGTCCCTACGGCGACCGCGCGGTGATGCGCGGCCAGCTCGAGCACCTGATCGAGGCGTCCGAGCGGCCCAACGTGCGGCTCCAGGTCATGCCGTTCGGCTTCGGCGGGCACGCGGGCGAGTCCGGCGCCTTCACGATTCTCAGCTTCCCCGACTCCGACCTGTCGGACGTGGTCTACCTGGAACAGCTCACCAGCGCCCTGTACCTGGACAAGCCCGAGGACGTCGCCCAGTACGCGAAGGCGCTCGACGAGCTCCAGCACGACAGCCCCGGCCAGGACGCGAGCCGCGACCTGCTGCACGGGCTGCTCCAGCTCGTGTAGGCGGCCGTCCGCGATCTCCCGGACATCGACCAACGGCCATAGTGCGCAAGTACCATGACGGTTGATCAGTCAACGGAGTCCTGGGATTCGAGGAATCACATGTCGTCCTGCTTCACCGACCTGGCCCAGCAGTACATCGACGGTGAGTGGCGTCCGGGCAGCGGCTCCTGGGACATCATCGACTTCAACCCCTACGACGACGAGAAGCTGGCCTCGATCACTATCGCCACGGCCGACGAGGTGGACCTCGCCTACCGGGCGGCCGCCCGCGCCCAGAAGCAGTGGGCCGAGACCACCCCCCACGCGCGCCGCGCGATCCTGGAGAAGGCGCTGCGCCTGGTCGAGGAGCGGGAGGCGGAGATCACCGAGGTGCTCGTCGCCGAGCTGGGCGGCACCCGCCTCAAGGCCGGGTTCGAACTCCACCTCGTCAAGGAGTTCCTGCGCGCGTCGGCCCAGTTGGCGCTGCGCCCCGAGGAGACGATCCTGCCCTCGCCCGCCGAGGGCAAGGAGAACCGCCTCTACCGCGTCCCGGTCGGCGTCGTGGGCGTGATCAGCCCGTTCAACTTCCCCTTCCTGCTGTCGGTCAAGTCGGTCGCCCCGGCCCTCGCGCTCGGCAACGGCGTGGTGCTCAAGCCGCACCAGAACACCCCGATCGCCGGCGGCGCCCTGGTCGCGAAGGTCTTCGAGGACGCCGGACTGCCCGGCGGCCTGCTCAACGTCGTCGTCACGGACATCGCCGAGATAGGCGACGCCTTCATCGAGCACCCGGTCCCCAAGGTCATCTCCTTCGCCGGATCCGACGCGGTGGGCCGGCACGTGGCCACCGTCTGCGCCGCGCACTTCAAGCGCGTGGTGCTCGAAATGGGCGGCAACAGCGCGCTCGTGGTGCTGGACGACGCCGACGTGGACTACGCGGTCGACGCGGCCGTCTTCAGCCGGTACGTCCACCAGGGCCAGGTCTGCATGGCGGCCAACCGCGTGCTGGTGGACCGCTCGGTCGCCGAGGAGTTCACCGAGAAGTTCGTCGCCAAGGTGCGTTCGCTGAAGGTCGGCGACCCGCGCGACCCGCAGACGGTGATCGGCCCGGTGATCAACTGCGCGCAGGCGAGCGCGCTCACCGGCGTCGTCGAGCAGGCGGTGGCCGAGGGCGCGAGGGCCCTGCTGCGCGGCGAGGCCTCCGGCACCCTGCTCTCGCCGTCCGTCCTGACGGACCTGCCCGCCGACTCCGCCCTGCTGCGCCAGGAGGTCTTCGGCCCGGTGGCCTTCCTCATCCCCTTCGACGGCGAGGAGGAGGCGGTCCGGATCGTCAACGACACCCCCTACGGCCTCGGCGGCGCGGTGCACACGGCGGACGTCGAGCGCGGCGTCGCCTTCGCCCGGCGGATCGACACGGGCATGTTCCACGTGAACGACGGCACCGTGCACGACGAGCCGCTGGTGCCCTTCGGCGGCGAGAAGCACTCGGGCCTCGGCCGCCTCAACGGCGAGGCGACGGTGGACGCCTTCACCACGATCAAGTGGATCTCCGTCCAGCACGGCCGGAGCGCGTTCCCGTTCTAGCGCCGTGAGCCTTTCCGGTCACACCACCGGGCCGGGCCTGACGTGCCGCGAGGCCGGGTAAGACGCGCCGCGAGGCCGGGTCCGACGCGTCGCGCCGGATCGGCGGGCGGCTTCCGGGACAGCGCGCCCCGGCCTGTTCTGCGCCGCGCCGCGTGTCCGGCGTCGTGCAGGACGGCGACTGGCCTATATGACCCGTAGCGTCTGAAATGCCGGACGGAAACCGGTGCACGCGACGAAAGGCGGACGGTCATGGCCACGCATGTGCGAGCCGAGGAGCGGGGCGACGAGCGCGGTGCGCTGCTGGCGTTCCTGGAGGAGCAGCGCGGCGGGATCCGGCGGGCCCTGCTCGGACTGACCGAGGAGCAGGCCCGCAGCCTCCCGAGCGCGAGCGAGCTGTCGCTGGGCGGCCTGCTCAAGCACGTCGCCGAGATCGAGGAGTACTGGGTCGCCCTGGCCCAGCAGGCGCCGCCGAAGGTCCAGCGCGACCAGTCGAATTGGCACGAGTCCTTCCGGCTGGTCGACGACGAGACCGTCGCCGGGCAGCTCGCGCGCTGGGAGGAGGTCGCCGGGCGGACGGAGGCGTACGTGCGCTCCGTGCCCAGCCTGGACGACGCCTTCCCGCTGCCGGACGCCCCGTGGTTCCCGCCCGACGAGCGCGTCTCCGTGCGCTGGCTCTGCCTGCACCTGATCCGGGAGACCGCCCGGCACGCGGGCCACGCCGACGTCATCCGCGAGTCGCTGGACGGGAAGACGGCGTTCGAACTGGTGGGCCTGGAGAAGGCGGCGGCGCCCCCGTCGTAGCCGGGGGGAGCGTTCCCAGCCCGGCCGCCCGGCCGCCCGGCCGGGGCGAGGGGTGCTGCGCGACTATCCGCCGGGGCAAGAGGCACCGGCTGACCTGCCTCCGGGCCGACGGCGTTGCCCGGCGGTGACCGGGGGAGCGTTCCCCACTCGGCCATGCGCCGGGGGCGAGGGGCGCCGCCCGGTCGTGCGCCGAGGCGAGGGGCACCGGCCGGCCGCCGGGCCGACGGCGTTGCCCGGGGGAGCGTTTCCCGCCCGGCCGTCCGCCGGGGGTGAGGGGTGCTGCGCGACTGTTCGCCGGGGCGAGAGGCACGGCCGTTCGCCGGGGGCGAGGGGCACCGCCCGCCCGTCCGCCGGGGCGAGGGGCACCGGTCGGCTGGCCGCCTGGCCGCCTGGTCGGGGCCGCCGCCTGCTCGGGGCCACCCCCGGGCCGTGGCCGTCGGCGCGCGGCCTGTCTCGGGAGCGGCCCAGCGCGGCGCCCGGCCCCGTGCGGCGCCCGGCCCCGTGCGGCGCCCGGCCCCGTGCGGCGCCCGGTCCCGCGCGGCGCCGACCGCGGCGGGCGTCGAGGCCGCGCGGCGCCGAAGCGGCGTGTCATCGTACGGCTGTGCCGTCCGGTCGTAGCTGCATCTGCGGCTTGCCGGTCACCAGCAGCCAGGCCGGCAGCGAGGCGGCGCACAGCAGGGTAAGGATCGCGGGGGAGCCGACCAGGACGGCGGCGGTGAACAGGCTGACCCAGCCCTGCCGGGTGACGGCCAGCAGCATGCCGAGCACGCCCGCCGCCACGGCGAGCCCGGGAGGCGCCGAGGGGACCAGGGCGTGGCCGGCCAGCCCGAGCGCGGCGCCGATGAAGACGGACGGGAAGATGCGCCCGCCGCGGAAGCCGCAGGACGCGGCGACGAGCAGCGCCGCCGCCTTCACCGCGGCCATCGTCGCGAACTGCCCCGCGCTCCAGCCGCCGGGGTCCCGCGCCAGCTCCGCGACCTCCGACAGCCCCTTGAACAGCGTCAGACGGCCGCCCAGCACCCCCAGCAGACCCAGGACCAGTCCGCCGACCGGCAGCGCGATCATCGGGTGCCCGAGCCGGGCGAAGACCCGGTGGACGAAGGGGAAGGCGGCGACCACGGCGAGGCCGAACAAGGCGGTCGCCGAGGCGATGGCCAGCGCGAGCGCCAGGTCGCCCCAGTGCGGCTGGCCGAAGGGAGGCAGGCCCAGGTCGAAGGAGGGGTGGGCGAGCAGGCTGGTCGTCATGGCCCCGGCGGCCCCGGCCGCCAGCGGCGCGAACAGGTTGTCCCACAGCGCGCCCCGCGCCGGACGCCCGGCCAGCGACTCGGAGACCACCAGCGCGGCGGCCACCGCGGTGCCGAACAGGGCGCCGATCGTCGCCGCGTCGGCCAGCGCCGGCCACAGCGCTCCCGGCAGCCGGGGCAGCAGTCTGCGGCCGAGCCAGTACGCCAGCGCAACGTTCACGATGATGATCGGGTTCTCCGGGCCCAGACTCGGACCGCCCGCCAGCATCAGCATGGCCGCCGCCAGCAGTCCCGGCAGGGCGCGCGGCGCGATCGGCGCGGCGGCGAGCCCCAGCGTGGCCGGGTCGGGACCGGCGTGCCCCGGCGCCTTCCACACCACCAGGCCGACCAGGACTCCGGTGACGGTGAGCATGACCAGCACCCACAGGACGGAATACCGGCCCACGCCCAGCGCGTCCGGCGCGTTCTCCCACAGCAGGCCCTGAAGATGTTCGGCCAGGCCGCTGACCAGCAGGAAGAGCAGACTGCTGGCGACGCCGACGACGAGCGCGGGCAGGATGAGCGGCAGCAGGGCGCGGGCCGGCGCGGACGGTTCCGCCGGGGCGGCGGCTGCCTGCGCTTCGGTGTCCTGGGCCACGGGCTCACGATAAAGGGGTGTATGGGAGGAAGCGATCAAAGTGCATCGTATGGGTCATCGTGGGGCGTTACGGGCGTGAAAGGGGCGCGCAGGCCGAGCGGGGCGCACGGGGAGGCGGCGTACGCAGGCCGTGCGGGTCTCGCACCCCGCGCCCTCGCACCCCGCGCCAGGACCCGTCCGGCGCCCGCGGCGGACGCGCCGGAGTCCAGACGGCTCGCCTCTGGGGAACGCGGACGCGCCCCGGACTTGCGCCTCACGCCGCGTGAGGGGCCACCGTGGAGCGCGTACCGAGGAAGGAGCGGAAGTGGGCTATTCGGTGGGAGAGGTCGCCGGCTACGCCGGAGTGACGGTGCGCACCCTGCACCACTACGACGAGATCGGCCTGCTCGTCCCGGGCGACCGCAGCCACGCGGGCCACCGGCGCTACGGCGACGCCGATCTCGACCGGCTTCAGCGGATCCTGTTCTACCGGGAGCTGGGCTTTCCGCTGGAGGAGGTCGCGGCGCTGCTCGACGACCCGGACGCGGATCCGCGCGCGCACCTGCGCCGGCAGCACGAGTTGCTGACCGCCCGGATCGAGAAGCTGCGGAAGATGGCCGCGGCCGTGGAGCAGGCCATGGAGGCACGCAGAATGGGCATCAACCTCACGCCCGAGGAACGGTTCGAGGTCTTCGGGGACGCCGATCCGGCGCGGCACGCCGAGGAGGCGGAGCAGCGCTGGGGCGGCTCGGAGGCATACACCGAGTCGCGGCGGCGCACCGCCCGCTACACCAAGGAGGACTGGACGCGGCTCCAGGCCGAGGCCGGCGACTGGGGCGCGCGCTACGCCGCCCTGGCGGCGGCCGGCGAGCCGCCCGCCGGCGAGGCCGCGATGGACCTCGCCGAGGAGCACCGCGAGCACATCTCCCGGTGGTTCTACGCGTGTTCGCATGAAATGCACCGGGGTCTCGCCGAGATGTACGTCGCCGACGACCGCTTCAAGGCGTTCTACGAAGCCCTGCGGCCGGGCGTCGCCGAGCACCTGAAGGCGGCGATCCTCGCCAACGCGGACCGGCACGCCGCCGCCTGACCGGTCCCGGCCCGGGGGCGAGGAGGGTCACTCCCGGGCCAGGACCACCGCGGTGCCGTACGCGCACACCTCCGTGCCGATGTCCGCCGTCTCGGTCACGTCGAAGCGGAAGGCGAGCACCGCGTTGGCGCCCCGCGCGCGTGCCTGCTCGACGAGCCGCTCCATGGCCTGGTTGCGGGTCTGCACCAGGGTCTTGGTCAGCCCCTTCAGCTCGCCGCCGATCATCGACTTCAGACCGGCGCCGATCTGGCTGCCCAGGTGCCGGGACCGCACCGTCAGCCCGAACACCTCCCCGATGACCTGTTCGACGCGATGGCCGGGCACGTCGTTCGTCGTCACGACCAGCACGTCCGTGTGGGCGGTCTGGCCGCCGCCGAAGTCCTCGATGCTCATGGAGGACAAGACTGGACCCTCGCCGCCCCGGGCGCATCCCTCCGGCGCAGAGGAACCGGGGGCGTACACCAACCGTTGATAGCTTGGCGGCAGCACCGCGGAGGCGGCCGGTCCGCCGTCGTCCCCCTCACCTCTCGGGAGCCCGGAATCGTGATGACGCTCGCCCTCGGCCCGAGCCTGCTCGATCCGAACTACCTGCTGGACCGCTTCGGCATATGGGGGCTGCTCCTCGTCGTCTTCGCCGAGTCCGGTCTGCTCATCGGCTTCTTCCTGCCGGGCGACTCCCTGCTGTTCACCTGCGGCCTGCTGATCACGTCGCACCAGATGCACTTCCCGCTGTGGGCCGCGATCCTCCTGATCTGCGTCGCCGCGATCCTCGGCGACCAGGCGGGCTTCATGTTCGGCAGGAAGGTCGGCCCGTCGCTGTTCAACCGGCCCGACTCCCGCCTGTTCAAGCAGGAGAACGTCGTCAAGGCGCACGAGTTCTTCGAGAAGTACGGCCCGAAGTCCCTGGTCCTGGCCCGCTTCGTGCCCGTGGTGCGCACGTTCACGCCGATCGTCGCGGGCGTCAGCGGCATGCGGTACCGCTCGTTCCTGACCTTCAACGTGATCGGCGGCGTGCTGTGGGGCGCGGGCGTCACCCTGCTCGGCTCCTGGCTCGGCGGCCACGCCTTCGTGCGAAACAACATCGAGGCGATCCTGATCCTGATCGTCCTCGTCTCGGTCGTGCCGGTCGCCATCGAGTTCCTCCGGGCCCGCGCCAAGGCGAAGAAGGCGCCGGCGCCCGCCGCCCCGCCCCAGGAGGCGTACGGCCAGCAGTACCCGGAGGCGTACGGGCAGCAGCAGCCGTACCAGCAGCCCGCGATGGACGACGCCACCACCCGCCTGCGACGCGTCGAGACGCCCCACCGCCCCCACCCGCAGCAGCAGCCCGCGCGGCAGCAGCCGCAGCCGCAGCCCTACGACTACGGCTACGACTACGGGCACGGCTCGGGCCAGGACCAGCGCCGAGACCAGAACCCGTATCAGGGCGGTCAGGACCACTATCAGGGCGGCCAAGACCACTACCAGGGTGGCCAAGACCACTACCAAGGCGGCCAGGGTCCGTACCAGAGCGGCCAAGGCCAGCATCAGGGCGGTCAGGACCCGTACGCGGCGCCGTACGCCAGCCCGTACCAGCACCAGGGCGCTCCCCAGGCGCAGCGGCCGTACCCTCCGGCGCCCCAGCCCCAGGATCCGTACTACGGCGCCCCGTACCCGCAGCAGCCGCACGACGACCGGCAGGGCGGGCAGGAGCGGCCGCCGCGGTACCCGGACCACGGCGGCGGCTACCGCGACGCTCCCTGAGCGCGGGCGCCGCGGGTCAGAAGCCCCTGGTGCGCTTGGCGGCGCGGCGGCCGGCCGCGCTGCCGGCCCCGGGCAGCCGCAGGAACAGCCGGGAGATCTCCGAGCCCAGGTTCACTCCGATGGCGATGGCCATGGCGAGCGACACCGCCTTGGCCAGCGACACCAGCCCCTTGTCGATGTTGTTCTGCGCGATCGACAGCAGGCCGAAGTAGGTCGCCGAGCCCGGCAGCAGCGGGCCGATCGCGGCGGTCGTGAACGGCAGCGCGGAGGCGAACTGGTAGCGCGAGAGCAATTGCCCGAACAGGCCCACCAGACCGGCGGCGACCGCCGTGGACGCCACCGGGGAGATGTCCGCCACGTAGTGCATCGCGCCGTACACCACCCAGGCGACGCCGCCGTTCAGGGTCACCCACAGCACGGTGGACCGCTCCTGCTGGAGCATGACCGCGAAGGTCAGCGACACCAGCATCGAGGCGACGATCTGCACCACCGGGCGGCCGCTGCCGACCAGCGTCGTGTCCGGGTCGAGCGGGACGCCCAGCTTCACGCCGAAATACAGGATGACCAGCACGCCGGTGACGATGCCGACGAAGAAGTACATGACCTCCAGCAGGCGCGCGGAGGCGGTGATGTAGAAGCCGGTCAGGCCGTCCTGCACCCCGGCCACCAGCGCCCGCCCCGGCAGCAGCGCGAACAGCCCACCAGTGATGACCGCGGCCGCCTGCACCTCGACGCCCGCCGCGGTGAGGGCCACGCCGATCGCGGCCGGCGGCATCGCCGCGACCGTGAACTGGTAGAACTCCGGCAGCCCGCGCCCCGCGCACAGCCAGGCCAGCCGGTCGCCGAGCATCGCGCCCACCGCGGCCGCCAGGAAGACCAGCGGACCGCCGCCGACGAGCAGCGAGGCCACGCCCGCCAGCAGCCCGGCCGCGCAGGTCAGCGCCCAGCCGGGGTAGGGGTGCCGGTTGCGGCGGATCTCCGCGAGCCGCCGGTACGCGTCCTCCAGCGAGACCGTGGACTCGGGGTCGCTCAGGTCGTCGACGAGCCGGAAGACCGCCGACAGCCGGGTGTAGTCGGTGCCGCGGCGGCGCACCACGCGGGTCGCCGACATCGGGTCGTCCACCAGCGAGGGCTGATAGGAGATCGACAGCAGGGTGAAGGTGACGTTCGGCTCGCAGCGGTCCAGGCCGTAGGAGCGGCAGACCGCGAACATCGCCGTCTCCACGTCCTCGGCGCCCTCGCCGCCCGCGAGCAGCAGCTCGCCGATGCGCAGCGTCAGGTCGAGCACGCGCGGGACGGCCGGACCGCTCTCGTCCGCCTTCGGCGCCGCCTCCAGGGCCGGGCGCTCGGCCACCGGCATGCGCAGCATGGTGCGCATCCGGTCCTGCCAGGGCACGTCCTTGGTGAGGCTGACCACCGGGCTGCCGCCGGGCGGGGTGAAGGCGGCGAGCGCCTGCCGGGCGGTGTAGGCGCTGGGGGTGCTGAACGCCGAGCCCTCCGACGCCGCGCTCACCGGCTCGGGGACGGCCAGACCGTCCGGGAGGGCGAACTCCGAGGTCGTCTCCGACTCGCCGCCGACCAGGGGCGCGGCCAGCCCCCGGGGGAGGGCGAACTCCGACGTCGTGGACGACTCGCTCTCGACGGCCCCGGCCCCGGCCCCGGCCCTCGCCCTCACCGGCGCCGCCCTGAGCACCGGGATCACCTGAGTCGTCTGCGTCATCGAGGAGTCCGCCGGAGGGCTGAAGGCGCTTCGCGCCGCGTCCGACCGCGCTTTGCGGTCCTCCGTATCCGTCACTGCGCAACGCTCCCTGAACATGCCTTTCCGTAGATCTCAGTATGCGCAGGTGTACCCACCCGTACGCCAAAGGGCCGCGTCCTCCCGGAGGGAGGGACGCGGCCCTTTGGCGCCGGTGCGGTCAGTGGCCGCCGTGCTCCTGGAAGCGCTTGACGGACCGCTCGATCTCGGCCTCCGCGTCGGTGCGGCCGACCCAGTCGGCGCCCTCGACGGACTTGCCGGGCTCCAGGTCCTTGTAGACCTCGAAGAAGTGCTGGATCTCCAGGCGGTCGAACTCCGACACGTGGTGAATGTCGCGCAGGTGCTCCACCCGCGGGTCGGACGCCGGCACGCACAGCAGCTTGTCGTCGCCGCCGGCCTCGTCCGTCATCCGGAACATGCCGATGGCGCGGCACTTGATGAGACAGCCGGGGAAGGTCGGCTCGTCCAGGATGACCAGCGCGTCCAGCGGATCGCCGTCCTCGCCGAGGGTGTTCTCGACGAAGCCGTAGTCGGCCGGGTAGCTGGTCGAGGTGAAGAGTCGGCGGTCCAAGCGGATTCGACCGGTCTCGTGGTCCACCTCGTACTTGTTCCGCGAACCCTTCGGAATCTCGATCGTGACGTCGAACTCCACCGGTGGTTCCTCCATGATCAGCACACAGTTCTGGTGATTAAGTGTCCCTCACGCAGGTGACTGATCGCGAAAGGGGCTGGTGGTCGTGCCGGAGCTGAGGGGCTGGCGGGCCGCGAGGCCGCGTCTGGCACGCCTGGCGCGGCCCGCGCGAGACCGCCTCGGACGGGTCGTGCGGTCCGCGGCGCCGCGCGTCGTGCGGCTCACGGCCGCCGCCCGGCCGCGACCGGGCGGGCCGAGGACCTGGCAGTACACCGCGGGCGCCGCGGCGGCCGGGCTGGCGCTGGCCGCCGGCGCGGTCGCCGCCGCCGGTCCCTGGGACTCCACGGGTCAGCGTACGGCCGAGCGGGACCGGGCCGGCGCCATGGAGCGCGCGGGTGGCGCAGATCACGGCCGCGGCGGCCGCGCGCCCGCCTCCTTTTCCGACCCGTCCGACGCGTCCGACGCGTCCGACCCGTCCGATTCCGGGGCCGGGTCGGATTCCGGTTCCGGTTCCGGTTCCGGTTCCGGCGACGGCCCGGACGGGGGCGGCGCCGCGCCCAGCGCCGCGCCGGTGCTGGCGGCGGTCGGCGGCGGCGCTTCGGTGCGACCGGCCGCCGGGGGTCCCTCCCTCGCCTCGGTCCTCGACCCGCTGCTCAAGGACCCCGCCCTCGGCGCCCGCCGCTCCGCCGTGGTCGTCGACGCCGCCACCGGCCGGCGCCTCTACGGCCAGGGCGCCGGCGACGGCTTCACGCCCGCCTCCACGACCAAGATCGCCACCGCGGTCGCCGCCCTGTCCGCCCTCGGCCCCGACCACCGCTTCACCACCCGCGCCGCCCTGGCGCCCGGCGGCCGGGAGGTCGTCCTGGTCGGCGGCGGCGACCCGACCCTCACCGCGCGCCGGGACGCACAGGGCTGGGCCGGGCTGCGCACCCTCGCCGACCGCACGGCGGCCGCCCTCGCCCGGCGCGGACTGACCCGGGTGACCCTGTCCTACGACACCAGCCTGTACGCGGGCCCCGACCTCCATCCCATCGGCGTCAACGACAACCTGGCCCGGGTGACCGCCCTGACGGCCGACGAGGGCCGGTCCGACGGCTCCGTCGGCGGACCGGCCCCGCGCGCGGCCGACCCGGCGGCCGAGGCCGCCCGCGCCTTCGGCCGCTTCCTGGCCGCCCGCGGCGTCCACACCGCCGACCCCGTTCCCGGCAAGGCGGCCGCCCGCGCGCAGACCCTCGCGACCGTCGCATCGCCCCCGCTGTCCGCCGTGGTCGAGCGCATGCTCACCAACAGCGACAACGACATCGCCGAGGCCCTGGCCCGGCAGACGGCCGCCGCCACCGGCGAGCGGACCGACTTCGCCGGGGGCGCGCGAGCGATTGGCGCCCGCCTCGCCAAGCTCGGACTGCCCCTGGCCGGCGCCGCGTTCCACGACGGCAGCGGCCTGGACCGCGCCGACCGGCTCACGCCCGGCCTGCTGACCGCCCTGCTGCACGAGGCCGCCGAGCCCGCTCACCCGGAGCTGCGCCCGGTCCTCACCGGCCTTCCGGTGGCCGCCTTCACGGGCACGCTGGCCGACCGCTACGCGCACGACGGCGCGGCCGGGATCGTCCGGGCCAAGACCGGCACCCTCACCGGCGTGAACGCCCTCGCGGGCACCGCCGTGGACCGCGACGGCCGTCTGCTGGCCTTCGCCTTCCTGACCGAGGGCGCACCGGCTCCCGGCGCCGCCCAGTCGGCCCTGGACAAGGCGGCCACGGCGCTGGCGGCCTGCGGATGCGGTTAGGCCCTGTCCGCCAAGCCCTGTCCGCCAGGCCCTGTGTCGTCTGGGCGCGGTCGTCTACGCCTGTGTCGTTCAGGCCCGCTGGTCTACGCCCTGTGGCGTGTGAGCCCGGTCGTCTAGGCCCCGTCGTCTACGCCGCCTGCCGTCCAGGCCCGGTCGTCCGGGCCTTGTCCGGCGGCTCCCGTCGGGCGGGCTCCCGGGGCGGCCGGACCGCGGCAGCCGCCGGGCCGGACGGGTTCGCAGCCTGCCCCCGGCGGCGGTGCTCACGTACCGTTGACGCATGACGAGCATCGGTGGTGCGGCAAGTTCCGGGATGGTCGACTGGAATCTCGCGGTGGCGACCGCGACGCGGCTGGTCCGGCCGGGTCCGGAGGTGAGCCGGGACGAGGCGCGGGCCGCCGTCGCGGAGCTGCGCCGGCACGCGAAGGTCTCGGAGGAGCACGTCCGGGCGTTCACCCGGCTGGGCACGGACGAGACCCACGACACCCCCGTGCTGGTGGTCGACCGACCGGGCTGGATCCGGGCGAACGTCGCGGGATTCCGGGAGCTGCTCAAGCCGCTGCTGAACAAGATGGAGCAGCGGCGCGGCGCCAGCTCCGGCGGCGCGGTCCTCGGCGCGGTGGGCGGCAAGGTCACCGGCGTCGAACTGGGCGTGCTGCTGTCCTTCCTGGCCTCCCGCGTCCTCGGCCAGTACGAGACCTTCGCCCCGGCCACCCGCGAGCTGCCCGCCGGTGCGGACGGCGGCGGCCGGCTGCTGCTCGTCGCCCCCAACATCGTGCACGTCGAACGCGAACTCGACGTACAGCCGCACGACTTCCGCCTCTGGGTGTGCCTGCACGAGGAGACCCACCGCACGCAGTTCACCGCGGTGCCCTGGCTGCGGGACCATCTGGAGGGCGAGATCCAGTCGTTCCTGTCCGAGACCGACGTCGACCCGATGGCCTTCATGGAGCGCATCAGGGACGCCGCACAGTCGCTCGCCGCGGGCCGCCCGGAGGGCGAGGAGGACGAGGGCGGCCGGTCCCTCGTCGAGCTGGTGCAGACCCCCGCCCAGCGGGAGATCCTCGGCCGGCTCACCGCGGTGATGTCCCTGCTGGAGGGCCACGCCGACTTCGTCATGGACGGGGTCGGCCCGGAGGTGGTGCCGAGCGTGGCGGAGATCCGCGAGAAGTTCCAGCAGCGCCGCGCCAAGGGCGCCTCGCGGCTGGACGCGGTGCTGCGCAGGCTGCTGGGCCTGGACGCCAAACTGCGCCAGTACCGGGACGGCGAGCGCTTCGTGCGCGCGGTCGTCGACCAGGTCGGCATGGACGGCTTCAACCGGGTGTGGACCTCCCCGAACACGCTGCCCACCAAGACGGAGATCTCCAGCCCGGCGGAGTGGGTCTCGAGGGTGCACCGCAAGGCCGACTCCTGACGGAGGGGCCGGGCGACGGCGGTGGTCACGGCGGCGATGGAGGTTCCGCCGGGAGCACGGGGACGCTGGGGAGGCTTGGGAGGCCAGGGGCTCTAGGGACGCTGGAGAGGGCGGGCACGTCAGGTGCGTCAGGTGCGACAAGGAGGGCCGGCGCGCCGCGGCGGGTCGGCGCGGACGGCGCGTCTGCGGGCGCGCGATCCCGCCAACGGCAGGAGAACGCCTCTCCAATCACCCGTCCGAGGGACCGTGGGCGAAGGGTAGGCGTGCAATGCTCGGGGAACCGCCCGTTTCTGTCACCATCTACACACTTTGAGTGACTGACTCGGGCTCACCCCCCTCAAACCTTTCGTGAAGGGAACCGGACATGGGTCCCCATCCTGCGGTCGCGGCGATACGCCTGGCGGTACGCCGCGTCCTCCACGACATCCTCGACGAGCGGACCGCGCTCCACGCCGGGCTGCCGCACCCCGCCCTCCAGAGCGCGCACGTCGCCCCGGCGCCCCACGGCGCGCAGGCGGCGGCCGGCGCCTGGGTCCAGCCCTCCGCGCCGGGCCCGCGGACCGCCCGGCCCTCCGGGCCGCCGCTCGGCGCGTCCTCGCCCGGCGCGTCCTCGCACGGCGTGCCCACGCCCAGTCGCGGCCGCCGCGCCGCCGCGCCGTCGTCGCACGCGGATCCGCACGCGCCGCTCGTGCTCGTGGCCTGCTCGGGCGGCGCCGACTCCATGGCGCTCGCCTCCGCGCTCGCCTTCGAGGCGCCCAAGCTCGGCGTCCGCGCGGGCGGCGTCACCGTCGACCACGGCCTCCAGCCCGGCTCCGACCTGCGCGCCGACGAGGTCGCCCAGCGGCTGCGCGAACTCGGCCTGGACCCGGTGGAAGCCGTCGCCGTCGCCGTCGGCCGCGACGGCGGCCCGGAGGCCGCCGCCCGGGACGCCCGCTACACCGCCCTGGACGCCGCCGCCGAGCGCTGCGGCGCCGCCGCGATCCTCCTCGGCCACACCCGCGACGACCAGGCCGAGACCGTGCTGCTCGGCCTCGCCCGCGGCTCCGGCATCCGCTCCCTGTCGGGCATGGCCGCGGTCTCGGGGGCCGGCGGCAGGTACCGGCGCCCGTTCCTGCACATCGACCGCCAGACCGCCCGCAAGGCGTGCATGGCGCAGTCGCTGCCCGTCTGGGACGACCCGCACAACGCGGACCCCGCCTACACCCGCTCGCGGCTGCGCCACGAGGGCCTGCCCGCCCTGGAGAAGGCGCTCGGCAAGGGCGTCGTCGAGGCCCTCGCCCGCACCGCCCAGCTCTCCCGGGACGACGCGGACGCACTGGACGCCTGGGCGAGCCAGGCGGAGGCCGCCGTACGCGACGACGCCGGGTGCCTGGAGTGCGCCAAGCTGTACGCGCTGCCCCCGGCGGTGCGCCGCCGCGTGCTGCGCCGCGCCGTCATCGACGCCGGCGCCCCGGCCGGCTCCCTCTTCGCCCGGCACCTCGAGGAGGTCGACCGGCTGATCACCGGCTGGCGAGGTCAGGGGGCCATCAACCTCCCGGGCAAAGTCGTCGCTCGCAGGCAGGGTGGCAGACTGGTGATTCGGCAAGGCTGAATCCTTCCCTCTCGGAAAGGCGTCGGCCTCCGCGCGAGGAGGCCGGCGGCAGCCGGTGGGACGACCGAAAGTGATGCGGGTGGACGCGAAAGACATGGGTGCCGACCTCCAGCAGGTGCTCATCACCAAAGAAGAGATCGACGCGAAGCTGGCCGAGCTGGCCGCGAAGATCGACGCGGAGTACGCGGACAAGGACCTGCTGATCGTCGGCGTCCTCAAGGGCGCGGTCATGGTCATGGCCGACCTGGCGCGGGCGCTGTCCCTCCCGGTCACCATGGACTGGATGGCCGTGTCCTCCTACGGGGCGGGCACCCAGTCCTCCGGCGTGGTGCGGATCCTCAAGGACCTCGACACCGACATCAAGGGCAAGCACGTCCTGATCGTCGAGGACATCATCGACTCCGGCCTGACGCTGTCCTGGCTGATCTCCAACCTGGGCACCCGGGAGCCCGCCTCCCTGAAGGTGTGCACCCTGCTGCGCAAGCCGGAGGCCGCGAAGGTCGCCATCGACGTGGAGTGGGTGGGCTTCGACATCCCCAACGAGTTCGTCGTCGGCTACGGCCTGGACTACGCCGAGAAGTACCGCAACCTCCCGTTCGTCGGTACGCTCGCCCCCCACGTCTACGGGGGATGACCCGAACGGCGGCGGCGCCGTGACGTGATCGGGAACCCCACGGGCCCCCGGGCCGTTGGAGCGTGCAGACGGGAACGCCAGCCCGGCCCTGCGGCTTCGGGCCACAATGCTGGGGTACCGTCAGAAGAACTGTCTTATCAGACTCACTATGGCAGGAGGGACGGGGCGGCACCGCTCCGTATGGATGGACGTGAAGCGATACTTCCGTGGGCCGGTCATGTGGATCGTGCTGGCCGTCCTTGCCGTGGTCGTGTTGATGCAGGTCGTCGGCTCGTCCGGCGGCTACAAGACGGTGGACACAGGCCAGGTCGTAGCAGCGATCAATGACAACCGGGTCCAGCAGGCCAAGCTGAGCACCGGCGACGAGCAGACCGTCAAGGTCGAGCTCAAGAACGGGCAGAAGGTCGACGGCAGCTCCAAGATCCAGGCGAGCTACATCGGCGACCAGGGCGTGAACATCGCCACCATTCTGCAGACCAAGTACCAGGACAAGCAGATCCCGGACGGCTACACGGTCGCGCCGTCGAAGCAGAACCCGTTCCTCGGCGTGCTGCTCTCCCTGCTCCCCTTCGTCCTCATCGTGGTCGTCTTCCTGTTTCTGATGAACCAGATGCAGGGCGGCGGCTCCCGGGTGATGAACTTCGGCAAGTCCAAGGCCAAGCTCATCACCAAGGACACCCCGAAGACGACGTTCACGGACGTCGCGGGCGCCGACGAGGCCGTCGAGGAGCTGCACGAGATCAAGGAGTTCCTCCAGGAGCCGGCCAAGTTCCAGGCCGTCGGCGCGAAGATCCCCAAGGGCGTCCTGCTCTACGGCCCGCCCGGCACCGGCAAGACGCTGCTGGCCCGCGCGGTGGCGGGCGAGGCGGGCGTGCCGTTCTACTCGATCTCCGGTTCCGACTTCGTCGAGATGTTCGTCGGCGTCGGCGCCTCCCGGGTGCGCGACCTGTTCGAGCAGGCCAAGGCCAACGCTCCGGCGATCGTCTTCGTCGACGAGATCGACGCGGTCGGCCGCCACCGCGGCGCCGGCCTCGGCGGCGGTCACGACGAGCGCGAGCAGACCCTGAACCAGCTCTTGGTCGAGATGGACGGGTTCGACGTCAAGGGCGGTGTGATCCTGATCGCCGCGACCAACCGGCCCGACATCCTCGACCCCGCCCTGCTGCGGCCGGGCCGCTTCGACCGCCAGATCGCGGTCGACCGCCCCGACATGCAGGGCCGTCTGGAGATCCTCAAGGTCCACCAGAAGGGCAAGCCGGTCGCGCCCGACGTCGACCTGGCCGCCGTCGCCCGCCGCACCCCCGGCTTCACCGGCGCCGATCTGTCCAACGTCCTGAACGAGGCCGCGCTGCTCACGGCCCGCAGCGACCAGAAGCTGATCGACAACAAGATGCTGGACGAGGCGATCGACCGCGTGGTCGCGGGCCCGCAGAAGCGGACCCGGATCATGTCGGACAAGGAGAAGAAGATCACCGCGTACCACGAGGGCGGCCACGCCCTGGTCGCGGCGGCCTCGCCGAACTCCGACCCGGTCCACAAGGTCACGATCCTGTCCCGCGGCCGGGCCCTCGGCTACACGATGGTGCTCCCGGACGAGGACAAGTACTCGACCACGCGCAACGAGATGCTGGACCAGCTCGCCTACATGCTGGGCGGCCGCGCGGCCGAGGAACTGGTCTTCCACGACCCGACCACGGGCGCGGCCAACGACATCGAGAAGGCCACCACCACGGCCCGCGCGATGGTCACCCAGTACGGCATGACCGAGCGTCTGGGCGCCATCAAGTTCGGCGGCGACAACACCGAGCCGTTCCTCGGACGTGAGATGGCCCACCAGCGCGACTACTCCGAGGAGGTCGCCGCGCTGGTCGACGAGGAGGTCAAGAAGCTCATCGAGAACGCGCACAACGAGGCCTGGGAGATCCTGGTCGAGAACCGCGACGTGCTCGACAACCTCGTCCTGGCCCTCCTGGAGAAGGAGACCCTGGGCAAGGAGGAGATCGCCGAGATCTTCGCCCTCATCGTCAAGCGCCCGCCGCGGCCGGCCTGGACCGGGTCCTCCCGGCGCACGCCGTCCACCCGCCCGCCGGTGCTCTCCCCGAAGGAGCTGGCCCTGACCAACGGGGCCAACGGCGCGACGGCGGCGATCAGCACGGTGAAGTCCACGGCGGCGGAGTCCGCCCCGGAGCAGACGCCGGAGGACCGCCGACCGGAGAGCTGACACCTCCCCGAGCGCGGCCGCCGGCCTGCCGGTCCCGCGCTCGCCCGGAATGCGGGCCGCGTCCCCCGAGGTTCTAGCCTTGGGGGACGCGGCTTTTCGCATGCGTGTCGCACGTCCGCGGCTGAGACGGACAGGAACGAGGCTTCACATGACCGACCCCGTGACGCTGGACGGCGAGGGCGCCATCGGCGAGTTCGACGAGAAGCGCGCCGAGAACGCCGTGCGCGAGCTTCTCCTCGCGGTCGGCGAGGACCCGGACCGTGAGGGCCTGCACGACACGCCGGCGCGCGTGGCGCGGGCCTACCGCGAGATATTCGCGGGACTGTGGCAGACGCCCGAGGAGGTGCTGACGACGACCTTCGACCTGGGCCACGACGAGATGGTCCTGGTGAAGGACATCGAGGTCTACAGCACCTGCGAGCACCACCTCGTGCCCTTCCGCGGCGTGGCCCACGTGGGCTACATCCCGTCCGTCTCGGGGAAGATCACCGGCCTGTCCAAGCTGGCCCGGCTGGTGGACGTCTACGCGCGCCGGCCGCAGGTGCAGGAACGCCTCACCACGCAGATCGCCGACTCGCTGATGCAGATCCTGGAGCCGCGCGGTGTGATCGTCGTCGTGGAGTGCGAGCACATGTGCATGTCGATGCGGGGCATCCGCAAGCCCGGCGCGAAGACGCTCACCTCCGCGGTGCGCGGGCAGTTGCGGGACGCGGCCACCCGGAACGAGGCGATGAGCCTCATCATGGCGCGCTGACGCGCACGGGAGGGACAGCGGGCTGGCGTACGAGAGGGACGGCGCGTTGACGCGCCTCGGGGAAATGGCGCGCTGACGGGACGGCGCGCGCTTCCACACATGGGAGGGGCTAGGGACGCGGGTCGCCGTAGCCGCCCCTGGCCAGTCAGGACGTGAACAGCGCGGCGTCAGGCGGCCGGTTCGGCGCCGGGGCGGTGGTCCTGGTCGTCGTCCTCGGGGAGGCGGCAGACCCGCTCCAGGAACAGGGCCGCCGCTATCACGGCGACGCCGGTGACGACCGAGAAGCCGGCGTAGACGGCCTGGTCGCGGCGGGCGGGCATGTCCAGCAGCTCCAGGAGGACGACGCCGGTCCCGCCGTACATGCCGCCGACGAGGGCGGCCACCAGCGCGCTGGCCTGGGCGAAGACCACCGCGCGGGCGGCCATCAGCGGTTCGACGCCCTTGGCCTCGGGACGGCGCTCGCGCTGGGCCCTGAGCCGGGAGCGCAGCGAGAGCGCCGTCGACAGCAGGACCACGGCGATCAGGGCGAGCACGACGGGGGCGGCCAGCGGGACGCTGGGCAGCGTCCCCACCGCGTTCCACAGGCGGGCGGCCGCCCAGGACAGCACTCCGGCCACGACGAACACGCCGGCCAGCACCCTGATGCGCAGCTCTTTCACGGTGTCCCCTCAGCTCCCCCGGTCAGCTCCCCCGGACCCCGCGGCCGGGCGCGGAAGGCCCCGCGCCGACCCGTCGGCGAGGCCCCTCGCGGCCCTTCGCCGTCCGGATCTCCTTCGGTCTTCCTCGATGCCCTCGACGTCCCCGGATCTTCCTGGAACGTCTTCGATCTTCCTCGACCTTAACGACTACTCGGGCAGTCGGAGTTCCAGGTCGCCGCGCGGTTCGACGCCCGCGCGGGTGACGGAGTCCAGCAGCGCGGTGACGGGGCCGCGGCCCGGGAGCTGGGCGTCGGGGTCGACGTCGAGCCAGGGGGCGAGGACGAAGGCGCGCTCGTGGGCGCGCGGATGGGGCAGCGTCAGCCGCGGGTCGTCGGACACGACGTCGGCGTAGGAGACGATGTCCACGTCGATGGTGCGCGGGCCCCAGCGCTCGTCGCGGACCCGGCTGAACGCCTCCTCGACGGCGTGCGCCCGCTCCAGCAGGGAGGACGGCGGCAGCGTCGTCTTGAGGACCACCACGGCGTTGAAGTACGCCGGCTGGGCGCCGGGCGCGACGCCCCACGGCGCCGTCTCGTAGACGGGGGAGACCGCCTTGATCCGGACGCCCGGGGTGTCCTCCAGGGCGTCCACGGCGCCCTGGAGCGTCTCCAGGCGGTTGCCGAGGTTGGAGCCGAGGGAGATCACGGCGCGTCGGGGGTTCTGCAGGGTGGTGTCGGCCGCGTCGACCTGCTCGACGACGGAGGCGGGCACCGGCTGGACGGTCGGGTCGACGGGACCCTGGTGGAAGGGGGCGGTCATACTCGGCTCCGGGTGATGGTGACGGTCACGTCGTCGAAGGGGACCGTGATCGGCGCGTCCGGCTTGTGGACGCAGACCTCGACCTCCTGGACCCCCCCATGCCCCAGGCAGACCTGGGCGATGCGCTCGGCGAGCGTCTCGATGAGGTTCACCGGCTCGCCCTCGACCACGGCGGCGACTTCCTCGGCGACGACGCCGTAGTGCACGGTCTTCGCCAGGTCGTCGTCGGCGGCCGCCTGCCGGGTGTCCACGCCCAGGACGAGGTCGACCAGGAAGGTCTGGCCCTCCTCGCGCTCCTCGGGGAACACGCCGTGGTGCCCGCGGGCTCTCAGGCCGCGCAGCGCGACACGATCCAAGCGAATCACTCCTGCACTCGTCGGTACGACCGGTGCGCGCCGCGTGCGGGCGGACGACCGGTCGCTGCTGAATCTACCCGCGGGCGCCGACAGCATCAGGCCCCGGGGACGGCGCCGCGCTCCGCTTGAGTGAGGCTTCACCGCGTGTTTCCCCGCGTTTGCCCAGGAAGACCCGGCTGCTCGCGGGGCGCGGTCCGCTCAAGCGCCGCGGGCTCGTGATTCCGGCCACGTCGCCTCCGCGCGCGCCGCGCCGGTCCGCCGGATCCGCCGGTCCTCTCCGTCGGCAGGTGCGCACCCGTTCAGGAGAGGGTGTCGTCGTCCCAGGTTCCGCCGCTCTCGTCGTCCGCGCCGTTCACGCTGCTCTCGTCGTCTGCGTTGTTCTCGGTGTTCTCAGCGTGCTCAGCGTGCTCAGCGTTCTCAGTGTTCTCGTTGGTCTCGGTGTTCTCGTTGCCGTCGGCCAGCACAGGGGAGGCGTGGTGGGACCAGAGCTTCCAGCCGGACGGGGTGCGCCGGAACACGTTGGTGGCGACGACGAGCTGGCCGACCAGCGGGCCCAGCTCGTCGCCGTCGCGGGGGGCGGGGCCGCCGCTGAGGATGTTCTCGGTGCAGGTCACCAGGGCGGTGTCGCCGGTGACGGAGACGTGCACGTCGGTGAGGAAGAACTGGATGTAGTCGGTGTTGGCCATGATCAGCGCGTAGGAGCGCAGGACCTCGCCGCGGCCGGTCAGCACCGGCCAGCCGGGGTGCACGCAGGAGACCACGCCGGTGTCGGCCGGGTCGTGGTACTCCTCGTCGACGCCCAGGTCGGACGGGGTGAGCCAGAGCGCGGACAGCTCCTCGAAGCCGCCCTGCTCCAGTGCCTCGTAGAAGGCGGTGTTGGCCGCCTCCACCTGCTCGACGTCCAGGTGCGGGGCGCTCACCGGGCGTCCTCGGGGGTGCGGGGCGCGGTGGCGGCGCCGGCCGCCTCCACGGCGCGGGCGACCCGTACGGCGTCCGCCGTCGCGCGCACCTCGTGCACGCGCACGGCCCACGCGCCGGCGTGCGCCGCGAGGGCGGACACGGCGGCCGTGGCGGCGTCGCGTTCCCGCGCGGGCGGGGGCGCGCCGTCCGGCCCGGCCAGCACCCGGCCGAGGAACCGCTTGCGGGAGGCGGCGACCAGCACGGGGTGGCCGAGGGCCCGCAGGCGGTCCAGGTGCGCCAGCAGCTCCAGGTCGTGCCGGGCCTCCTTGGAGAAGCCGAGACCGGGGTCGACCACGATCCGCTCGGGGGCCACGCCGCCTTCCCGGACGGCCTGTACGCGCGCGTGCAGCTCATCGACCACCTCGGCGACGACGTCCTGGTAGCTGCCCCGGACGGCGTCGCCCTGGAGGAAGCCGCGCCAGTGCATGACGACGAAGGGGGCGCCGGCGGCGGCCACCACGGGCACCATGCGCGGATCGGCGAGGCCGCCGCTGACGTCGTTGACGAGGACGGCGCCGGCGGCGAGCGCCTGCTCGGCGACCCGGGCGCGCAGGGTGTCGACGGAGACCACGACGCCCTCGGCGGCGAGTTCGCGGACGACCGGGACGACGCGCCGCAGCTCCTCGGCCTCGTCGACGCGGGCGGCCCCGGGGCGGGTGGACTCGCCGCCGACGTCGACCAGGTCGGCGCCTTGGGCGACCAGGTCCAGGCCGTGCTTGACGGCGGTGTCCGCTTCGAACCAGCGGCCGCCGTCGGAGAAGGAGTCCGGGGTCACGTTCACGACCCCCATGACCGCGCACCGGTCCCATTCCGGAAGGCCCGCCACGTGCCCGCGCCCGCTCTGCTTGCTCATACGTTCAGCCTAGGCCGTTCGCCGGGGTCGCCGCCGGGGCCGTCCGGGGCTGCGGATGCCGACCGGGAGCGGGCGGCCCTCCACGGGGGCGGACCGGCTCGCCGGGGCGAGGCGGCCCGCCCGGGGCCGGGCTGGGGAGGTGCTGCGCCGGGCTGGGGGAGACGCCGCGCCGAAGGAGGTGCCGCGCCGGGCCGGGGGAGTCGCCGCGCCGGGGCGGGGGACGCTCCCTCGTGGAACGTCCCCCGACCCCGACCCGCTCAGGCCGCTCGTACGTCCCGCTGCTCAGCGACCCCGTGCGCGCACGGGCGCCTGGCGGCGCGGCGGCGGCGCAGGAAGCGGGGCGCCGGCAGCGCGAGCGTGACGAAGCCCTCCGCCTGCATGGCGGCGAACCCGATGCGGGGCAGGTCGGCGGAGGCGCGGTAGACGACGAACCGCGGCTCCCAGCGCGGCTGGAACTTCGCGTTGAACTTGTACAGCGACTCGATCTGGAACCAGCGCGAGAGGAACACCAGCAGACCGCGCCAGGCGCGCAGCACCGGACCGGCGCCGATCTTCTCGCCGCGGGCCAGCGCCGAGCGGAACATCGCGAAGTTCAGCGAGACGCGGGCGACGCCGAGCTTCGGGGCGGCCTGGAGGGCGGCCACGATCAGCAGCTCGTTCATGCCCGGGTCGGCCGACCGGTCCCGCCGCATCAGGTCCAGGGAGACGCCGTCGCCGCCCCAGGGCACGAAGTGCAGGATCGCCTTCAGGTCGCCGTACTCGCCGGGCTCGTCGTCCTGCTTGTGGGCGGTCGCTATGAGGCAGTCGCCGTCGCCGGGGTCGCCGATGCGGCCGAGCGCCATGGAGAAGCCGCGCTCGGTGTCGGTGCCGCGCCAGTCCTCGGCGGCCTGCCGGACGCGCTCCAGCTCGGCGTCGCCGAGGTCACGGATGCGCCGGACCCGGGTTTCGTAGCCGGCTCGCTCGATGCGCTTGACCATCTGGCGGACGTTGCGCATCGCGCGTCCGGCGAGGGAGAAATCCGCGACGTCCACCACCGCCTCGTCGCCCAGTTCCAGGGCGTCCAGGCCGGTCTCCCGGGTCCACACCTCGCCGCCGGTCTCGGAGCAGCCCATCACCGCGGGCGTCCAGGAGTGGGCCTTGGCCTCGTCCATGAAGCGCTCGATGGCGCCCGGCCACGCCTCGACGTCGCCGATCGGGTCGCCGCTGGCCAGCATCACGCCGGAGACGACCCGGTAGGTCACCGCGGCCTTGCCGCTGGGGGAGAAGACGACCGCCTTGTCGCGGCGCAGCGCGAAGTGGCCGAGGGAGTCGCGGCGGCCGTGCCGGTCCAGCAGGGCGCGCAGCCGGGTCTCGTCCTCCTCGGTCAGGCGCGCGGCCGGGTGCTCGGGGCGGAAGGCGAAGTAGGCGGTGGTGACCGCGGTGAGCCAGCCGAGGGCGCCGAGCGAGAAGCCCACGGTCCAGGAGGTGTTGCCCTGGTAGTCGACCGGGCCCTCGAAGCCGAACAGGCCGTAGACGACGTGGGTCAGCCGGTCGGCCACGCTCGGGTCGCCGACCATGCTGTGCCCGTGGGCGGTGACGACGAGCATGCCCAGGGCCAGCGAACCGGCGCTCATCAGCACGAAGTTGGCCAGCGCCCGCCACCGGCTGCGCGGGTCGGGCAGGGCCGCGAACTCCTTGCGGTGGATCAGCAGGGGCGCCAGCAGCAGGAGCGAGACGATCACACCGGCCAGGGAGTGCCGGTAGAGGAACTGCGCCGCCGCGCCCGCCGGCAGCAGCGCCACGGCGGAGCGCCAGGCGCGCCGCTTGCGCCGCCGCAGCCCGTGGGCGAGCAGCAGCAGGAGGACGCCCGCGCTCAGCGAGAGAGCCGCGGCGAACGGGCCGAAGGAGCCGGGCAGCACCTCGGCCAGCGCGTGCATCCGGCTGTGCCGGAAGCGCGGGAAGACGCCCGCGGCGATGTCCACGAGGCCGACGACGGCGCAGGCCCTGCCGATGACGGTGGGAACGACCTCGGCGCGCGGGCCGCGCAGGATGCGCCGCACCCGGCGCCCTCGCCCCGGAACCTCACCCGACATTTCCCCATCTATCCTGACAGACATCGCATCCCGTAGTTCTGCGAGAGACCTTGAATCCGGTGCCGATCCGGGCATCCGGCGACATTGCGCCCTCTAGGACGGCGTCCGGGGGAGGGAGGTTCACTCCCCGCCCGAAATCCGGGTCAAAAGCCAGGGAAAGCCCGGGGCAAGCCCTGGCCAAGGATGCGCCGACGATCCCGGGACGAAAGCGCAGGCAGGAAAGAGCCGATGGGTCTCACGAGCAAAAAAGTGCTGGTACTGGCGGTCGTGCTGGCCGTGCTGCTGTTCGTCGCCACAGTCTGGCTGTGGCCGCGTCTGGCGCGCCGCGACTGGTGGGCCGTCAGCGGACGCGTCGGCATCCTGCTGGCCACGCAGGCGGCTCTCTTCGCCTGCGCCGGCCTCCTCGCGAACCAGACCTTCGGCTTCTACGCGAGCTGGGCGGACCTGTTCGGCCAGGAGACCGCGCCGGGCGTCGTCGTCGATCACGGCGCGGGCGGCGACGGCGGCCCGCTCGAGGTGGTCGGCACCCAGCGGGTCAAGGGGATCGGCGGCGGCCAGCCGCAGACGGCCGGCGAGATCCAGAAGGTCGACGTCGTGGGGCGCACCACCCACATCGCCTCGCCCGCGCTGATATACCTGCCGCCGGAGTACTTCCAACCGCAGTACCGCACGCGGACGTTCCCGACGACGGTGGTCCTCACCGGCTACCCGGGCACCGCCCAGGCGCTGGTCAGCAAGCTCGACTACCCCGGCACCGCGCAGAAGCTGGCCAAGAACGGCCGGATGCAGCCGATGATCCTGGTGATGCTCCGTCCGACCGTGGCGCCGCCGCGCGACACGGAGTGCGCGGACATTCCCGGCGGCCCGCAGACCGAGTCGTTCTTCGCCAAGGATCTGCCCGACGCCGTCCTCGCGCACTACCGGGTCGGAAAGAAACCGGCAAGCTGGGGCGTCATCGGTGATTCCACGGGCGGTTACTGCGCGTTGAAACTCGCCGTGCACCATCCCGAGGTGTACGCCGCGGGGGCCGGCCTGTCGCCGTACTTCAAAGCGCCGACCGACCCGACCACGGGCGATCTCTTCCACGGGAACGGCGTTCTGCGCAATCGCGCGGATCTGATCTGGTGCATCAAGCACGGGCCCGCGCCCGACACTTCACTGCTCGTCACCAGCAGTCGGCACGGGGAGCCCGACTACCGGAACACGCTGAAGTTCATCGACGCGGTCAAGGCCACGCACAAGACCCGCATCGCCTCGATCATCCTGGACAGCGGCGGGCACAACTTCAACACCTGGAAGCGGGAGATCCCGGCGGCGCTCCAGTGGCTCAGCGGACGGCTGAGCGACCGCTGAGGGGCGATCATGAAAAGCGCGGCGTCCGCCGCCGAGAAGGCCGCTTAATTGAACCGTGCGCGCGCCGGACTCGGGCCGCCACGCGTTCGGTCGCGGCCGCGAAGTCACCGCGGCGTGTGAAGGTTTCGGTATGGCCGCCTTTTTACGGGGCGGCCCACCATGATTCGCCTACGCGCGGTAAGTTTCTGGCCATGCCAAGTGGACGTCACCGCCATTCCCCGCCCTTGCACAGGCTGTTGCCTCCCTCGGCGATCGCCGGCGTGTCCCTGGTCTGCGCCCTGGTCCCCTGGGTGCTCACGGCGCCCGTGGTGCTGCGGTCCCTCGCCGCGGCCGCCGCGCTCACGGCGGTCGCCGGTGCGATCGTCATGCGCCGCTGGGACACGCAGGCGGGCCGCCAGGTCGCCGATCTCACGCGGGCGCGGGCGAGCGACGAATGGCGCTTCGAGGAGCGGGTCGCCGAACTGGAGTCCGACCTGGAGGAGTCGCGCGAGCTGCGCGGCCGTCTGGAGCAGAAGCTGCGGGCCAAGCGCGCCGAGCTGACCGGGCTGCGGGGCGAGCACGCGTCGCTGCTGCGCCGGTACGCCACGGCGGAGACCGAGCGCGCCAGCGCCCTGGAGGGACGGCGTCTGCTGGAGCTGGAGGCCGGTCCGGGCTCGTCCGCGCTGGCCCTCCCCGCCGCCCGGTCCGCCGACGACGCGGTGAGCGGCGCCGGCGAATCGGTGAGCGGCGCCGGCGCCGAGGCGAGGGCCGGTGTGCGGGAGAGCGACGGCGCTCAGGAGAAGGTCGGCGTGCCGGGGAGCGACGGCGCCCAGGCGGCCGCTGGTGCTCAGGCGAACGCTGGGGCCCAGGCGAGTGCTGGTGGGCAGGCGCGTGGCGGTGCGAGCATCCGCGGCGATGCCGGCCCAGAGCCGTTGGCTGGTGCGCAGGCGCGTGGCGGTGCGGCGGTCGGCGGACCGGGCGGCCGCGACGGCGCCGGGGCCGTGCGCGACGTAGAGGAGCGGGACGCCGAGGAACAAGCGGTGGTCGCGGCCCCCGCCGTGTTCACCCCGGAGGGCGGCCGGCTGTTCCGGCGGGCCGCCGCCGCGCTGGCGCGGCTGGACGCGGAGGCCGCGCCGACGCGGGAACCGGCCGTCGGCCGGGAGCACGGCGCCGGTGAGCGTTCCGCGCAGGAGGACGAGGCGCGGGGGAAGTCCCGGGCGGCCGACGCGCACGAGCACGCGGTCGCCGACCCTTTCGCGGGTGAGCGCGAGGAAGAGCGTGGGGCGGACGCGGCCGGCGGGGGCGGCGGCGCCGCTGAGGCCGGTGCCCACGGCGTCCCGACCCGTTCCGCCCGCCCGGCCGGGACGGCCGCTCCCGCTGAAGTGACTGCCCCGGCGGAGGCGACCGCTTTCGGGGAGGCGCCCGTCGTGGCGGGGGCGACTGCTGCCACGGAGACGACCGTTGCGGCTGAGGCGACTGCTGCGGCTGAGGCGACTGCTCCCGGGAAGGCGCCCGTTGCGGCGGGGGCGAATGCTCCTGCGGAGACGACCGTTGCGGCTGAGGCGAAGGCTCGTGCGGAGACGGCCGCTGTGGCGGAGCACGCCGCTTCCCCGGAGACCGCGGCTTCCGCGAAGACCCTCGGCGCGGCGGAGCCCGCCGCGCCGTCCGCGCCGTCCGCGACGGCCGGGTCCCCGCGGCGGCCCGCGGGCCACTTCACCGTGCCGACCGCGGTGGCCGTCGTGCCGTCCGCGCCCGCGCGGCGCCCGGCGGTCGAGGGCGGATTCGACTTCTTCGGCACGAAGGGGGAGGAGTCCGAGGCCCTGGAGGCCGTTCAGAACGAGGATCTGGCCGACGTCGTGGGCCCGGAGGCCCTCGCCCTGCACAAGGCCGAGTCCGAGTCCCGGTACAAGCGGGTCGGCGCCGAGGCCCGCGTCGTGGGCCAGGTCATCGACCTGACGGCCCACGACGAGACGGAGCGGATCGACGTGCAGCGTCTGCGGGGCGCGGCGTCCTGACGGAGCCGCGACGAAGACCGGGACGGTCGCGACGTAGACCGGGACGGTGAGGGGCGCGGCCCCGGGGAGCGCACGCCCCGGGCCCGCGCCCCTCACCGCTGTCCGGTGGACGACTCCGCTGTCCGATGGACGACTCCGCTGTCCGGTGGGCGGCCCCGGCTTCGCGGGCGCCCGGGTGCGAGCGCGCGGCGGAGAGCCCGTAGGGGAGACTGGGCGCATGACGCCCACGACGGAGACCACGGTCGGGATCGGCGGCGCCGCGGAGAGCACCGACATGGTGCTCAACATCGGCCCCCAGCACCCGTCCACCCACGGTGTGCTGCGGCTGAAACTGGTGCTGGACGGCGAGCGCATCCTGCGCGCGGAGCCGGTGGTCGGCTACATGCACCGCGGGGCGGAGAAGCTGTTCGAGGCGCGGGATTACCGTCAGATCATCATGCTGGCCAACCGTCATGACTGGCTGTCGGCGTTCTCCAACGAGCTGGGCGTGGTGCTCGCCGTGGAGCGGATGCTCGGCATGGAGGTGCCCGAGCGGGCGGTGTGGCTGCGCACCCTGCTGGCGGAGCTGAACCGGGTGCTCAACCACCTGATGTTCCTCGGCTCCTATCCGCTGGAGCTGGGCGGCATCACGCCGGTGTTCTACGCCTTCCGGGAGCGGGAGATCCTCCAGAACGTGATGGAAGAGGTCTCCGGCGGCCGCATGCACTACATGTTCAACCGCGTCGGCGGCCTGAAGGAGGACCTGCCCGCGGGCTGGGCCGGGCGGGCGCGGGAGGCCGTCGCCGCGGTGCGCTCGCGCATGGACGTCTTCGACGACCTGGTGCTCGGCAACGAGATCTTCCGGGGCCGTACGCGCGGCGTGGGCGTGCTCTCGCCGCGGGCCGTGCATGCCTACGGAGTGAGCGGCCCCCTCGCCCGCGCCTCGGGCGTCGACTTCGACCTGCGCCGGGACGAGCCGTATCTGGCGTACGGGGAGCTGCGGGACGTCCTGACGGTGGTCACCCGGCAGGAGGGCGACTGCCTGGCCCGCTTCGAGTGCTTGCTGGGGCAGACGCACAACGCCCTCGACCTCGCCGCCGCCTGCCTGGACCGGCTGGCGGAGCTGCCGCCCGGCCCGGTGAACCAGCGGCTGCCCAAGGTCCTCAAGGCCCCCGAGGGGCACACCTACGCGTGGACCGAGAACCCGCTCGGCATCAACGGCTACTACCTGGTCAGCAAGGGCGAGAAGACCCCGTACCGGCTGAAGCTCCGCTCGGCGTCGTTCAACAACATCCAGGCCCTCACCGAGCTGCTGCCGGGAACGCTGGTGGCCGACATGGTGGCCATCCTCGGATCGATGTTCTTCGTGGTCGGCGACATCGACAAGTAAGGGCGGCGGCGCCGGTCGACGGGGGCAAGCGGAGTCGATGCTTCCGGTCGGCGACGATCGTCGGCGGGGATCGGGCGGCCGGGGATCGTCGGCGGGGATCGGCGGAGCCGGCTCCTCCGGTCAGCCGGGATCAGCGGCGCCGGTTCCTCCGGTCAGCGAGTCCGGGACGCCGACCGGTCGGACCAGCCAGCCGAAGCCGCCGAGGCCGTCCGGCGCGGTCAGCTCGGCTGCCTCCCCGGCGCGGGCGAGAGCGCGTACGTACTCCGCCGGGCGCGCGGAGGCGAGCGCGGGCGACGGGCGTGCGCCGGTGATCCCGAGGGCGTGCAGCGCCTCGCGCTGCGTGCACAGGCGGGCGCCGGGCAGCGCGGCGGCGCACGCGTCCAGAGCGACGTGCGCGGTGATGTCGCAGGCGCCGTCCGGCACGGGCGCCGTCTCGCGGCCCTCCTTGAAGCCGGTGAGCGTCCCGAAGGGCGGCCGGGTCCGGGCGGTGTGCGCGTAGTCGACGGCGACCGCAACACCCCGCCGCACGCGGGAGGCCGCGGCGGCCCAGACGGCGTCACGGGGCCGTCCGATCTCCGCGCGCAGGCCCTGCTCGGCCGGCAGCGGCCACCAGCGGGCCAGCCACGCGGCGTCCTCCCCGGTCACCGGCGCCCCGAGCCGTTCGGCGCCGTCGCGGCGGACCTCGACGCGCCGGACCACGCCCGCGGCGTCCGTCTCGGCCGCCTCCACCGGCACATTGTCCAGCCACTCGTTGGCGAACAGCAGTCCCGTGACCTCCTGCGGGGGCGCCGCCTCCCATGCGATCCGGCGATCGAGTCCCGGCGGGCGCCCGGCGATCTCGACGGCGCGCACCCGCGCGCGGGAGGCCGTCTCGGCGGGCAGCGCGGCGAGCACCCCGGCGGCCAGCTCGCCCCGCCCGGCCGCCATGTCGACGAAGTCCAGCCGCGCCGGGCGCCCCAGCAGCTCGTCCACCCGGCACAGCAGCCGCGCCACCGCGGTCGCGAACAGCGGGGAGGCGTGCACGGAGGTGCGGAAGTGCCCGGCGGGTCCCTCGGGCCGCCGGTAGAAGCCGTCCGGCCCGTACAGGGCCTCCTCGGTCGCCGCCCGCCAGCCGCGCCACTCGTCCGCCGCGCCGCCCGTCGGCGGGCCATCCGCCCGCTCGCCCGCCGCTGCCTCCGCCACCCCGCCACCCTAGTGCTGCGGCCGGACGAAGGCCGCCGGGCGCTTCCCGGCCGAGCCTGAAGGGGTCTCCATGCCGAGGCTGACGGTGCCTCCGGGTCGAGCCTGACGGCGTTTCCAGGTCGAGCCTGACGGCGTTTCCAGGGCGAGGCTGATCCGGAAGGAGGCGCCAGGGGCCGCCCGTGGGCACGGCCTCCACCTTGCGGCGTACGCGCGCGAGGCGGGGATCGGTCCTCCGGGTGACCCTCTCGCCGGTCCTCTTTCCCTACGCTGGGTCACGTGCAGCGCCTTTACGACTTCCTCGGCAGGCACCCGATGTGGGTCGACGGCTTCTGGGCCGTCGTCCTGTTCGGGCTGTCCTGCGCGAGCGCGGTCAGCCTCACCGGCGCGCCGGACCACCGCGGGACGTTCGCCGGGACGCTGGCGGTGTCCGCCGTCCTGTGCGCGGCGGTCGCGCTGCGCCGCCGCGTGCCGGAGAAGACGGTGCTGCTGGCGGGGGCCGTGGGCGTGGTGCAGCTCGTCCTGGACGTCGAGACGACGGCCGCCGACTTCGCCATGCTCGTGATCGTCTACACGGCCGCCGCGATCGGCGCCCGCTGGGCGTCCCGGCTCGCCCTGGCCGGCGGGATGTGCGCGGCGCCGCTGGCGCAGATCCGCTGGCCGCAGCACGAGTCGAGCGTGCTCGGCGGCATCGCGATGGCGGTCTTCCAGACGGTGCCCTTCGTGCTCGCCTGGGTGCTGGGCGACTCCCTGCGCACCCGCCGCGCCTACTTCGCGCAACTGGAGGAGCGGGCCGCCCGCCTGGAGAAGGAGCGCGAGGCGCAGTCCAAGGTCGCGGTGGCCGCCGAACGGGCCCGGATCGCCCGCGAGCTGCACGACGTGGTGGCGCACAACGTGTCGGTGATGGTGGTGCAGGCCGACGGCGCCGCCTACGTGCTGGACGCCGCGCCCGACCAGGCGAAGCAGGCCCTGGAGACGATCTCCTCCACCGGACGGCAGGCCCTCGCCGAGATGCGCCGCCTGCTCGGCGTGCTGCGCACCGGGGAGCGCCAGGAGAGCGGCGAGTACGTGCCGCAGCCCGACGTGGAGCAGATCAAGGAGCTGGTCGAGCAGTGCCGGCGATCGGGCCTGCCGGTCGACTTCCGCGTCGAGGGCAGCCCGCGCCCGCTGCCCAGCGGCGTCGAGCTGACCGCGTACCGGATCGTGCAGGAGGCCCTGACCAACACCCGCAAGCACGGCGGGCCGAAGGCCGGGGCGAGCGTGCGGCTGGTCTACTTCGACGACGGCCTCGGCCTCCTCGTCGAGGACGACGGCAAGGGCGCCCCGCACGAGCTGTACGAGGAGGGCGGCGCCGACGGGCAGGGGCACGGCCTGATCGGCATGCGCGAACGCGTCGGCATGGTCGGCGGCACCCTGGACGCGGGGCCGCGCCCAGGGGGAGGCTTCCGCATCAGCGTCCTGTTGCCGCTCAAACCGGCGCACTGACGCCGACGCGCGCCCCCGCGCCGACGCCTTTCACCTCTCTGCCCTTTACCCGCCTGTCCTAGCCCTTGTCCCCGCCCGTGAGCCCTCGTCCCCGCCCGTGAGTCCTTGTCCCCACCCGTGCCCGGTCCCTCCGCGGCCGGGACCGAACGCCCGCAGAAGCCGAAACCGAACGCCGTAGAAGAGGAGCCCGATGGCGATCCGCGTGATGCTCGTCGACGACCAGGTGCTGCTGCGCACCGGATTCCGGATGGTGCTGGCCGCCCAGCCGGACATGGAGGTCGTCGCCGAGGCGGGCGACGGCGTCGAGGCCCTGCTGGAGCTGCGGTCGACCGAGGTCGACGTGGTCCTGATGGACGTGCGCATGCCCAAGCTGGACGGAGTGGAGACCACCCGGCGCATCTGCTCCGAGCCCGACCCGCCCAAGGTGCTCATCCTGACCACCTTCGACCTGGACGAGTACGCCTTCTCCGGGCTGAAGGCCGGCGCCTCCGGGTTCATGCTCAAGGACGTGCCGCCCGGCGACCTGCTCGCGGCGATCCGCGCCGTGCACAGCGGCGACGCCGTGGTCGCGCCGTCCACCACCCGCCGCCTGCTCGACCGGTTCGCGCCGATGCTGCCGGCCGGCGGCGGCCAGCCCCGGCACGCGGAGCTGAAACGCCTCACCGAACGCGAGCGCGAGGTCATGGTGCTGGTCGCGCAGGGGCTGTCGAACGGCGAGATCGCCGCCCGGCTGGTGCTGTCCGAGGCGACCGTGAAGACCCACGTGGGCCGCATCCTGACCAAGCTGGGCCTGCGCGACCGGGTGCAGGTGGTGGTGCTGGCCTACGAGACGGGGCTGGTCCGGGCGGGCGGACACGGCTGAGCGGTCGCGCGGCGGCAGCGGCCGGCGCCGGGCGCGTCCGTTCGGCCGGGGGACCGTCCGCGGTCCGGCGGGGGGCCGTTCGCGGTCCGACTGGGGGACCGTCCGCAGTGCGGCTGGGGGACCGTCCGCAGTGCGGCTGGGGGACCGTCCGCAGTGCGGCTGGGGGAACGTTCGCGGTCCGGCTGGGGGCGTCCTCAGCGCGGCTGGCGGTCCGGACGGCGGCTCAGCGCAGGATGCCCTCCAGGAAGTCGCTGCCCAGCCGGGCCACCGCCGTCACGTCTAGCTGGTGGTACACGTACCGGCCCCGGCGCCGCGCGGTCACCAGGTCCGCCTTCTTCAGCACGCTCAGGTGCCGGGATATCTCGGGCGCCGTCATCTCAAGCTCGAGGGCCAGCTCGCCGGTGGTGAACGCGCTGCGGGCCAGGCTGCGGCAGAGCCGCATGCGCACCGGGTGGGAGAGCGCGGTCATCCGCCGGGTCAGCCGCTCCACCGAGGGCGGGGCGGCCATCTCCGGCGAGCCGACCGGGTAGTGCAGCACCGGCGTCCAGCCGCGCCGCTGAAGAACCATCAGGTGCGGCCAGCCCAGGCTCGTCGGCACGAGCAGCAGGCCGCCGCCCGCAGTGGCGCCCCGGCCCGCGCCGATCTTGTCCACGGTGATCGTCCCGGCCGCCTCGTCCAAGACCACCGCCGAGGACACCGCGGCCAAGGCCCCGGCCAGGCCCTTGCGGCGCAGCACCTCCGTCTTGTGCCGGGCGTCCGCCGCGAGCTGGCGGCGCAGCCGTGACCAGGCGTCCGCGAAGAACGCCTCGTCGCAGTCCTGGAGGAACTGCCGCAGCCAGGCCCGGATCCGGGGCGGTTCGTCCAGCAGCCGCTCGGTGAAGCGGAGCTGGTGCGGCCCGCGCGCGGCGGCCAGGTCCAGGGCGCGGCGGCGGATCACGGGGTCGTCGAGCGGGCCGCGGCCGGGGGCGCCGTAGTCCAGGGCGCAGGTGAACTCCAGGGCTGCTTCCGTGAACTGCTGGTCGGAGAGCTTGTCGAGCAGGTCCAGCTCACCGGCGAGGTCCTGGCCGGGCAGGGCGGTCCCGCCCGGGACGCCCGCGGCCGGCACGAACAGGTCGGAGGACGTCGTCCGCCACAGGAAGTCCGCCTCGCACATCCGGTCGGCCAGGTGCGGGTCGAGGCCGGCGGTCACGCCCGTGACCCAGCTCTGGAGGCCCGGGTGGTGCCCCGGCTCGGACAGTGCGTGCAGCGCCATGCCCAGCTCGGCCAGCGGCGACGGCACGACGGCGATCCGCTCCGGACGCAGCCCCGCGATGTCGATGTGCACGCTCATGCCCCCATGGTGCACGCCGCCACTGACAGCGAGGCCCCCGATTGACGGCGGCGGTCAATCGACGGGACTTCGCCCGCCGACCGGCGCAGCCTGGGTCATCGCCGGGACAGCCGCGGCGCCCGGCCGCTCCGGGTCCCAGAACCCGGGACCCGAGAACCCGGGACCCCCGGACCCCGGGACCCCCGGGACCCCGAGACCCCGAGACCCCGAGACCCCGAGACCCCGAGAAGGGATACGCCATGAGCATCACTGAGCAGTACTTCCTCGACATGCTCCGAGCCCGCCAGCGCGGAGAGCCCTCCCCGCCGCTTCCGGGCCGCCACGACCTCCAGGTCCTGCGCGAGCTGCGCGCGTCACGCGAGCCGCGCGGACGCCGGTTCCGGTTCCGGTTCCGGACGGCACGGGCGGCCCGCCCGGCACGCGGCCGCCTCGGCCGTCTCCTCGGCGAGCGGCTGCGCGGGAGCGCGCGCTCGGCGTGCTGACCGAGCGGTCTGCGAGCTGCACGGTCGTGAGCCCTACGGCCTGCGAGCCGCCCGGCCTGTGAGCCGTACGTTGGGCAAGCCGTGCGCGGCCTATGAGCCGTACGTCTGTGAGCCGCACGGTCGCGAGCCCTAGGGTTCGAGGCCGTGCGAGTCTTCGGGCCGCATGGCTCTGTGAGCCGCCCGCTTTTGCGACCGCACGGCGCGGCGACCCAAACGGCCTGGGCGACCCACCGGGCCTGGCGACCCTACGGCCCCCCTACCGCCACCGCCCGCTGGGCCGCCGCCCTGCCCGCCTAGGCACCCGCCTGCCTCGGCCGCTGCCCCGCCCGCCTCGGCCCCCGTGCCGCGCGCCCAGGGCGCTGTCCCGCGCAGCCGGTCGCCCCGCGCCGGGGCGAGGTCAGCCCCGCACTCTGGCGGTGAACTCCCTGACCGCGTCGCGCACGTCGGCCGGCGTCCAGTGCAGGGCGGCGGCGCGTACGGAGACCTCGGCGGACGCCAGGGCGGGGCCCCGTGACGTCCAGGCGTCCGCGAAGAGCATCCGCCCGGTCTCCTCGGCGGCGTGGATCGCGGCCTCCATGAGCGCCTCGGCGTCGTAGGGCAGCCACACCTGGAACTCGTGGGTGTGCGGCGGGTCCGGGTGCACCCGCGCCCACGGCGTCCCGGCCGCCGCGAAGCCCTCGCGCAGCGCGTCGGCCACCACGCGCGCGTGGCGCACGTAGTCGGGCAGGCGGGGCAGTTCCCGCTCCAGTCCGGCGAGTGCGGTGAGGGCGGTGGGGAACTGCTGGAAGACCGCGCCCCCGTACCGGTGGCGCCAGGTCTTCGCCTCCTCCACCAGCTCCCTGGGCCCGGCGAGCGCCGCGCCGCCGTACGCGCCGAGGGACTTGTACAGCGAGACGTAGACGCTGTCGGCCAGGTCCGCGATCTCCGGCAGGGCGCGGTCGAAGTGCACGGTGGACTCCCACAGGCGCGCGCCGTCGAAGTGCACCACCGCGTCGCGGTCGCGCGCCGCCGCGACGACCTCGGTCAGCTCGTCCCACGAAGGCAGGACGAACCCGGCGTCCCGCAGCGGGAGTTCGAGCATCAGCGTGCCGAAGGGCTCCCCCAGGTCGCGCACCTCGGCGGCGGTCGGCTGCCGGGGCTCGGTCGTCACCCATACCGGGCGCAGGCCGCTGACCTGGCTGAGCGCGTGCCGCTCGTGCACCTCGGGGTGGGAAAGGGCGTGCAGGGCGACGGCCCGGTCGCCGGTGCGGGCCGCCCAGCAGCGCAGGGCGACCTGCTGCGCCATGGTGCCGGTCGGGAAGAAGGCGGCGGCCTCCTTGCCGAGCAGGCCGGCGATCCGCCGCTCCAGGGCCTCGACGACGCCGTCGCCGTAGGCGTCCGACCGCTCGTCGAGGTCGTACACGTCCTCGGCCGCCTTCAGCGCCGCCAGCCCTTCCCGCAGGGTGCCGCGGAAGCCGGGGCGCGCGAGCACGTGCTCCGCGCTCCGGTACGCGCTCATGCGCCGTTCACGAAGCCGCTCGCGGCGTTCCTCGTGCGGGACCGCCGTCCCGGCCCGGCCTCGCTCCTCGTCCGGGACCGCCCCGCTCTCGCCGGCCGGCTCCGTCTGCTGCGCCGTATCGCTCATGCCCGCGATCATGCCGCGCGCGGACGCCGGTGGACAGCCCCACATCGCCCGGCCGCACCGGGCGCCGTCCCCCGCCTGTGGACAACGCCGTCCCCCGCCCGTGGACGGCGCCGGGCGCGGTCTGTGGACGGCGAAGCTTCCCGGGGACCTATAGCGTTAACATGACGAGAAATCGTCCGGTACCCCGAGCGGACTGGAACGGGAAGGCCGCCGTCGCGTGAGTACAAGCCAACAGCCAGACCCCAGGGACCGCCCCGCGCGGCTCGCCGTCGGCGTCGTCGGCGCCGGCCGGGTGGGCCCCGCGCTCGCCGCGTCCCTGCGGCTCGCCGGCCACCGGCCGGTGGCCGTCTCCGGGGTCTCCGACGCCTCCCAGAGGCGCGCCGAGCAGATGCTCCCCGGCGTCCCCCTGGTGTCGCCCGCGGAGGTGCTGCGGCGCTCCGAGCTGGTCCTGCTGACCGTCCCCGACGACGCCCTGGCCGGGCTGGTCACGGGCCTCGCCGAGACCGGCGCCGTGCGGCCCGGCCAGCTCCTCGTGCATACCTCCGGACGGTACGGCGCGAAGGTGCTGGACCCCGCCCTGCGCGCGGGCGCGCTGCCGTTGGCCCTGCACCCGGCGATGACCTTCACCGGGACCCCGGTGGACGTGCAGCGGCTGGCCGGATGCTCGTTCGGCGTCACCGCCCCCGAGGAGCTGCGGCTGGCCGCCGAGGCCCTGGTCATCGAGATGGGCGGCGAGCCGGAGTGGATCGCTGAGGACATGCGCCCGCTCTACCACGCCGCCCTCGCTCTGGGCGCCAACCACCTGGTCACCCTGGTCGCCCAGGCCATGGAGCTGCTGAGCGAGTCCGGCGTGAGCGCGCCCGCCCGGATGCTCGGCCCGTTGCTGGGCGCCGCTCTGGACAACGCCCTGCGCTCCGGCGACGCCGCCCTGACCGGCCCCGTGGCGCGCGGCGACGCGGGCACGGTGGCCGCCCACGTCGCCGAGCTGCGCCGGCACGCCCCGCAGGCCGTCTCCGGGTACCTCGCGATGGCCCGCGCCACGGCGGACCGCGCGCTCGCGCACGGCCTGCTGAAGCCGGAGCTGGCCGAGGACCTGCTGGACGTCCTCGCCGAAGGCCCTGACGGCGCCGACGGCCCCCGCCGCGCTCCCGGAGGCCGCGACGGCCGCGGCCCTGACGTCGGCGGTGACGGCCGCGACGACGGCGGCGACCATGGCGACGACGCCGACGACCGCGACGACCGCGAAGACCGCGAAGACAGGGACGGCCGATGACCCGCGCGACAGGGCCCGGCCGCCGGATCGCGCCCGCGTCCCCGGGGCACTCGGCGGACCAGGCGGCGCCGCACCACGCAGGAGAGGGCTGCCCGACGACCCCGGCGCCCGAGAACGGAGACGCCCGATGACCACAGCCCTGCTGCGCACCGCCGACGAGCTGCACGCGCGCGAGCGGCGCGGCCGCCGTGCCGTCGTGATGACCATGGGCGCCCTGCACGAGGGCCACGCCACCCTGATCCGCGGCGCGCGCAGGATAGCCGGGAGCGACGGCGAGGTCGTCGTCACCGTCTTCGTCAACCCGCTCCAGTTCGGCGCGGGCGAGGACCTCGACCGCTACCCGCGCACCCTGGAGGCGGACCTCAAGGTCGCCGAGCAGGCGGGCGCCGACGTCGTGTTCGCGCCGTCGGCGCAGGAGGTCTACCCGGGCGGCGACCCCCAGGTCCGCATCGGCGCCGGGCCGATGGGCGAGCGCCTGGAGGGCGCCGCGCGGCCGGGCCACTTCGACGGCATGCTCACCGTCGTCGCCAAGCTGCTGCACCTGACCCGCCCCGACGCCGCCCTCTACGGCCAGAAGGACGCCCAGCAGCTCGCCCTGATCCGCCGCATGGTGCGCGATCTGAACTTCGGCGTGGAGATCGTCGCCGTGCCGACCGTGCGCGAGGACGACGGCCTGGCCCTGTCCAGCCGCAACCGCTACCTGTCCGCCGCGGAGCGGCACACCGCGCTCGCCCTGTCCCGCGCCCTGTTCGCCGGCCGCGACCGGCACGCCGCCCAGGAGGCGCTGCGCGCGCGGGCCCGCGAAGTGCCCTCCACGCGCGCGCGGGCCGAGGCCCTGAGCGCGATCGGGGAGTCCCGCGCCGCGGCCGACGCCGCCGCCGTCGCCCGCGCGACCCCCTGCGCCGCCGCCGTCCGGGCCGCGGGCCGGACGGTCCTGGACGAGGCCGCCCGCCTCGTCCCGCCGCTCGAACTCGACTACCTGGCCCTGGTCGACCCCTCCGACTTCACCGAGATCGGGGACGACTTCACCGGCGAGGCCGTCCTCGCCGTCGCCGCCCGGGTGGGCGCGACCCGGCTGATCGACAACCTGCCGCTCACTTTCGGCGCCCCTCTGGCGCCCGGAACCCAGGGAGCCGCCTCGTGACCGGCACAGGCGTACGACTGCACGCGCCCGAGCCCGGCTGGTCCGTCACCGCGGACGTCGTGGTCGTCGGCTCCGGCGTGGCCGGGCTGACCGCAGCCCTGCGCTGCGAGGCCGCCGGACTGCACACGGTCGTCGTCACCAAGGCCCGCCTGGACGACGGCTCCACCCGCTGGGCCCAGGGCGGCATCGCCGCCGCCCTCGGTGACGGCGACACCCCCGAACAGCACCTGGACGACACCCTGGTGGCCGGCGCCGGCCTGTGCGACGAGGAGGCCGTGCGGATCCTCGTCACCGAGGGACCCGGCGCCGTGCGGCGGCTGATCTCCACCGGCGCGCACTTCGACACCGACGCCGAGGGGGACATCCAGCTCACCCGGGAAGGCGGCCACCACCGCCGCCGGATCGCCCACGCGGGCGGCGACGCGACCGGCGCGGAGATCTCCCGCGCGCTGGTCGAGGCCGTCCGCGCGCGCGGGCTGCGCACCGTCGAGAACGCGCTCGTCCTGGACCTGCTCACGGACGCCGAGGGCCGTACCGCGGGCGTGAGCCTGCACGTCATGGGCGAGGGCCAGCACGACGGCGTGGGCGCCGTGCACGCGCCCGCCGTGGTGCTGGCGACCGGCGGCATGGGCCAGGTCTTCTCCGCGACCACCAACCCGCCGGTGTCCACCGGCGACGGCGTGGCGCTCGCGCTGCGCGCCGGGGCGGAGGTCTCCGACCTGGAGTTCGTCCAGTTCCATCCGACCGTGCTCTTCCTCGGCGCGGACGCCGAGGGCCAGCAGCCCCTGGTCTCGGAGGCGGTGCGCGGCGAGGGCGCCCACCTGGTCGACGCCGACGGCGTGCGCTTCATGGTGGGACAGCACGAGCTGGCCGAGCTGGCGCCCCGGGACATCGTCGCCAAGGGCATCACGCGGCGGATGCAGGAGCAGGGCGCCGAGCACATGTTCCTGGACGCCCGGCACTTCGGCGCCGCGATGTGGGAGCGCCGCTTCCCCACCATCCTGGCCGCCTGCCGCGCTCACGGCATCGACCCGGTCACCGAGCCGGTGCCGGTCGCCCCGGCCGCCCACTACGCCTCCGGGGGCGTGCGCGCCGACTCCCGCGGCCGGACCACCGTGCCGGGCCTGTACGCGTGCGGAGAGGTCGCCTGCACCGGCGTCCACGGCGCCAACCGGCTGGCCTCCAACTCCCTCCTGGAGGGCCTGGTCTACGCCGAGCGGATCGCCGCCGACATCGCCCGCGAGCGGGCGGCCGGCGCGCTGCCCGCGCGCGTGCCGCGGCCCCCGGCCGCCCACGGGGAGTCGCCAGCCCCGGCCGTGCATCCGCCGCTCGCCCCCGAGGCACGGTTCGCGATCCAGCGGATCATGACCGAGGGCGCGGGCGTGCTGCGCTCCGCCGCGTCCCTGGCCGAGGCCGCCGACCGGCTGGAGCGGCTTCAGACGCGGGCGCTGGACGCCCTCGACGACGGCCGCAAGGCCGCCGAGCCGGGCGTGGACGCCTGGGAGGCCGCCAACCTGCTGTGCGTGGCCCGCGTGCTGGTCGCCGCCGCGCGGATGCGCGAGGAGACCCGCGGCTGCCACTGGCGCGAGGACCGCGCCGAGCGCGACGACGCCCGCTGGCGGCGCCACATCGTCGTACGGCTCGACCCCGGTCCGCCGTCCGTCTTCGCACCGGTCGTGCGCACGACGGAATCCGCCCACTTCCCCCCGACCCGCCCCGAGGCGTCCGCGCCTCGCCGTCCCCAGGAGCAGTGACACACGTGAGCACCGACGACCTTCCCCTCGCCCCCTACGGCGGCTGCGGCGACGGCTGCGGCTGCGGCGCGGACCCGCACGACGAGCACGACGCGCACGGGGACTACGAGGGCCACGAGGAGCAGGAGTGCGGCCTCGACCCCGCGCTCGCCCAGCTCCTGGCCGACGCCGGACTCGACCCCCTGGAGGTCGAGGACGTCGCCTACCTGGCGATCCAGGAGGACCTGGACCACGGCGTGGACGTGACGACCGTGGCGACCATCCCCGAAGACGCCGTCGCCACCGGCGACTTCACCGCGCGGCAGGCCGGCGTGGCGGCCGGGCTCCGGGTCGCCGAGGCGGTCCTCTCCGTGGTCTGCACGGACGAGTTCGAGGTCGAGCGGCACGTCGAGGACGGCGACCGGGTCGAGGCCGGGCAGAAGCTGCTGTCGGTCACCACGCGCACGCGCGACCTGCTGACCGCCGAGCGCAGCGCGCTGAACCTGCTGTGCAGGATGTCCGGCATCGCGACCGCCGCGCGCGCCTGGGCGGACGTGCTGGAGGGCACCGGGACCAAGGTGCGCGACACCCGCAAGACGACGCCCGGCCTGCGCTCCCTGGAGAAGTTCGCCGTCCGCTGCGGCGGCGGCGTCAACCACCGCATGTCGCTGTCCGACGCGGCCCTGGTCAAGGACAACCACGTGATCGCCGCGGGCGGCGTGGCCCAGGCGTTCCAGGCCGTGCGGGAGGCCTTCCCGGAGCTGCCGATCGAGGTCGAGGTCGACACCTTGCACCAGTTGCGCGAGGCGGTGGACGCGGGCGCCGACCTGATCCTTTTGGACAACTTCACGCCCGGCGAGTGCGAGGAGGCCGTGTCGATCGTGCACGGCCGGGCGCTGCTCGAGGCGTCGGGGCGGCTCGCGCTGGACAACGCGCGGGAGTACGCCGAGACCGGCGTCGACTTCCTGGCCGTCGGCGCCCTCACCCACTCCTCGCCGATCCTGGACGTCGGCCTGGACCTGCGCGGGGCGGAGTAGGGACGCCATGCTCCTGACCATCGACGTGGGCAACACCCACACGGTCCTCGGCCTGTTCGACGGGGAGGACATCGTCGAGCACTGGCGGATCTCCACCGACGCCCGCCGCACGGCCGACGAACTGGCCGTGCTGCTGCGGGGCCTGATGGGCATGCACCCGCTGCTCGGCGACGACCTGAGCGACGGCGTGGACGGCATCGCGATCTGCGCCACCGTGCCCTCGGTGCTGCACGAGCTGCGCGAGGTGACGCGGCGCTACTACGGCGACGTGCCGGCCGTCCTGGTCGAGCCGGGCGTCAAGACGGGCGTGCCGATCCTGACCGACCACCCCAAGGAGGTCGGCGCGGACCGCATCGTCAACGCGGTCGCGGCCGTCGAGCTGTACGGCGGCCCGGCGGTGGTCGTGGACTTCGGCACCGCGACGACGTTCGACGCGGTCTCCGCGCGCGGGGAGTACGTCGGCGGCGTCATCGCCCCCGGCATCGAGATCTCCGTCGAGGCGCTCGGCGTCAAGGGCGCCCAGCTCCGCAAGATCGAGGTGGCCCGGCCGCGCAGCGTGATCGGCAAGAACACGGTCGAGGCCATGCAGGCGGGCATCGTCTACGGGTTCGCCGGGCAGGTCGACGGAGTGGTGAGCCGGATGGCCCGCGAGCTGGCCGACGACCCCGAGGACGTCACCGTGATCGCGACCGGCGGCCTGGCGCCGATGGTGCTCGGCGAGTCCGCGGCGATCGACGAGCACGAGCCCTGGCTGACGCTGATCGGCCTGCGCCTGGTCTACGAACGGAACATGGCGCGCAGGTGAGGCGGGACGCCGCGGCGTGCGCCTCCCTGTCGGCGCGAGTCGGGGCGGGGTGGGGCGGGGCGGCGGCGTAGGTCGGCGCGGTTCGGCGCCGATCGGGGCGGGCCGACGTGACCACGGGGCGCCCGTACGCCCCGGATGCCAGAGCGCGCCCGTACGCCCCGTCCGCCGGACCACGTCCTTACGCCACGGACGCGCCTTATGTCGAGTTTGTCTGATTAGCGCGTATGGTCGGCCCTATGCCCACGCCATACGGAACCCGCGGCGGCATGGCGTTCGGCGCGGAGGAGCTGCGTGTGCTCCGCCGCGCCCTCGCCGTCGCCCTCTGCCTGCGCCCCGCCCGCGTCGAGGACGTGCAGGACTGCCTGCGCCTGGCCGCATCGCTCGACGAGGCGATGCGCGAGGCGGCCCGGCTGCGCGCGTTCCTGCTGGCCGACCTCGCCCGCTACCGCGACGCGCTGCCCGGCACGGCCGCCGGTTACTGCGCGCTCCTGGACGAGGCCCTGGGCGCCGGTTACCTGCCGGGACCGGACGACCTCGCCGCGCTGGGCGCCCTGCGCGGCGCCCCGGCCGCCGCCGCCCTCCTGCGCCGCTGCCGGGAGCAGACGGCCCCCGCGACCGTCCCGGCCTCCCGCGGCCCCCTGCGCCCCCTCCCCGCGCTTCCAGGGGCCGTTCCCGCGCCTCTCGCGGCCGTCCTGGCGCCTGCGGCGTCCGTGCCGGGCTGTCGCGGCGCCGGAAAGGAGCCGCCCCGTAAGCCCGCCCCCGCGCCCAAGCCGGGCGAGCGCCCGACCCCCGACCGGCCCGCCCGGCCGTCCGGCCCGCAGGCCCCGCAGCCGCCCCGGCGCCCCGTGCCCACCCCGGGCGAGGTCTTCCCGCCTCGCCGGCCCTCCCCGCCCTCGCCGGACCCGGAGCAGCTCGCGGCCGTGTAGCCGCGCCGCGTGCCTCGCCACGACCACCCCGCCCCTGTTTGTCCCGTCGCCGTGGCTACTCTGGAGCCATGGAATACGTCTCCGCGCTTCTTCCGCCGGTCGTCATGGCCGCGTTCTTCATCGCACTGGTCAGAGTGATCGTGAAGACCCAGGGCGGGGCCGCCAAGGCCAAGGAGGACGCCGCCGTCGACGCCGCCCTGGAGCGCGCGCGGACCGCCCCGCCCGCGACCGGCGGCGCCCCCGCCGACGCCTGACCCGGCCGGATCAGGGCACAGCCCAGGCCGAAGAGCCTCGGAGAAGGCGTACGGCGGTGCGGCACGGACCGGAGCTCGAGCCGGACGAGGTCATCGGTGCTGCTGAGGAACGCCTTGAGCGGGCCAACGCCAACCGCCGAGCGAAGCTCACCCGCGTCCCCT